>JBLIND010000274.1:0-8906 GCA_047639095.1 Candidatus Omnitrophota bacterium | reverse complement strand
AAGGTCAAACGCTTCATAGGATCTCCGGTGGTTTCGTGCACCCCTGCAGAACGAACGGCTGAGCGGTTTGTTGCCCGACAAGAAAGCGACGCGCCACTATTGCTGCTGCGCACCTTCGGTAAATTGTTTCAACAAGGCGACTTCCTGCTTCAGGGTGTACTTCCGGCCGAGCAGGGTGAAAATCACGTTGTCGATCAGGCTTGTGGTGTAGCTCTCCTCGGTAATCTCCACCGTAGTGGCCCCGGCCACCTGCTCCTTCAACACGTACGCCCACAAACCGCGCAGGCCGAAATTACTGGTGATGGTTTCGATGGTAAAACGCTTGTTCTTCTCCATCTCCAGCACCTGGTAGATGCTGAACTCCTTTTCCATGTATTCACGCCAAACGGGAAAACCCTTTTCGTTGACCGGCTCATACTCGATGCGGGTCACCCGGGCGCGCCGATTGGGGATATCATCCACATCGGTCAACCATCGGTACACATCGGCCGCCGGCAAAGGGAGCGTGACAGAAATCGTGTGCAGGTATTTCCGTGGGGCGAACTGCCCGACCAGCAGAAGCAACAGCAGGGCTCCCGCAGCAACCAGCACCAGGATCTTGGTAAATTTTTTAAGCAAACGCATAGCTGTAATCAATTGGGATGATTCACTCGCGGTGGCGCCTCGACCGGAGACGCCATCCAGTTTGTCATACAGGCGTACCGAACGCCGACCACCACGGCAAATAAGATGAGTAATACGCCCAAGGCCTTAAGCTCCAGACCGTAAACCCGAAACCAATTAACTGTGCGCACATACATAGGCTATCACCTTTTTATTTAAGGTCCCGCTGGTCAAGCAGGGTTTCGAAGATTATAATCGCCGGGATGAAAAGCTCAAGTTTTGGTGAAGCACTGGATGAAATCATTCACCAGGACGGAAGATACACGGCAGAAGCCTACCACTTCGTTCGCGAAGGCCTCGATTTTACCATCAAACTCATGGCCAAACCCCTGGAAGGCCCGGCACGTCACGTAAGCGGGCCGGAGCTTTTGGATGGCATTCGCAAATTCGCCCTGCAGGAATATGGACCCTTAACCAAAACCGTTTTGAATAAGTGGGGCATCCAGGAGTGCGCCGACGTGGGAGAAATGGTCTTTTCCATGGTCGACAAAGGGATCCTGGGCAAAACAGAGGATGACGAGATATCAGACTTTACCGGCGGATTTGATTTCGACGACGCATTCAGGAAGCCTTTTCTTCCCGCGGAGGAAGATCATGATGATGAATCCGGAACAGAAGCGCAGGATGATGCATCGGCCGATTCAGACGAGGATAGCCCGAGCAATCTGTCCGACCCCAGCTCCCCCTCTACCCAAGCTTGAATATGAAATTTGTACGCGAATTCATCGCGGTTCTAAGTGATTTCTTCCTCTACTGGTTCAGCCTGAGCTGGCGCGAGCTCCGTCGGATGAATCTGAACGAACGCGCGTTTCTCCTCGGCTCGTTGATCCTGACCATCGGCTCATGCGCATTCGTCGCGGCTTCGGTTAAGACCGTACGCTTTAACGTCCAGCTCCCGGCCCCTTCGGACCTGGTTGAGCGCCCGACTGATGCACCACCACCTCCACCGGTGGTCGAAGTCGTCGATTACAGCTTCCCTCTCCGGGATGAACCTCCGAGCTTCCCCCTGAATAAACGATGGCCGGCGAACGTGGAAACCTCTATCTCCAAGGCCATTGATAAGGTCTCATTTGATCCGAAGCGCGATCTGATCCATATCGACGATGATCGGGTCTGGTGGGAAAGCGATAATGACACCGGCGATACGGAAGATGATCATATGCTTCACTGGGCCATGGAGGACCCGTTCCGGCGATTGGTCGAGTTGATGGAGCAGGCGGGCGGCAAACTGAAAGTGCAGGATGTCTATCGGGCCGAAGGCGTTCACGCGCCGAAGTCCCTGCATAAGCAGGGCCGCGCCATGGACCTGACCACCGCGAATCCCGACGTCGTCTCCCTCGGACGCCTGGCCAAGCTGTGTGTGGCCTCCGGATTTGACTGGGTGTATTTCGAAGCCAAAGGGGGCCTGCATATTCATGCATCGATCACGCCTGAAGGCAAAGTGCGGCGTACCTGGCCCAAGAAAAACACGCCTTCCGAACCAACAAAGACCCCCTGAACATTGAAGGCGCCCGCCAACGAGCTCATCCTGGTGGCGACGGAACGGGCCATTCAATGCGAATCCCGCACCCACGCGCTGACGGCCTTTGCGTTGACCCTGCTTTCGGCCACTCCGCAATTCCCCTGGCTCTATCTCGACTGGTGCGAAGCCGAAGCCCGCTGTTGCGGATCGGCCTTCAATGAATCCGTCATCGAACAGGCCTTGCTGAAACTGAATGCGATCATTCCCAGCACCATCAGTGATCAACTCCGTGCCTTGCACCCTCCTCAAGATCAGGCCTTCGAACTGGAAGCCGATGACTTGAGTGTGAGCTGCATGAAACTCGCAGGGCAAAACGTCGGAGCGCTGGCCCATCCGAATCGTACAGATGAGCAGCAAGCATCCTTTTACACCTGCCTGAAGCACGGCCTGAACATCCTTTTGTTGCATTTCGCTCACCCGTCTCCCCTTCGGGATGTGGACCCGCTGTCCGGCCTGCCCGGCCGCAGCGCCTTCGAGCGGGCCTTTCAACAGGCCCTTGAATTAGAGCAACGGCACGCGGTTTCATTCTGTCTGGCGATCCTGGATATCGATCAGTTCAAGTCGGTGAATGACCAGCATGGACATGCCGCGGGCGACGAGGTGATCCGCGCTCTGGGCCAGTATCTGAAGGGCGCGACCCGAGCCAGCGACACCGTCTGTCGCATTGGGGGTGATGAATTCGGCATGATCCTCCCCTATGCAAACCAGGCGGCCGGGGTATTCTTTGCCGAACGCATCATGGACGGCCTGAGGGCAATCAAACGGCCGGATGGAGCGCGCTTACAGGTTTCCATGGGGATGATCAGTTCACAGCATCGCACGGACTTGAGCGAAGCCGTTTTATGGGAGGTCGCGGATAAAGCGATGTATGCGAGCAAAGCCAAGGGCGGCGACGGTTTCACCATGGACCCAGGCGCATGAGTGCATCCGACTGGTGCGCCTACTTTGAGTCCGGCATCAGGAAGCTGACTTTTTCCTTCAGATTCATCAGCATGGACCGGTCGGTTCGCAAGGTCACCGATTCCCCCGGCAACAAATCATGATCATCCATGATTTCAAACACGAGACTGCGCCCACGAATGGTGCGATCCGGCATGATGGTGCCGGCACGGGTGAGGCCGATGATTTCCGGCATAATTTTCGTTAGCTTAGCCTCATACATCTTATCCGGATCAAAATCGGGATACACCACATACACACGACCGGCTTCCAGCGTACGCGCACGTCTTTCGGCGAGTAGTGCATACACATGCGTAGGGTCATCATCAAGAATCGTGGCGATGGTTTGGCCCGGCTGCACCACTTCTCCCACCTGGCGCATGACTTCCGTGACGATGCCTGCACGTGAGGCCTTGAGTGTCAGGCCTCCACGCTCGAGCTCCAACGCGGCCAGGTTTGAACTCCGCTCCAGCTCTCCTCGAAACTTCTCCATGTCCAGCGAGGCCCGGGCGGCCGCTTTCAACGCGCGGGCTTCGTCCAGCCGGCTCTTTAATTGCGTGATGTTCGCAGGATACAATGCGACGGAACGCGCGAGGGTTTCCTTGCGCGTGCGTAAATTCGACAGGGTTTCCGGATTGATTAACTTGTCATCGATCAGGGGCTGCAGACTGCTCAATTCGCCCTCCAACACCTGGAACTCAGCTTGACCGGTCTGGAGCTGTAACTCACGCGACTGGATATCCGATTCGATGCTAAAGATCAGCTGGTCGTAACGTTCGCTCGTGCGAATATTCTCCACTTCCGCCTGCATCAGGCTGGTCTGGATATCAGCCTGCTCTTCGAGAATCTGTGTTTCGACGAGTTCCGACGTCAGGACGGCGATGACGTCTCCTATTTCCACGCGTTGGCCCGACTCCACCAGGATCCGATCCACCCGGCCGAGCTTGGTCGAGGACACTTTTTCGGCAATCTTTTCGACGACGCCAGGCATGGCTGTATCGGTACTTACATGATCCATGAGGAGCGTGAAGACGGCCGCGAGGATAATCCAGAGCAGAAAGGGCCACCGAATTTTCAAGCGACTCCACAACACCTTGGGATGATGACGGGCAAGCGGTTTGTTTGAGCTGGCCACGATTAGATCTCCACCGTTTGACGTTGCATCATCAAATTAACCTCATTGATATCCGGAATCGAGTGCATGGCATCCAGGAGATCCGCGCGATAGGACGGATCCCGCAGGCGCACCTGGTAGGCATACTCCATCACGTCCCCCTGTACGGCTTCACGCATGGCGACGAGCTGTACGGAACTACAATAGGAATCGAATAGCTGCTGCACCTTGTGCTCGGCATCCGTTGCCTTGGGCAACATGAACCGCAGAAGGCCTTCAAACTCCCGGCGCGAACCAAAGGGTGACCAATGCAAGTAGAGTGCGACCAGGCAAAAAGAGACCGTACCCAGCATGGCGATCTTAAACACCATCGCACCCGCAGAAATGCCCACCGCGATCGACGCAAAGAGAAAAATGATATCCCGAGGATCTCGAACCGGTGTCCGGAAGCGAATGATGGCCAGGGTGCCCATAATCCCCATCCCGCGGGCCAGGTTGTTTCCAATGGCCATAATCAGCATGGTCGTAATGACGCTGGCCAGAATTTGCGTATGCACAAAGGATCTGGAATAGGACAAACCATAGTAGGTATATCGGTAGATATAGGAAATCGTGGACGCCAGTATAAACGAGAGAATCATCGCGGCGATGACTTCTGCTGAACTGATTTCTGCTCCTCGAGAGAGCGGCTGAATGAATTCGTCCATAACAATCCTGATCAGGTGTATTGCGTCGTATCGCTCGCTTCAGTGAATTCGCCACCGGCGAACAATAACTCCATGCGCATAGCGCCGGCATATTTACAAAACCCTACCCGCGTCAAATTGAACTGCTTCACCAGGTCAATCATCCAGACAGGAGCCTCATCATAGGTCTTTAACTCCAGAATCATCCCGGAGAAAGGACGATTCATCCCCATCTCAGAATCGATCTGCCACCATCGGCCTCCCTGAGGCCAAAGATCCCATTCCCGGGTTGGGCGGTATTGTATATTTTTGTCAAACGTTACCCGGGCATAGCGGTCGTTGGCCCCGAAGTAGGATTCCCGGACATACCGAATCAGACAGCGCGGTCCCGCATTTATCTCGTTGGTCACCCGAATGAATTCGTAGAAGCACTCGCGCTCCCCGCTTGACTTGAAATTGATAAGAGGACCGTAGGTCGCCAGAAGATCCCGTCCCCAGAGCTGCGATGGAACCGTCGCACGCGATTTAGCCACGACATTTTTGATCTTACGTTTGATCTCAAGGTACACCTTGTTAGTCCCGCGCACGGTACCGTAGGTGCGCACCCGAAGCTTGAAGCGGGAGAGCGCCTCCTCCTCTTTGGCGTGATAGAGGGTGAGCCTCGGATCATCGAGCTGTAAGGTGGTTACGGTATACTCAGGAAAGGGTCCGGTGCCGTTCGGGTCGGCGATGCAGTAATCTTTCAGAAACTCCCGGATAGGCGCGACTTGCTCAGGATGCACCACGTATTTCGCTTCGTGGCGTTCCCAATCCATCTTCTCACTCGCGCGGAAGACATTTTTTTTAGCATCTTGAACCATGATTCAGTCTTTAACCGTAGACATACTCCTACGGCGGGTATTCGCATAAAAGGTGAAATACTCTGCCATGGCTCAGGTCCGGGAACCAACAATAATCTAACAGATTAAACACAAGGCAGCGCGCCTGTGAATACCTGTACTGTTTGTAAGGATTAGCGGGGAACGGCAATGGCGCCATCGAAAAACTCGATCGCATGGCCATTGTCGACCAGCCATCGCAACGAAGTCAGCATGGACCGGGCCTCCTCGCCCTTCGGGTCCATTCCGGGGCGAAGTGCCTCAAACAAATGTTTGCGATCGCTTCCGGGATGTTCTGAAAGGTAGGTCAGAACCTCCCGAATTTCTGTCGCAACGTTCTGATCTTCAAGGGCTTGTGGATGTATCCCGGTGACGAAATTCTTCCCGCCGGCTCGAAAAAGGTATAGATGCATATGTTTAAATGCAGGCCGCAAAGCCAGAATGATGGACTTGGGATGCGCTTTTTCCCGCTCAAAGACATCCGTCACCAGTTGGAGCAGCTGGGGATCCATCGTGTGCAGCGCGACCACGCCGGAGCAAATCGCTTTGCGGACTTCCTGAACCGCCGATCCCAGATACTTCGCCTGGATGATCGATTCGGCTTCCTTCTGCGACATGCCGAGGGCCGGTGCGGGCTCCTCATCAGCGACGGTGGGCTGATCGGCCTCGGCTTCCGGGGCTGCCTCCGTAGATTCCGGAGCCGCAGCCTCGGCTTCCGGGGCAACCGGGGGCGCAACCTCTGCTTCCGCAGGGGTTTCAGCCTCGGACGACACAGCGGGTATTGCGTCGCCCGGCGGGGTCGATTCTGCGGGTACCGCGGGATCAGCTGGAAGAGCGGGATCTTCGGCAACAGCGGGATCTTCCGCAGCGGGCGCCTTCTTCTCACTCTTCCGTTTCGCCGAGCGCGTTTTCGCCTTCAGCTCGACCTCGGTAAAGAAGGCCTGAACACTCAATTGCTGCTTCCAGGCTTCGACCAAGGCCGCATCCTGCACATTTTCAATCTGTCGCTTAAAGGATTCCGGGGTCAGATGCGAAAACTGTGTGCTCCGCAAGCGCTCCGAAGCGGCGGCATAAGAATGATGGTTCGGTGGGCCCAGGATTTCCCCCGTCTTCCGACACCGGGCGACGCTTAAGAAGTTTCCGCTCGGCGGATCGATGGGGCGTTCTTCACGGGTGAAGTGCACGTCCAGGCAGGCCGCAACCGCATGCTTTTCGCAGGCGCCCGCATCCGTAAACAACATACCGGACGTCTTGCATTGATACAGCTTCAGGGATTGTCCTTCGCCGTGATCGTTCACATTGAATTTAACCTGAATGAAGTGCGGATCATCCATAAATCGCTGGGCGATCTCTTCAAGCGGAAAGGCACGCCGCGACTGACGAATCAACTTAACCACCTTGCTCAACCGATCTTTAACTGGAATAAAATCAACCCGTACCGGCAAACGGCGCGGACGCGGTTCGTAGGTGCGCCCGCCTTGTGAGCGCCCACCGCCACCGCCTTCACGAGTGCGACTTGCGCCTCCGCCCTGGCCTCCACTTCGGTTGTCCTGGCCACCACTGCGACCGCCTTGACCTCCGCCACGTCCACCTTGTCCGCCTTGTCCGCCTTGTCCGCCGCGTCCACCTTGACCGCCGCCACGTCCACCCTGGCCTCCGCCACGTCCACCCTGGCCTCCGCCACGTCCATCCCCGCGGCCTCGATCATCCCGCGAGCGCCGATCATCTCGCCGGGGGGCGACATGCTCCACGGTTCCCGGCTCCTTTTTGGCCCAGTTCGGGACGAAGTTCAAATCCAGGATCAGTTCCTGCAAGCCCTCGGGTGGTTTCTTATCTGGATTTATTTCGTTCATACGCTTGATTGGGAAAAGTCGTTTAAAAAACAGGAAAGCGTCGTACAATTAGGACGAAGCCTCCCTACACTAATAATATGTTTCATTCAGAAGAAGACAAAAGATACCAGATGGAAAAATATTCCTCGGCCTTTTCCCTGGCCGACATGGAAATTTTCGTCTTTCCCGAACTCCTGTTCAGCCTCGTGCTGGCCAACATCATGTCCCCTGTCATCTGGCGTTGGAAGGAAAATCCATGGTTTGCCAAAGTCGACAAAATGAACCCATATCGCCGGGTTCTCAGGCTCAAACAGTTCATAATCGACCATTACGAGTTCAACCTGGACCTCGATACCTGGGGCTTGACGACCAAAGATCGCGAAATCGACCGATTTAAAGATTTCATCGATATGGACATCCTCAGCCGGAGTAATGCCCTTTTCGGCTACGAGGGGGACAAATACTACTTCGATCTCGATATCCGGCGCCACTTTGGCCTGGATAAGTACACATCGGACGTCATTCCCTACTGGAAAACGGAAACGGTTGAAGCGATGGACGCGTTCCAGCATCTGGAAGGCTTCCGGGTGGGTGCGGGCGAATGTGTTTCCCTCTCCACCTTATACGCAGCCGCGCTCTATGTGATCTGTGAAATTCCGCTCGAAGACATCTACCTGCTGGCCACCCCCCTCCATTCGCAGAACTTTGTCGATATCAACGAAGGGCTCATCACCAACAACCGCCGCATTGTCACCAAACGCATGTGGTTTAATGGTACAGAGCTCAGCAATAAGGCGCAACGGGCCTTGCGCAATGAACAGGTGACCATCGTAGCCAACAACACCGGCTACGTGCACACCATGTACCCCGAAGCTACCATCGACCGGGCCTCGTACGAAAAAGGCATGACCGCGGTGAAGGAATTCCTGCGCACGGACGTCGACATGAGCATCCTGGCCAATTTCCTGCGCGAATTTTCCAGCCTGCAGAAATGTTTTCAAATCCGCCATGACTACCACGGCAAGGCCCGATACATCGGCGCGGAAAAAGTTTACGCCTACGAGCACCGTTCACCCTACCATGTGAACGACAACACCCGGGATCGCCTCCTGGCGGAAATCGACGAGTATGAATTCTACGCCGACCCCCTGCCCGGCCGCATCCTGCTGAACAAATTCGAGGCCTTTTTCGCCTCCCAGCCGCTCGACTTGAACAAAAAAGAAGACCTCGACCGCCTGCTGGAAGAGTTCAACTGCACCTGTGCCTCCACCT
>JBLIND010000273.1:0-8907 GCA_047639095.1 Candidatus Omnitrophota bacterium | reverse complement strand
ATCCGTGAGTCGGAACTTCCGGCCGGCATAGCTATACGTCAGCTGTTCGTGGTCCAGTCCCATCATGTGCAGCATGGTCGCATGCAGGTCGTGAAAGTGCACCTTGTCCTCCACCGCCTTGATGCCGTGTTCGTCGGTTTTCCCGTAGGTCATCCCCCCCTTGACGCCACCCCCGGCCATCCAGAAACTGAATCCGGTGTTGTTGTGATCGCGCCCATCCTGCTTTTTTACGTGCGGCGTACGTCCAAATTCACCGCCCCAGACCACGAGGGTGTCTTCGAGCATGCCGCGTTGATGCAGATCCTGCAACAGGGCCGCGAGCGGTTGATCCGTTGCCCCGCAGTTGCTTTCCAGCTTGGCTTTCAGGCCGCCGTGTTGATCCCAGTTGGCATGGGTGATCTCGATGAATCGTACGCCCGCTTCGGCAAAGCGGCGGGCGAGCAGGCACTGTCGGCCGAAGTTGTCCGTACGGCCCTTGCCGATGCCGTACATATCCAGGGTTGATTGACGCTCATCACCGATGTCCATGACCTCCGGCAAGGTGGCCTGCATCCGGAAACCGAGTTCGTAGGACTCGATGACCCCTTCAATCTGCGCGTTATGCGCCATGCGCTGTTGCAGGTCGCGGTTCATGGATTGCACGAGGTCCAGTTGAAGGCGTTGCTGGGCGCCACTGAGCCGCGGCTGGCTCACGTTGCTGAGCTCGGCATCCTTCATCTTCTTGCCAAAATCACCGATGCGTGTGCCCTGATAAATTGCAGGCAGGAAGGCGCTCCCGTAGTTTTGTGCACCACCCACGCGTGAGGGCGGGGCAATCGTGATGAAGCCGGGCAGGTTTTCGTTTGCGCTTCCGAGACCGTAGAGTGTCCACGCGCCGACTGAAGGTCGCACAAATTGAAAGCTGCCCGTGTGCAGCTGGAGGAAGCACTCCGGGTGACTGGGCACATCCGCATACATGCCGTTGAGCACGCAAAGTCGGTCCGCCTGTTTCGCCAGGTGGGGAAAGAGTTCAGAAATATGCAAACCACTTTCGCCATGCTGGTTGAACGCCCAGGGCGAGGCCATGAGTTTGCGATTGCCCTTAACGACTTTGCCGTGGTCCTTCTTGAGCGCGGGCTTGTAGTCGAAGGTGTCCACGTGCGAGGGGCCTCCGCGCATGCAGGCAAAGATCACCCGCTTGGCTTTTCCCGGGAAGTGGGGCTGCCGAGGCATCAGGGCGTTGCTGGCGAGCGCAGACTGGCCCGCCAGGCCGGAGAAGGCCATGTATCCAAAGCCGGTGGACAGGCGCTGCAGGGCTTGGCGTCGAGAAAAGGTGGGTTCGATCATAGGTGGACTCCGGGAAAACTATTCGATGTAACGAAACTCTGCACTGGCCATGAGGCTTTGTACCGCTGCGGCCCAGGCATCCGATTCAGGCAGTTCGCTGAGTGCACCAACGAAGGTCTGCATCTCTTCGCGTTCGGCCGATACCGGTTCACGATTGAGCGCGAGGGCGTATGCGCGTTCGATGCGTGCAGCCGGATCGTCGCCCGCTTCTTGCATCACCCGCTGGGCCAGCGCGCTCGAGTACGTCAGCATAAATTCGCTGTTCAGCATGAACAAGGCCTGGGTGGGGACCGTGGTGACGTTGCGGCGTCCGACGATGATGCTCGGTTCGGCAAAATCAAAAGTGTTGAACATTTCCGGGAGCAGGTTGCGAATGATCGGCAGATAGACGCTGCGCTGCGTAAAATCAACCCGGTTGATGATTGCGGCAAACTTCGGATCGTTGCTGACCTCGACACCATTCTTTGCCGCGATGGAGCCGACCGGGGGCGTCAGGGTCAGTTGGCCCGAAACGTGGAGGATGGCATCGCGCAGGGCTTCCGCATCCAGGCGTCGATGGCTCATCTGCCAGTGCGTACGATTCTCCGGATCGGCCTGGTAATTCATCTCGTTTGATTCGCTACTGAGCTGATAGGTGCGGCTGAGCACGACCGTTTTGATGAGGTGTTTGATCGACCAGTCATGCTCCATGAGGCTCAAGGCGAGATGGTCCAGCAGCGGGAGGTTGCTGGGACGTTCGCCGGTTTCGCCAAAATTGTCGACCGTGGGAACGATGCCCTGACCGAAGAGGTGATGCCAGACGCGGTTCACGGTTACCCGTGCGGTCAGCGGATTCTCCCGCGCGGAAATCCACTCTGCGAGCTGAACCCGGCCGCTCTGATCCTTCGGAATCTCGGGCCGCTGATTGCGGGCAATCACTTGGAGAAAACCGCGCTGGGCGATGGGGCCACGCTTGGCCACGTCCCCGCGCACGAGAATGGGCGTGTCTTCCGGTCGGCCATCCTGTACGCCCATGGCCATGGGGAGGGAGGGGAGCTGCTGCTTCTGCTTCTTCAGGCTGTCTATCTGCTTCTTGAGGCTGCCGAGCTCCTTCTGCCGGCCTTTCTGTTCGAGCACCCAGTCCTGCTTGACCATCTCGGGTGGCTTCTTGACCGTTTTGATCTTTTTTTGCAAGCGGGCAAATTCCTGCTGCACCTTTTCCAGCTTGGCATCATGGGCCGTGTGCAGGTCCTGGGTGGTCTGGTCGCCTTCCTCACCGATCGGCATGAGTTTGGATGGCTGGCGATTCCCTTGTCCGCCGCCGGTCCCGTAGTGGGTCGCGGTGCTGGTGAAGAAGCCCGCGATGGAATAGTAATCGCGCGTCGAGATCGGGTCGAACTTGTGATCATGACAGCGGGCGCAACTGACCGTGAGCCCCAGGAAGGCGCGGGAGGTGACATCGATCTGTTCATCCACCATGTCCATTTTGAAAATCTTTTTGTCCCGTTCATTCAAGGACTTGGGCCCGATGGCGAGAAAGCCGGTGGCGATAAGCATCTCCTTCTCCTGGTCCGCGTTCGTTGCGGGCAGGAGGTCTCCCGCAATCTGTTCGCGAATGAACTGGTCGAAGGGTTTGTCGTGGTTGAAGGCATCGATGATGTAATCGCGATAACGCCAGGCGGAGGAGAAGCTGTAGTTGCGTTCCATGCCCGTGGATTCGGCATAGCGTGCGACGTCCATCCAGTGTCGGCCCCAGCGTTCGCCGAACTGCGGGGACGCGAGCAAGCGGTCCACCAGCCGGGCATCGGCATCGGGTCGGGTGTCTTCGATGAACGCGCGCGTCTCGCCCGGCGTCGGAGGCAGGCCAATCAGGTCGAAGGTGAGCCGCCGGATCAGCGTGCGGCGACTTGCGTCCCCAACCGGCTTGATACCGTTCGCTTCCTGGGCCACGCGCACGTAGCGATCGATTTCCGTGCGCGGCCATTTTGCGTCCTTGGGTTTAGCATCGACCTGCCGCGGCGGAATGAAGGCCCAGAACGCCCGACCGGCCTCGTAGTCGACCGCGTCCTTGACCACGAGGGCTGGAGCCGCCTTGCGCGGGTCGGGCGCGCCCATGTCCACCCAGGTGCGGAAGTCCTCGATCACAGACTTAGGCAAGCGCTTCTTCGGCATTTTGAGCTTCGGATCCGCATGGCTGATCGCGCTAAGGAGCAGGCTCTCTCCGGCTTTTCCCGGAACGATCGCCGGTCCGGTATCACCACCCCGGCGCATACCTTCCAGCGTATCGAGGTAGAGGCCACCTTTTAACCGCTTGGCATCCTTTGAATGGCACGTGTAGCAATTCTCCGATAAAACAGGTCGAATGCGCTCTTCGAAGAACTTAAGTTGTTCCGGTGGAATATCTTGCGCATAGGATGACCCAGTCAACAGAAGCGTCAACAGGCAGACAAGCGGAGCGAAATGGGTCTTTTTCATGGTGGTGCGGATGGGGGGGGGGCTCCCCATATGCGTTATATACGGCCTCAGCTTGCCGGATTTTATGCAAAAACACCAGTGCGGGAAAAGGAACATGGCCTTCCCAGCCGTTTGGATTGGCGTCCACTTCGTGGACCGATTCAGCTTGGAAGCCAAATCCTGCGACACGGGCTTGGAAGCCCTTGCTCCATCTTTTCGTTGAAATCCCTGCGGAGTCCGCAATCGTAGATCCATGGATTGTGTCGCACCTAAAATCTTTATCGGGAACACGTTGGAGGCCAACAGTCGTGAAGCCCTGGAGCGCGATCTGATTCGCGCCACGATCTGTCTCGATGGCTGCATGAAAAATGTCCAGGCCAGCGATCTGGGCCTGGAAGAAATCGTGGTCGTGCCCCTGGAGGATGGACCCGGGAATTCGCTCCTGCGTTTTTACCATGCGGTGTCCGAGCTGCGTCGGCTCGTGCACACCTACCCACGCGTGCTCGTGCATTGTCATGCCGGGATCAGCCGATCAGCCGCGCTGGTCACCCGTTACCTCATGGAGGAAGAAAGGCTGAACGCGGAGGACGCGTTTGCGCGCGTCAAGCAGCTGCGCCGCAAGGTCATGCTTACGCCCGGGATCGAAGAGCTGCTAAACTAGGATTTCCAATACGCGGGCAGATCCGACTTCGTCTCGACGAGAATCGAGCGAATGGTTTCCTTTTCCCAGTCACGCAAATGGCTGTACGCCTCATCCGGCGTTTCATCGGTCAGGGCCTGCCAGAGTTTGTCGTAAACGATCTCCTTGAACTGCCGGGGCAGCACCTCAAAGGCCTGCGAGTAAATCATGTAGCTGCAGCGGTACTTGAACAGCCGCTCATACAAATGAAAATCCTTCAGCGACTTGCCATCTGTATTGGTTTTCTTGTTGTACTGGAAGGCGGTTTGAAACGTTTCATCACCTTCGATGCCATCGTCGCCAATTTCCATTTCATCGCAGAAGAGGATCTGCTGCACGACCCGGGTGGCCTGGCTTTCCGCAATGGATGCAAGCGATCCCGAATAGGTGCCGGGGAGAATTTCCTTCAACTCGGCATAGAGCCGTTTCTGGTTATATTCGCCCTGCCGTATGGCGAGTCCGGCTTTCAGCAGCGCGTTGTGCATCGAGGTTTGATGCTCCAACACCATTAGCGAAACGATGTCACTTGAGTCACGCAAGTAGGGTCGGGTATCCAACAGGCCGCCGAGCTCCGTAATGTTGGATCCCGCTGCGGTGTCCATGCGGATTTCGTCGCCGAGATCTTCCGCGATGACATTGCCCATGTGACGGGTGTCGCCGTGAAACCCGGTAACGTACCAGCCGCCCCAGCGCTCGTGCAGGGGACTCGTGTGATCCGTCATGAAGCTCCCGTTGGACAGAATCGGATAGCCGCTCACATCCGGATACACCGAACGGACCATCAACCCCGGAACATAACGCGTGCGCGACCCGGCGTGGCAGTTCAGGCAGGTTTGCGGCCGCTCCAGGGTGGGTGCCTGTTTGTCTCGGGGATCCAGGGTATAAAACACCATGCCCAGGGCCGGATCGAAACTCGCGAATTCCACCAGGCCTCCCTGCACCCAGCCCACGTACACCTCGTCGTTGAAATATATCGCGCGCGGCGTGTCCGGGCTGATTCTTCCGTTTTGATGGCTGGTCTTGGAGAACACCAGCACCTGGGATTCAAGCGGGACTTCGAGCTTGTTGAGGACCCGCTCCAGGTAGGTCCGTTCATCGGGGCAGGGCACGAGGAGTTTTTTAAAATCGAGTTTGGTCAGCGGATCCTGAGGGTCGGTCTTCGAATAATAGATCGGCGCCCGTTCAAAATCCATGACCTGAGCGGGCAGCCAGGTCGTGAGACTTGAAAGGACGATCAATAATGTTATCGAGAAGCGCATCATGTGAATGTCTACTATTACGCACGAAAAGGCAGGTTTTTGCCATATTGTGACGCAGGAAGGCAATATCAGGGATTCCCGTATCGGGCGTGGGTACTTTTACCGTTCCCCTATGCGTTCAAGCCATAGATCGGGCAGATCCAAGGCCGCATCATGGTAGAATGCTGGTTTCCTGTGATCGGATGACCGTTTAAAAATGCTTCCGATGATAGGCAGCCGTAGGCCCGCTCCGGGTACGTCCAGCCCGGTTTAAACCTGTTCTCCGACACGCCTTTTTCTTTCGCTCCAGCTTCACTACCGCTCATACTTGCAGGAAGATCTCGACGTCATGTCATTGTCGATCGCCCAGCAATCCAATGCGGTGGTCATTGTGCACGAAGGCTGGGCGGATCATGCCCGATTTGAACCGGAATACCTTTGGCCTGACTCGGCAGGCCAGATGCGCCACAGCCGTCCTTATTTTGATGACTTGGTAAGCCCGCTAAAGACACGATTTCCGAACCGTGAGTTCAGGCGGATGTATTCCACGGAGCTCATGGCCCAGGTCTTTTACGATGCCCAGAATGGCATTGGACCTTTCGAGCAGCTTTCGGATATCTATCGCGATTCGATTCATACAACGTTTCAGACGGGTCGCTATCTGATACTCTGCCTCGATGCGATGTGCGCTCGGGCAGCCACCCTCCGACAAGCCTTTCATCCTCACGACCGAGGAAAAGCACTACCTGGATCAGGTGCTCGCCACCGTGCTCGATCCTTCTGTGTATCAGGATACGCCGGGATATTTTCTGCCCGTGGATGATCAAATTCCGTTCTGGTCCGGGCAGACGAACCTGGTGACTTCACATCAAGTGTTATGGGCGAATGATACGATTCCACGAGGCGAGGTTTCCGAGCCGCTCGTACATTCTCCCCAAGGGATCGTTCAATCCATCCGCTCTGAAAATGGCTATGTCTATGTCGGGCTGACGAATGCGCCTTCTGCGACCAACTTCTTTTTTTATGGGTACGGCGACCCCGTCGGATCCGGTGCTCAGGCCTGTGTTTCTCGGATGCCATTGAAGGCCTCGTTTCCTGCGGCGACGAATCGTCTCGCTATCGCAAACCTGGGTGAGCGTGTGCTTCCGATGCTGGCATTTCAATCAGCAGCTGGTGTGACCAAGCTCTTGCAGCGGTCCGAAGACATGGAAAACTGGATCACGATTGAAACGAATGAGGCCACGGAGGCGGGCCGTATTTGTATAGCGACCCCAGAGCATCGCCGC
The DNA here is from genome assembly GCA_047639095.1 of Candidatus Omnitrophota bacterium. Lineage (GTDB taxonomy): Bacteria > Verrucomicrobiota > Kiritimatiellia > SS1-B-03-39 > UBA6053 > JAPYUI01. The sequence continues at coordinate 1,945 of JBLIND010000273.1, read as the reverse complement.
ATCGCCGGCGGTATTATCGCCTCAAGCGCTAGCGAAGAATCGGCGTAGCATGGAGCACTGCTCCGTCCCGAAGAATCCGCCCTGACCCAGGCCCGATGAATCAGCGGTAGTATGGGATTTATTCCGTCCCAAAGAATCCACTGAGCTTGCCATCATCCTTCGTTCCCGCGAGGTCTCTGGATCCTCCGGAGGGATTCGGGAGGCTCGTCTACCACAACTCCCGGTCCAAGGTCCGATATTGAATTGCTTCGGACACGTGCTCGCCTTCGATGGTCTCGCTGCCGGCCAGATCGGCGATGGTGCGCGAGACCTTCAGAATCCGGTCATACGCCCGTGCGCTGAAGTTCAATTCGTTGATCGCCATCTTCATCATGTCCTGAGCTTCCGGCTGAAGCAGGCAGTGCTTGTTCAATTCGCGTGCGCCCATGTTCGCGTTGCAATGCACGTGCGGGAGTTCTTTGAAACGCGCCTGCTGGGTCTTGCGCGCTTGGATGACGCGCTCGCGAATGATCGCCGACGACTCGCCGGGTTCCATGCTCGAGAGTTCATTGTAGTTTACGGAGGGCACTTCGATATGAATGTCGATCCGGTCGAGCAAGGGGCCGGAGATGCGATTGCGGTAGTTGGTGATCTGCTTTTGGGAGCAGCGGCATTCGCGCTGGGGATCGCCATGATACCCGCAAGGGCAGGGGTTCATCGCCGCCACCAACATGAACTGGCAGGGAAAGGTGACCGTCGCCGCCGCGCGGGAAATCGTAACCTGACCATCTTCCAATGGCTGGCGCATGACCTCGAGTACGTTGCGTGCGAATTCTGGCAGCTCGTCGAGGAATAGAATGCCGTGATGCGCCAGGCTGACCTCGCCCGGCACCGGATAGGCGCCGCCGCCGAGCAGACCCGCATCAGATACCGTGTGATGCGGCGAGCGATAGGGGCGTTTACCGATTAAAGGTTGGTTCGCCGGAAGAGTTCCTGCGATACTGTGAATCTTGGTGGTCTCCAGCGCTTCTTCCAGGGTCATCGGCGGCAGGATCGACGCAATGCGTTTGGCGATCATGGTCTTGCCTGTTCCCGGCGGACCGATCTTGAGTAAATTGTGCCCACCCGCGACCGCAACTTCGATCGCGCGTTTCGCGTACTCCTGGCCTTTGACCTCCGAGAAGTCGACCGCGTACTGACTCACCACATCGAAGAGCGCTTCGAGGTCGACCTCCTTGCGCGGGATCTCATCGGTTCCGTTCAGGAACTCGACCACCTGGCGGAGATTGTCCGCAGGGTACACATCGATGCCCTCCACCACCGCGGCTTCTTCGGCGTTGGCGGTGGGAACGATGATCCGCGGGCAGCCAACCTTGCGCGCGTTCAGGGTCACCGGGAGAATGCCTTTCACCTTGCGCACCTCACCGCTCAGCGCAAGCTCGCCGATGACCGTGTAATTGTCCAATGAACCTTCGTTCAATTGGTTGGTCGCCGCGAGCATGCCGAGAGCGATCGGCAGATCAAAGGAGGGACCTTCCTTTCGGACGTCCGCCGGCGCGAGATTAATCGTCGTCTTCCCGGGAGGCGGGGCAAAGCCACTGTTGAGCAAGGCCGTCCACACCCGGTCCTGGCTTTCCTTCACCGCCATATCCGGCAGGCCCACCATGACAATTTTTGGATCCCCATGACCGGCATCCACTTCGATTTCTACTGTAAAGGCATCGATCCCGAAAATGCCGCCCGAAAAGACCTTGGATAGAGAGATAGACATCTAAGTGATTTAGGTAAAAGTAAACGAAGTTACAACAAGATATTTCGCTTATTCCGAGTCGCTGAATGATCGAATATCGGGCCAGGGATTGCACGCCTCCGATTTCGGTTCTGCAAAACCTCTAGAGAACTCAGCCGGTTTCGGGCTTTTTCCACAGTTACTCTGTGTAGTGGTGGTTTTTTGAACTGGGAGTTG
>JBLIND010000272.1:0-8940 GCA_047639095.1 Candidatus Omnitrophota bacterium | reverse complement strand
GATAAAACGAGGTCTGGCATACGGAATCCGAAGATTTCCCCTCATCCACATGCGTGGTAACCAGAAAATTCCCGCGGCGCTTCTTCGGGCAACCATGTACGAATTATACGCACGATAGGCACCTATGAAACACCCCACATCCTGGCACCGCTTCCTCGCCCTCCTGCTCTGCGTTTTGCCGAACCCGGCATCCGCTGAAGACTGGGGCGCCTTCTCCATCATCCCCCTCAGCGGACCGACCTTCGTGCTCGAAGCGGTTGGAGCGGGCGTTGCTGAAGGAACCGTGGTGTCGATCGGAAAGCCCACCTCTGAAGCAAATCAGAAGTGGGTGGTCGAGGCCAGGGGCGACAAGCTGTACGCGATTCGACCGACCTACAGCACCACCCTGGTACTTGCCGCGGCCAAAGGGGCAGACCGCAACGGGGCCGCGATTATCCTCGAAGCCGATCGCGATCAGCCCTGGCAGCGATGGGCCTTGAACCGGCAGGAAAATGGCAGCTACACGATTACCCCCAGCCACTCGAAGCTGAATGGTCTCGACCACTTCGGCGGTGTGCGTGAGGCCGGGACCCGGATCGATCTCTGGCAGAACAAACCCGGCGACCGGCACCTTCAGTGGTTCATCAAACCCCTCGCAGGCAGCCCGATTCCGCCGGTCGTTGCTGATGAAACATCCAGCTACGTCGCGCCGGCCCTGGAAAAGGACGCCATCCTGCCCGGCGAAATCAAATCATTCACTTTTTCCGAAAGTCAGATCTTCCCGGGCACCATCCGCGACGTCACGGTGTTTATTCCCGCCCAGTACGACGGGTCAAAACCGGCCTGTGTCTACGTGAAAACAGATGGCTACAATCCGCGGGAAAAAATCCTGATGGAAACCATGATCGCGGGCAAGGAGATGCCGGTGACGGTTGGCGTGTTCGTCCGCCCGGGTCATCTCCCGGCGCCGATGAAGGACACTCAGGGTCGTCGGAACCGCTGTTTCGAATACGATGGCGTAGGCGACAACAAGGTGCGCTTCCTGATCGAGGAGCTCCTGCCCTATATCGCGAAGACCTATGCGCTGAACCTGTCGACCGATGGGAATGATCGCTGCATTTCCGGCGGCAGCAGTGGAGGCATTGCGGCCTTCACCGCTGCCTGGGAGCGACCCGACGCCTTCAGTCGGGTGTACGCCGCCAGCGGCAGCTTCGTCGCCTTTCGCGGGGGCCACGAATACCCGACCCTCGTACGCAAATTTGAAGCCAAACCAATTCGCTCCTATCTCACTACCGGGATGCGCGACATGGAAAACTGCGCGGGCGACTGGTACCTGCTCGACCAGGAAATGGATAAAGCGCTTAAATTTTCGGACTACGATTATTTCTTTCGCACCATCGATGGCGGGCATGTGGCCGGCTACATGGATTTCTGGCAGGAGGCCATGGCCTATCTCTGGAAAGACTGGCCCGAACGAGTGAAAGCCGGCCGCAGCGCCCCGCGCGCGCAGGATGTGCTGGTGCCCGAAGCATCGTGGGAAATCGTGAGCGAAGCGTATCAAGGCATCACTGCTGCCGCATGCAACGCGGCGGGTGAGGTCTTTTTTGCCGATCCTACGGGCGGCAAAATTCATGAAATCGATCTCGACGGAAAGATCAGTATGTTCGCAAACGCACAGGCCAATGGCCTGACCGTTTCTGCCGACGATAAGCTCTATACAGTATCCCGCAAGTCGGGCAAGGTCATGTGCTATGACCGTAGCGGAAAGGCCAGCCTCGTGCTGGACGGTCTGCCCGGACACGCCATTCTCGCCCTGCCCAATAACGATCTGTATGTGACCAGTAACGCCGAGGATACGGGCTCGGTGTGGCATATCCGGGATGGCGAAAAGACCCGGGTGGATTCAGGACTCAAGCGCGCTACCGGCCTCGCCTATCGGCCCGATCAGTGGTTGCTTTCGGTCGCCGACGGCGACTCCAAATGGGTCTACAGCTACCAGATCACCGAAGACGGGTCGCTTACGCATAAGGAGCGGTTCTTCTGGCTGCACGTCCAGGACTGGCAAGACAATGCGGGTGCCGAATCGATCGGTTACGCCCGCGAAGGCCAGCAGTTCATCGCCACACGCGCGGGCATTCAAGTGTCCGCCGATGATGGGCCCACCCAGGTCATCCTGCCCCTCCCCGATCACAGCGCCGTCACCGCCGTCTGCCTCGGCGGCCGCGCGTTCGACACCCTCTTCGCGTTCAGCGGCGACACGATCTGGAAACGCACCGTAAAGGTCCATGCCGTGGGTGCATTTACGCCCTGGACCAAGGTCAACGGAACGCGACTGTAATCCGACCACGCTCGCTAGCGTTGCCGGAACAGATCCGATAACACAACGGATTCGATCACCTCCCGGAGCGGATAGTCCGATGATTTGCAGCCGGCAGCGATTTCGGTGAGGGCCTCCCGATCATCGAGGGTCATCACCCGCCGCAGCGCATACGTTGCGAGCTGCTCGACAAAGGCCTCCGCGAAGCGGTCGATATCCTTGACCAGGATCTGCTTGAAGGCTTCCGGCCCCTCATAGGCGCGTCCGTCGGGGAATACGCCCGAAGCATCGACCGGCGGGTCTTCGCCCTGCCCGCTTGGATCCTGCTCATGCGTCCGCCAACGACCGATGGCGTCGTAGGGCTCAAAAGCAAAGCCCAGTGGATCAATTTTCCGGTGACAGGAGGCGCAGAGGGCATGCGTCGCATGCGCCTCGAGCTTCATGCGGATCGTCGCCTTAGGCTCGTCACTCGGCGTGGGTTCGAGTGGTTCAACATTTGGTGGTGGAGGCGGTGGCGTTTTGCCGAAGATCGCTTCCGACACCCATACCCCGCGATGGACGGGTCGATGCCGGGTGCCGTCGGACGTCAACGAGAGCACCGAGGCGTGGGTCAGCAATCCGCCGCGGTGATCCTCCGGGCGAAGGACCACCCGCTGGAAGCTCGTCGATTCCAGTAAAGGCATCTGGTAGTGCATCGCCAGCCGCGCATTCATCATGGTCCAGTCCGAGGTCAGAAAGCTGTGCAAGGGAAGATTCCGCTCAAACACTTCGCCAAAAAATCTCGTGCTCTCCAACACCATGCTCTTTTCCAGCCACTTGTCATAGTCGGGATACAACTCGGCATCGGGTGGGAACATGCCGACCCGGTGCAGCTGGAGCCACTGCTGTGGAAAGGATTCAACGAAACGGTTGATCCGGGAATCGGTGAGCATGCGGGTCACCTGGCGGCGGAGCACATCCGGTTGGTGCAGGGACCCCTCCCGAGCGAGGGCGAAAAGCTCCTCGTCCGGCATGGAGTTCCAGAGGAAATACGACAGGCGGGATGCGAGTTCCCAATCGTTCACCAGCTCGCGATCTTCCGCGGCAGAACCTTCGCTGAGGTAATAAAAGTTTTTAGCGGTCAACACGCCGGTCAGCGCGGCCTGATACGCTGGGCGAAACGCCTCCTCCGCCGCGCGCTCGCGCGAGAGGATGTCCATGAAGCGTTCGATCTCCACGGCACTCGCGGGCCGCCGCCAGGCGCGCTCCGCAAAGCGTGTCAATGCCGCGCGCACCTCGGCCGGATCATCTTCTTTCGCGGGATATAAGTCGGCGCGCTTTTCCCGGTCAACCACAGGCAGGATCGGGCCTTCCCATTCTACCCAATCGACGATCAACAAGGGAAAGATCGGCCGCCCCTCTTCGTCGTAAAGCTTATAGCCCGTAGGCTTGATGAATCGTTTATCCTGTGTGCTGACGAAGGGCACCTGGGTTTCACTCAAATTGCGTCCGCCATCCGGAAGCCCGGGCGTTTCGTTCATCAGGTCATAACTTCCCGCAGGCAGAAAGGTTTCCAACTCGACCACGGTGGGTGCGTCCTCGGGCGCAAAGACGTCCAGGCCAACAACAGATTGTTTCAGGGTGCCATTCCAGAGCGAGAGATGCGGCAGGCGCCCCTTGAACGAAGGCAAGGCGCTGAGCTGAATGCGAATGCGGTACAGCCCCGGCGCACTCGCGCGCACCTGTCCCTGGCGTCGACCGGGATACAGCAACCAGCGCACGGGACCGTCCATATCATTGTTCGACAACCACTCCTGCGCCTTGCCATCGTTGGCTTCGGCCCGCTCTGTTTTCGATGGTGGATCCTGCCCGGAAAACGCCTGGCTCACCACGGTATCGGCGGCGGACAGGTAGCGCGTGATATGGGATGGCGAGAGGGTGAGCATGGAGCCCAGACGATCAAACCCATGCCAGCGAGGATCCTCATTAAAACGACCGGGCAAGGTGGGGTCGTAGTGCACACCCAGCAGATCGTATACGGTATGTGCATATTCTTCGCGACTCAAGCGGTAGAGCACAACCGGACCCCGCTTCGCCATCCGGGCCGCCCGCCCTTCCTGAAGGCGGCCAGAAATCCAAGCCGCCACTTCCGTCACGTCATCGGCCCCGGGTTGAACTTCATCCTCAGGAGGCATCTCGCCCGCATTGAGCCGGATCATCACCTCATGCCATCGTTCGGCCGTGGATAATTCGGTGAAGTCCCGCATCAGCTGATCTATGCGAAATTCTCCTTTCTGTTTTTTCGCGCCATGACAGCGCAGGCAGTGTTCCTCAAAAAAAGGTTGAACCGCTTCGGGCAAGTCCGGCAGGTCTTGGGCCCCGCTCCATGCGGGAACGAGGGTGAACAGCATCAAGGTCCGTCGGATCCATCTCACTTAAGCGCTCCCGACCTCGCACCCGGATGAATGACCCGCACCGCGTACAGGGATGTGCGGGCGGTGATGAACAAGGTCTGGTAATCATCGCCACCCAAACAAACATTCGCCGGTCCTTCCGGCACGTCGATCTGCTCCAGCGCTTTTCCGTCCGCGTTGAACACGTGCACGCTCCCACCGTGGGTGGTGTACACGTTCCCCTTCACATCGACCGCCATGCCATCGCTGCCTTCCTCGATCTCGAACAACTTCTCCCCCAGGACACCGTGCTCATTGACCGCATAGCAATGAATCCGAGCGGGAAGTTTGTGATACGCCGGATCTGGATGACGGGGATGCCCGCCGGTATCCGCGATGTAGAGGCGCGTCTCATCCGGGGAGAACACAATCCCGTTGGGCATGGCGAGGCTCTTAACCACGGGCTCGACCTTTCCGGTCTTCGGATCCCATTTAAAGACCCAATGACCCGGAAGTTCGTGCGGCCCCGTCAGGCCCCAGGGGGGATCGGTAAACCAGAGCGTCCCGTCGGATCGAACCGCGACATCGTTGGGTGAGTTGAATCGTTTGCCATCATACGCGGCGGCCAACACGGTGATGCGGCCATCGGACTCGATCCGAACGACGTTACGGGCAGCGTGCTGACACGAAATAATCCGACCTTCAAGATCCAGGATGTTGCCATTGGCCTGTTCGCTTTCACGATATACGGACAGACCCGCAGCCTTCGACCACTGCATGAGCTTGCTGTTCGGGATATCGGAGAAGACCAGCTTGTGCTCGGAGGGTAACCACACCGGACCTTCGGTAAACTTCATGCCGCCGGCGAGCTTTTCCACCTGAGCACCGGGGGCGATGACGCTGGCTTGATCCTCCGCAGCGACGACGCTTCCGATCAGGCCGATGAGGTAAACGAGGAATATTTTACAGGCGGGATTCATGGGCGTCTTCTCCGGTTAATAATTTCAGGGCAGCACCATCCGCAATGAACGGTCACGCCCTTCAAGCGTGTGCATGCGCTCTTCCGGCGGGACGGTGACAAAAATCCAATCGTTGCATTTGAGCCGAACGATATTCCCGGGACGGTAGCCATCGAGCAGCTCCTTGAACTTCAGGCGAATCTGGATCCCGCTGCTTCCCGGGGGGGGCTCGCCGTGTTCTTCCCATTCGACGACCTGGCCGATCAATTTGTCAGCCCGGTGAAACCAGGTGCGCAAGGTCTTTTCCGAACACGCCACGCCAAAACCCTCGGCCTGTTGGTCCTTGAATGCCTGGTACAGACTCGGGTCCATCCCACCGAAAAAGGTGATCGTCACGAAACCACCGCCAAAGTCGTTGTGTTCGACCGCATCGATCCAGCCAGGAACCCAACGTTGTTTCTGGTATCGGATGTGACGCCGACGCTGGAGCTCCGTGGCAAAGGTTCGACCCTCTTCATCTAGCCATATATCCGAGACGCCGAATTCCTTATCCCGCCAGCCGATGGACCAGGCGAGGTTGAGTTGGACCCGCGTACCGGGCTCCAGGTCTTCCAGATCCACCATGGCGCGCTTTTTCCAAACGCGGGTGACCGTATCGATATCGAAGGTATAGGCCTTGTTGATTCCGTCTTCCGCCAGCGGACCCTCAGGGATGACCGCCAGTTTGCCACGATCCAGATCGATCGAAGCAATTTTCCACGCCTGCCCCCGACGCTGGTAGAAACTGAAATCGTCTTCCAGCGAGATCGCGTGATTTTGTTTGACCGCGTGCTTCTGTTGTTCCGCGGGCAAGGGCGGAATCGTTTCCTCCTCCCCTTTCGGAGGCACATAGAAATAGCCATGGACATGCGTACCAAGGGGGATATCACGTAATTCTGCCGGAGCCCCGTGAACATACAGCATGCCGTACGGGAGCAGGGCGAAATAGTGGAGCGGTCCGTCGTCATAGCGATTGCCAGGATTCCCATCCAGACGGATGCCGCCGCGACGATTGACCACATCCATGTACATCAACTCGCCCGCGAGATACGTCCCCGAATGCGGTGGCGGAAAAGCACCCACCTGGGGGACGTAATCCGGCACCTCCTCGGCAAAGGAGCATCCCGAGAGGATCAACAAGCCCAGCAGGCACTTCAGCCCGAACATCAGGCCAACACCTCGGACACAACCCCATTGCTGTCCGCGAACTGCTCGCGCTCAACCCCCATTTTCTGGGCCATGGTCAACAACAGATTACTGAGATGCGCCCGCTCGTTCACCGGCTTAAAACAGATCCGGTAATGCTCTCGTGGATGGCTCAGATCATACCCCGCAAAGCCGGCGGTGGCATTGAGGTCGAGATGCTGACCATGCTTGAACCCCAGCTTGCCGCCTCCCGCGAGGACCAGCGGGAGATTGGCATTTCCATGGCTGTGACCAAAGGCCATCCCGCTTCCGTAGAGCGCCATGGTGGTTTCGATCAACGGTCCATCGGCATCTTCCACGGCCCGCAGTCGGTCGACGAGGTAACTGAACTGCTGAATATTAAACGCGTCACTCGTGGTCAGGTCAGCCATCAACTTGGGATTGCCGTTGTGGTGCGACAACGAATGCCGATCCTGGGCAATTCCGATTTCCGGAATGGCGAGCCCTTGACCTTCCAGGCCGGTACTGAACGTAGCCACGCGGGTCATGTCGGTCTGGAAGGCCAGCACGATGAGGTCGTACATGGTGCGTATATATTCGCCAACCATCTGCTGGGAGACATCCCGGTTCAGGCGGGAGCTGGTGGCCGATTCGATCTGCGGTCGCGGGGTATCGAGCCAGGAGTCCGCGCGCTCGGTGCGCACTTCGACTTCGCGAACCGAGGTGAGGTATTGCTCCAGGCGTCCGCGATCTTCCGGACCCAGCTCGCGTTCGAGAGAGCGGGCGTCGTCGAGCACCGCATCGAGAATACTGCCTTGCCGATCCAACGAGCGCCGCTGCTTCGCAATGCCCCCTTTAGGCTCCTCGAACATGTCCCGAAAGGCCACTCCCGGATTGCCCTGGGCGGGCAGTTGAATGCCGTCGGGATTCCAGGAAAGTGCACCGCCCCGATTACTGAGCTGGAGCGATGTGAATCGGGTCTTTGGGGCGGTCACCTGGGCCATGAGCTGATCAACCGAAACCGTGTTGCGATCCGAGGGCCCCAGCTTGCCTCCGGTCAGCCAGATTCGACTGCAATTGTGATGATGCCCCAGGCCGTTAGGGTGGTACAGCCCGCTGATCGGGGTGATGTGGGCGCGATGCTTTTCCAGAGACTGCAAGGTCTTCGACATCGTATAGCCCGCGCCGGCCTCCGTGATCTGGTAATCGATCGTGTTCACCCCATTGGGCAGATAGATGAAGATGCTGCGTCGAGGCCGCGCCGCAGGAACGACCGCTCCCCGGGCGCGAAACGGTCGCATGCAGTCAAGCAGGGGGAGCGCCATCGACACGCCAAGTCCGCGAAGCACATGACGGCGAGGCAGCAGCCCGGCCCTGGTTTGAATATTACTCATGATGCAGGTCTCGGATTTTCATTTATTTGGACTCAAGCAGTACATCCGGGCGCGCGGCGCGAAAGGCGGCAATCCCTGTCTCACTCACATTTTTTAACCCCGACAGATTAAGTTTTTTAAGCGGCTTCGTTTCCGTGAAGAGCAGGAGTCCGGCATCCGTCACCGCTTGGGCGGCTCCGATACGAAATTCTTCCAGGTGAGGAAGTTGCGCCACGGCGGCCAGGGCTGCGTCATCCACGTCCGGAGCATACCCGAGATCCAGCCGCCGAAGACTTTTAATTTTCGCCGCATGCGCAAGCCCTGCAGGCGTTGCCTGACGATCCAGCAGGGAAAGCTCCTCCAAAGGCAAACCCGCTAATGCGGCGACGGCATCACCCGAACTGAGCGGATGTGTGCTGCCAATGCCGCAAACACGCAGGCCGGAAAGTTTGGCCAGCGATGCAGCCCCCGCATCGGTGAATTTCGTGTGCGCAAACCACAGGCGCCCCTGCACGCCCACCTCCGAAATGGCACGCAGCCCTTCATCGTTCAAGGGCGTGAAATGGAAATTGATACTCTCCAGGTGGGTCAGCTTTCCCAACGGTGCAAAGCCGGAGCCGGTGCACTGACTGGACGCCAGACCCAGTACGCGCAGCTGGGTCAAACCTCCCAACTGGCGAAGGCCCTCGTCGGTAACCGCGGTCAAGGTGAGATTCAATTCCTCCAGGCCATGGAGCCGACCGACCCTTTGCATA
>JBLIND010000271.1:0-9060 GCA_047639095.1 Candidatus Omnitrophota bacterium | reverse complement strand
TGCGGGTCGTCATTTGATCCTGTGCTGGTCTCGCCTTGCTTGAGGCTGAGTGGCGGGCCTTCGCCGTGTGGAACAAAATTTGGCGTTGAGCTCAGGAGAATGCGTTGGAGAAAGTACCCGTCTTCACGCATCCAGATATTGATCGTGTGTACGCCTGCGGAAGGCACTTCCAGCGAAGCGATGATGTTGTCCGCGGTGTCGTTCGACCAGCCGAGTTCGTATTCGTTCTCCCGCATGCGATCGCTGGTGTCCACGAATTGACCATTGATGCCAACATGAATGGAGTTGTCGCTGCTGTTCTCTCCGTAGCCGCGCAGGACCACGTAGTGGGTGCCCGCCCGATTAAACGCCACCTGGTAATCCAGGCGAGGGGAGGTGCCGATAAAGTTGTCGTTGATGACGGTGCCGTCATTCGGCAGGGCGTGCATGGCGGTTTCCCCCCGCGGCAGGGTAACGGGCTCCCAGGCGTGGGCGCCGCTCGCTTCGTTGAGGGTAAAGTCCTGGGCCTCGAATACGACGATGCCATCGGTCAAGGTGTCCTGAATGAAGACCTGAGCCAGACTCAGCGGGCCGAGCAGACATACGGAAAAAAAGGATATCACATATTTCATCATAAGGCGTTCGAGGGTTACCATTGACGTAAGGTACAGAGAAAGACCAAGCAATGTTCACACCGATCTCTGATTATTGTCCGTATTTGGCCTACGGATCTTTCGGACATTTTTCGGGTTTTATCCCAACGGAATGGATGCGCCTGCCCGGGGGATTGGCTGCGCGAGTCCGAATGGTGCAGGATGGTCCGATTAAATGCATACTTGGTCCAATCCGCGCGCCTCGTCATGGGCTGTTTGGTAACGCGGGTATGATTTCGCAGGGCGATGCTGGTGCGGGGATGCCCGCACGAGGTTCAAGCCGGGTAAAGTTTTTCTGTGTCGGTTTCATGCCTTTGCCAGGAATGAGGACCATTGATCAGCTTTGAAATGCGCAGGGAAGACCTGCGTGGACAGGGAATGGGTCTTTGTTATCTACCCCGAATTCGCTTCACGCCAGGGCTAAGCGCCTTCTTCGCCCACGCCGCGATCGAGCTCGCGATCCATTTCGTATTTGGGATCGTGTTCCGCCTGCGATGACCGCAGGTGTGTTTCGTTCAGGTTGTGGAAGCGTTGGAGGTCCTTGGGAATCGTAGCGGCATAGCTTTGCAGGATGGATCGGATTTCTGCGATGTCCTTCACCACACTCAGTTGCGGGCGCATTTTCCGCGCACTTGGAAAGCCGGAGGTGTACCAGAGCAGGTGTTTGCGAAACATCACCGTCGCGTGGAGCGCATCACCGTAAAATTCGATGTGGTAATCGAGATGACGGAGGACCACATCCAGCCATTCATCGGCATAGGGATGTACGGTGTGGCCGTCGATGATCTGGTTGAAGACCCAGGGGTTGCCCAGGGCGCCGCGGCTGACGAGTACGGCATCGCATCCGGTTTTCTCCTGCATCTCCACCGAGGTCGCGTAGTCGAAAATGTTGCCGTTGCCGACGGTGATCACATTGGGGTTCACCTTTTTCGCGGCGTCGATGCCGAGCTTGATCATATCGTATTGTACGGGCTGGTTGTAGCGGTCGCTACGGACCCGACCGTGAATGGTGATCATGACCGCGCCAGCCTGGGCGAGAATGGTGCAGATTTCTTCCACGTTGATGGTTTCTGCGGTGTAGCCCAGCCGGATCTTGGCTGTCGCCGGTACATCGACCGCCTCCTTCAGCGCCGCCATGGTCGCGCCGACGCGATCAGGCTCTTTGAGGATCGCGCTGCCCCAGCCCTTTTTCACGATCTTGCGTACCGGGCAGCCCATGTTGATGTCGATGGTGTCGAATCCCCGTTCGAGCAGCATGCGTCCCGCGGTGGCGATGCTCTCCGGGGTCGGTCCCGTGAGCTGAACCCCACAGCGTGGCTCCGCCGGATGCCGCTGCACGATGTCGTTCGTCTTGCGGTTGCCGTGCATAACGCCGGGTGCGGATAGCATCTCCACATAGGCCAGGCCGGCATTCAATTCATGGCAGATGCGCCGGAAAGGAATATCGCTTACCCCTGCCAGAGGCGAGAGGATGGCCCGGTTGGGGATCGTCAAGGTGTCGAGCTGTAGTGGTTTTTGAAAATAGGTTTTCACGCGCGCTTGCATGCCAGATTCGAGCGCCGGGGTCGAATGGAAAGGGATGCTTCATTACGTTTCGAGCCATCCTCGTGAATAAGGGCGGGCATTCCGCAAGCCGATCTAGGGCGCCCTGGGTATCCATACGATGACTCAAGGGCTAGGCGCGCTCCGATTTCCGGCCAGGTGATGCCCATCGTTGTTGACCGGGACCTGTTGGCTGTACGATTTGGAAGGTTTCACCGGGGGATTATTTGGTATCTTTTGTGTTTCTGGTCCGCAGGCAGGCTGACCCGAGTTTGGCATGTTCTCCGCTTGTTATGCTGTCGATTCAATTACTGACTTGAGGAGCTGCTTGCGGCTTAACAGAAAGACACTAGCTGGATCCGGAAATATGCTTGGGGACACGATTTGGGCTTGGGCGGCCCATCCACCTTTCGAGGTGGCTGTGTAGTTGCGAAATTTCCTGATTCATCAACGGCAGCATTGCGTACAAATATAACCGCCGATGGGCGTGACCAGCGTCCTGGCCTGCATGCCGATCAACCGGTTTACCCAATACCCAAAATACCCAGATACATTCCCAACCCTGATGCAGGGTGCTATCGGCCTTCGAGCCGGTGGCACCCGCTTTTTATGACCTTGGTCGACTTTCTAAACCCGCGGGCGGTTTTCCGATGATAGGAACGCCTCCAAAAAAGGCTTCCGATCATCGGAAAACGGATTTTTGGTCGCATTTTCGCATAGCAGCCTGATACATATGCCCCATGGTCGGTCGTTGGATAATGTGTGGGTTAGGCGTGGTCGCGATGACCTGCGCGGCAGAAGCACGCACCATCGATGTGGAGGAAGCCGTCAATCTGGCCCTGCTGAACAACCGGAAGATTCTCGGCGCGCGCCTGCAGGTCGACAAACTGGAGCTGGGAGCCGTCCTCCGCCGCAACGACTTGCTCACCACCTTAAAGCCCGATGGCAACGCCGTCTATTCACGCGAAAACGAAACGTTGTTTTACGGCCTGAACCTCTCGAAAAAAATGCCCTGGGGCACGGCACTCAGCAGCCGCGCAGGGTATGGACTCAGCAAAACCGATGACGACGAAACCGTCGAAGGCGGGAGTGTCCGGTTTGAGATTTCACAACCGCTGTTTCGCCGCATGGGCCGGAAGGTTACCCTCGAGCCGATCCTCCAGGCCGATTCCGATCTCCGGGCGACGCGTCGCGCTCTGCAGGGGCGCCAGGAAGATATCATGCTCGAGGTGCTGCGCTCCTTTGAACAGATCATTCTCCTGCATCAACGGATTGGGAGCGCCCGCCGGGCCTGTGAGCGCCTGGATGCCCTGTTCCAGTTGAGCCAGGTGCGCGAGCAGCAGGGAAAGCAGAATCGGATCGCCGGTTTGCGCGTGGAGTTGCAACGCGGCCAGGCGCAGGTCCGGCTGCAGAATGATGAAGAGTTGATGTTGGCCGAAATCGAAAACCTGGCCGACCTCGTGAACGCCGGGCAGCCCCTTGAACTCAGCCTGGAACCGCCGCGTGCGGTCGAGCTGGTGTTGCCCGATCTGGACGAGGCGGTAACCCTTGCCCTGGATCATCGACTCGACTATGCGCAGGCCCTGGATGACTATCGGGATCGCGATCGCCTGCTGGCCATTGCCCAGCGAAGGGTCTGGCCCGATTTGCAGCTGACCACCCAGTATGAAATGCGTCCGGAAGTGGGTGGGGGGGCCTTCGACCTGCAAGACGACGCGTGGTTCGCCGGTTTGCGGCTCGGTAGCGAGTTTGATGTCCGGGATGAGAAGGCCGTCATCCGTCAGTCCACCAGCAGTCGCAGCCAGGCCGCGCTCGATATCGAAAACCAGCGCTACCAGGTGGGCCGGGAAGTGCGGGCATCGATCCGCGCCTATCGTCGTGCCCAGGCCGATGTGAACATTACCGCGCGCAACCTGGAGCTGGCCAACAAACGACTCGAGCTCGCCCGCGCGCTGTATGAGCTGGGCCGCGGGGATAACTTTTCCGTGACGGATGCCGAGCTGTCGCTGCAGAACGCGGAGACCGCCGCGTATACGTCTGCGTCGGAAACGCGCCTCTCCACCTGGCGGGTGTTGGCCGCCATGGGTACCCTGGTGGAATCGCCGGAGGAACTTAAACCCATCCCCTTGTCGGAGCTGCAACGCGATGACTAAGCGCCTGTCCATGCTGGGGGTGATCGTTGCGGCGCTGGTCTTCCTCTGGTTCGCGCGCACCCCGGATGCGGTGCCTGCTTCGACGGCCTGGACGAGTATCGAACGCGGGGAGCTGGTGGTCTGGTCGCAGCACGAAGGGGTGGTCCAATCGCGCGATGAGCAACCGATCTATTCGAGCTTGAGCGATCGCGCCACGCTGACCGAGCTTGCACCCGAAGGCCTGCAGGTACAACCCGGCGATCTGTTGGCGGCCTTTGACCCGCATGCGATGCTGCGTGAGCTCCTCGGCCTGCAGGAAGATTTCATCCTGGCCGAAGCGGAACTGGAAGCCCTGCGCGAGGCGGATTTGCCGCTTCAATTGTCGGAATTGAAGAGCAAACTGCGCGATGTCGAGGCGAGTATGAGCGCGGAAAAGCAGTTTCTTGAAGACGCGCGCGGGCTGCGTGCGCGGGATCTGATTTCCGAACAGGAATTGAATCAGCAGCAGGCCAAGGTCTTGCGCGCGGAGGAGGACGTGGGCGCCCTGCAGCGTCGTCTCACCCTGACCGAACGCTACCTGCATCCGGGCAGCCTGCGCCGGGCCCAGGCGACCCTGGATGCGGCTCGTCAACAAGTAGAACTTGCCCGGGAGCAGATCGATGCCTGTCGGATCGTGGCGGATCGTCCCGGCGTGGTCGTCTATCAGCCGCTGCATATCGATGGCGCGTATCGGACGATCCGCGTCGGCGATACCGTCTTCCGAAACCAGAAATTCATGATCCTTGCAGACATGTCGAATCTCGTGGTGCGTTGTGAAGTGCCCGAGTCCCAGCTTTCCCAGGTAAACACGGGCAACATCGCCCAGGTGACCCCGGCCGCGTTTCCGGATGTGCTGCTCAAGGGCAACGTCGATGCCATCGGCACCATGGCTCATTCCGTGTCCGGACAGCCGGCCTGGCAGAAATATTTTACCGTGACCATTCGACTCGATGCGCACGATCCCCGTCTGCGTTCCGGGATGTCCGCTCGCGCCAAGGTGCTCGCGGCCCACCAGTTGGATGCTGTGTTGATTCCCCGGCTCCTGGTCGATTGGAAGGGCGGCCAGGCGCATGTGCACAAAGCCCTGGGCGATACCGTAGAGACGATTCCCATCCGAATCGGCCAGGGCAACGCCACGCATTTCGAGGTGTTGGAAGGGCTGGCACCGGACGACCGGGTATCCGCGCCATGAGCAAGCTGATCCTGCGGGCGGAAGGGCTTTGCAAGACGTATCAAACGCCGCGGGGCCCGCGGACCGTGCTCCAGGACGTGAATCTCGATATCCATGCCGGCGAATTTTGTGTGATCACCGGGCCGTCCGGTTCAGGGAAAACCACCCTTTTGAACCTGGTCGCCTTGCTGGATGTGCCGACGCGCGGTCGATTGGTGTTTGACGGGGAAGTTATCGGTCCGGAGGACGCCCAACGTGCGCGCATGATTCGTCGGGATCGCATCGGCATGATTTTCCAGCAGTTTCATCTGCTCCCGCATCGCAGCGTGCTCGACAATGTACTCTTCCGTTTTCGCTACCTCAAAGAGGGGGCGCTGGAACGCGCCCATGCGGTGCTGGAGGAGTTGGGCTTGAGTGAGGTGAAGCATCAGAAGGCACGCCTGCTCTCTGGAGGTGAGATGCAACGGGTCGCCATTGCCCGGGCCCTCGTACATCCACCTCGCTTGATGGTCGCCGACGAACCCACAGGCAACCTCGATGCCGCAACCGCACAGGATGTCATGCAGGCCTTGAGCCGCTTGCATGCGCAGGGGATTGCCATCCTGCTGGTGACCCACAATCCGGCCTTGTTGCCGTATGCGACTCGCCACTTTGTCTGCGAAGATGGACGCTTGCGAGAGGAGGTCGGCGTATGAAGATCCTGCGCGATGTGTTTGAGAGTACGGTGAGTCGTCCCGGGCGGACCCTGCTGGCCCTGCTCGCCATCGCCATCGGCATGCTGTCCTTGACCATTTTGATTTCCACGATTTACGGGCTGTCGGAAAAGGCGGAGCTGATCACGGCGGAAATGGGTGCCGATGTTTTTGCCATCACCTCAGAGGCCGGCCAGCCGGGTTTGCAGCAGGTTCATCTCGCGCGCCTGCGGGCAAATCTACCGGACCATATGTTCAGCAGCGTGAAGCCGTATACGATTCGTGGACCCGAAGGGGGCGCGGGGACCCGGGTGCTCGCGGGCGATGCCGCCCTGCTGGACGTGCGTCCCTGGGGCTTGCGCGATGGACGCATGCTGGACGCCGCAGACTTGCATCAGGGCTCGGCTTTCTGCCTGGTCACCGAGGCCTACAGTGAGCGACATGATGTTCACCTGCATGATTTTATCTCGCTGCATCCGGCCTGGGTGCAGGTCATCGGCATCGTGCGCGTCTCGGGATCGGCGCTGCAGGAGCTGCGTCCAGATCTGGCCGGAACCGGGCCCTTGGTCATCATTCCCCACACGCTTATACCGACCTGGTCGACCTCGCCGTACGCCGAGGCCGAAGACGTGGACCTGGTTTATGTGCGCCATCCCTCCAGCCTCTCGGCCGCGGAAAGCATGCAGCAGATTGAACGGCTGCTCCAACCCGATCAGGCGCGGATCGGTCCCGTGCGGGTGATCACGGCTGAAATGTTGATCCAGGGCATTGCCCAGCTGCAACGGCTGATCAAGCTGACCACCGGCAGCATTGCCGTGCTCTGTCTCCTGCTCGGTGGGACGACCTTAATGAGCCTGATGATCGCCAACGTGCGCGAGCGGGTGAGCGAGATCGGGCTGCGCATGGCACTCGGGGCATCGGCCGCGGATATCTACGGCCTCTTCATGCTCGAAGCCCTGTGGGTGACCCTGGTTGCCGCGGTGGCCGGATCGTTCAGCGCGTATGGACTCTTGATTGTGCTCCGCGAGCAGATGACCTTTCCCACCTACATCGGCCCGGAAATATTCTGGGTTCCACTTGCGATCTCGTTGAGCGTCGGCCTGCTGTTTTCCTGGTTGCCCGCGCGCCAGGCGGCCCGAATTTCGCCGGCCGAGGCCCTGCGGAATGACTGAGCTCAGGGGGCGGTTTACCGCTCGGCTTTGAGCGTCAGATACATGCTCACACCGGAGGGGGTGCAGACCGGGCTGGTATACGCGCGGGTGAAACGCAAACCCTCTTCGGCCATGCGATCCAGTCGCGGGGTCTGGAAGTCCTGGCCGCCATAACCGCCGAGAGCTTCATAGCCGATATGATCGGCAAAGATCAGGAGAATATTCGGCGAGCTGGTTGCCGCGTCGGCTTGTCCCAGCGACCGGAACAGGCCGAGGAAGCGTGTGGCGAATGTGCGCATGGTCCATTTTGGCTCAGGGGATTTCGCGAATACGCAGGTTCTTGAATTGTATCGGGGAACCTTCGGATTCGAGGCAGAGCACGCCCGTGCGCGGTTGGCAATCGGTGCCGCCGGATACTTCTTCGCCGTTCACCCAGAGGCGAACTTCGCCGTTGATCGCGCGGATGTAATAGTGGTTCCACTCGTTTTTCCCTTTGCTTAAATTTTTGGAAGGGAAGCTGCGTTTGCCGTTGGGCGCGACCGGTGGGAAGGGCTTCATGTTGGCGCCTACGGGAAACACATCGCCGTGCGAGGTGTACCAGTTGGCTTTGTTTTTACCGCCGTACTCCAGGTCGAGGACCTGGACCTCGATGCCGTGCGGCAGGCCGGGCTTGCCCGCTTCGGTCAGATTTTTGATCGACTCGTCCGAGGTCCAGACAAAGATGCCGCTATTGCCGCTGCCGCGCTGGTGCATCCACTCGCAGACCAACTCGAAATTCGTAAACGATTTTTTCGTACGAATCACACTCACCGGACTGCCGGTGCAGTGAATCACGCCGTCTTTCCAGGTCCAGGTGTCCTCCGCCGAATTCACGGGGGTGAAGGCGTCTTCAGTGAGGGCGCGCCAGCCTTCGCCGGTTCCATCGATGAAGGCTTTTTTCAGTTGGGCCGTCTCGTTGGTTTCACCGCGTACGGTGCAGGAGAGGAGCAGGGAGTTAATCAGCAAGGCCATCGCCGTGAACATGCGGAAGGGAAGTTTCATATCGGGTCCTTTCAATGAGTTGCTGAGAGCCTAGCACGTTATACCCGACTGTCACGCGGCATGTTGCCGATGTGGGGCCGAAGTCATGAATCGTTTTCACGTGCCGTATCCTGTTGACGCCTCTGGTCCCTCTTCGTCACGGTACAGGTCGTTAACCCTTCACTTGGATATGGAATACGTATGCTTAAATCGATCTACTTCTCCTGCGCGGTGGTGCTTGCCCTCGTGAGTGAACTTCCCGCACGACAGGCACCCGTTGTTTCACCGATCATTCATCCGGATGGCAAGGTGACCTTCCAGGTGCAGGCACAACAGGCGACCAAGGTGGCGGTCTCGGGTCAGATGACCAAAGGCAAAGTCGCGATGACCCGGGATGAGAACGGTATCTGGTCCACCACCCTGGACCCGGTTCCTCCAGGCGTTTATGAATACAGTTTGAACGTGGATGGCATGCAGATGGTGGATCCCGGCAACATGCAGAGCAAACCCATGCGTTCGCCGCGCACCAGCATCCTCTATATCCCGGGGGATACCGTGCACGATTTTAAGGATGTGCCGCACGGGACGGTGCATTATCACGGGTATCAATCCAAGCCGATCCAGCGCTTTCGGGAAATGCAGGTATACACGCCTCCCGGTTATGAGACCGGTGATGAAGCT
>JBLIND010000270.1:0-9087 GCA_047639095.1 Candidatus Omnitrophota bacterium | reverse complement strand
GCGCGGGTCGGCCGCCTTTAAGCGCGTGGATTTCGCGATGCGTTGATCCAGCTCGGCTTCGGCCGTGCGCCGGACGAACCCGTTTTGGGTTAAATCGGTTGCGCGGTTTCCTCGACGTGAAAGTGCCGACAGGGTCGCATTTTCCCGCACGCTCATCTGCATCATCAAGCCCATGGTCTTGCGATCTTCGGGGACGAGTCCGACCCCCTGCGCGATGGCCTGCCCGGGAGCCCCGGGCGTATACGCCTGGCCGTTCAGCCACATCGCACCGGAAACGATCGCATCCAGACCAAACAAGGCCTGGCCAATTTCCGTTCGTCCGGAACCCACCAAGCCCGCGATGCCCAAGACCTCGCCCTGATGCAAACCAAAACAGACCTGCCGCAACGCATGGGTGCTTACGGATTCGAACCGCAGGACCTCTTTCCCGGTCTTGTGCGATGGGGCGTGCGCATTGCGATCAATCGGGCGGCCGACCATCAGGCGAATCAGCTCATCCATGGTGGTGTCCGCGGTGGGATGCGAGCCAACGGTGACCCCGTCACGCAACACGGTCACGTGATCGCAGATGGCGAAGATTTCTTCCATCTTGTGGGAAACGTAGATCACCGAAACCCCCATGGATTTCAGGTCGCGAATGACCCCAAACAGATTCTCCACCGCGTCTTCGGTCAGGGCTGAGGTCGATTCATCCATGACGATGATTCGCGCATCCATGCTCAGCGCACGGGCAATCGCCACCAGCTGCTGATCGCCCATGGGCAGCTTGGCCACGAGGGTATTGGATGGCGCGAGCAAACCCACCTTGTCCAGGAAGGGCCGGCAAAAGGCATCCATCGCCGCACGCTTCGCGAACACCCCTTCCTTATACGCGAGATTGGCGGCGACGATATTCTCCGCGATGCTCAGATGCGGAAACAGATCCAGCTCCTGAAAAATCATGGCCACGCCGAGCTGCTGAGCCTGGCGCGGATTCGTAGGCGCAAAGGGTTGCCCGTCGAGCAAGAGGGTTCCCGCACTCGCGGGAAAGACGCCGGCAAGAATTTTGCCCAGGGTACTTTTTCCCGCGCCGTTTTCACCCATGATGGCATGCACCTCGCCTGCGATCAGGGTGAACGCGCCATCGACCAGGGCGCGAACCCCGCCGAACTGCTTTTTCACGCCCTCGGCAACCAGGAGCGCCGGGCGGTTATGCGTTTCGTTAGCCATTACTTGAAATCGTACGTGTTCCGTAGCGCTACGCTAGCCTGCTTTGACAATCCAGCCAATTTCAATGCGGAAACTTTCAGGTGGTTTATCTACTCAAGAGAGGAGGATCATCATCGTGTAAGCACGTATCAGGAATTTCGTTTTTGGAAGAAGGCGGACCGTCCCGCTCATGACCAACACACTCACCCATTTAGGCCATTGGTTCAACGATCGGATTGAAGCCGATAAGATGGCCATCCACGAACTTGCGCGCGTCACGTCGGTACACAAAGACAGCTACATCATCACCAAAGGGCACGGAGATGTTTTCGCCGAGCTCAGCGGAACCCTGCTTTTTGCGGCTGAATTCACGCTGGACCTGCCCACGACAGGAGACTGGGTCTATGCTCATTTTCATGAAGATGATACGCACGGGAAGATTTACCTTTGCATCCATTTCCATGGCGCGTGCGGCTTAAAAGCGGTCACGGCCTCCGCGTGCTGACCATGGGCCGCGTAGACCAGACCTTTTCGGATCGCGGCAGCTGAGGGCGTGAACGCGCCCTGCTGAATGTAGTCCACCTCAAGCGCCAGGGCCTGATCGAAATTCTGGAGTTGATGATAGATGCTTGCGAGCACGCGTTGGACTCGGGGCTCCGGTGCATCGCGCAGTTTTCCGATCAATGCATCAAGGGCTTCTGAGGGTTGATAGATGTTCAGGCTCTTTCGCAAAACACCTCCTCCTCGATTCCCCGTGGGGGCGGCCGAAAGCGGCTATGCAAGTAAACGGTCGGATGGGGCAGTCGATCGAGGTCGAGCTTCAGGAAGAACGTCTCCAGCAGGACCATGGCCATATCCGGTTGTTTGCGCGCCTGGAGAAACTCGGTGTAATCGATGGCGAACTGTAGGCTTGTTGCATTAGCTGCATGAGGGTTATGACCGATCGACCTCACCTCCGTTATTATCGACCTCACCTCCGTTATTAAAGCTTCGATGGGCTTGGGTTGGGAGCCGCAAGTTGTAAAACATTTGTCAGACAACAGGCTTGGGTCTCTGACTATACGCACATGCTTGAATCCCGTCGGGTCAGAGACCCAAGCTAGTGCTCCCGGTTGCCCCTCACCTTTGCGCGAGGCCCTTTCGGGCCGTGCCGCCAATCGTCAAGGCCGCCGCGATGATTACCAGATTTTTAATAATGTACTGCCCTTCCATGGTCGGACCCCAGGGAATGCGTCCGGCCTGAAACGTAACGTCAGGCAAGAGCACCAGCGGCATGAAGGTGCCCACCATCTGGAGGAGCATCAGGGCAATCGCGAAGCGTATGGTGCGATGAAATAAAAACAAAACCCCAATGACCACTTCCCACCAGCCGATGATGGCCAGCCAGGTCTCGGACGCGAAGACGGGCATCCAGTCGACGGTGGCGATCACCAGCGGGGCGGCAGCGGATACACCCATCGGCTTTAAAATACCGAACCAGATGAAAACAATGCCGAGTGAGATGCGGAGGCCACGAACCCCAAATCGATCCATGAAATTTGCTATACGGCGATCAAGTTCATCAAATTGCATAGAGCGGTCCTCAGGTTGGCTTCGGTGTATCATACGCGGTCTATTCCGGAAGACAAGGGCCGGCTATTCCGCTGAATCGACCGTGGTGTCTCGCTATCCTCTCCGCATCCTTCCAGCTTCTCGCGCAGGTTGATCTTTGACGCTCATCTTGACTTAGGCATGAACGCGCTGGAGTGGAATCGTGACTACACGCGGCCCTCGCATGAAATCCGCGCCCTCGAGCGGGGGCAATCCGATCGGGACGGGCGTGGCAACGGGACGGTCTGTCTGCCGGAAATGCGCAAAGGCTGTGTGGGCCTCTGCGTAGCGACCTTGATCGGTCGTTACGTCAAGCCGGGGAACCCGCTGCGCGGCGGGCATTCTCCAGAACAGGCCTGGGCCCAGACGCAAGGGCAACTGGCGTGGTATCGCCTCATGGAGGAGCAGGGCGAGCTGTCGCAGATCAAAACCGTCGCCCAGCTGAATACCGCGGTCGAATGTTGGTCGCAAAACCCGCCAGCCGAAGCACCGATCTCCCACCTGCTCAGCCTGGAAGGTGCTGATTCCATGGTGACGAGCGGGCGTACGAGCGGGCTTGCGAGCCATCGGTCCGGGGACGTATGCGCAGGGGACCCTTGCAACGGGAGGGATCGGGCTTAAGGGAACCGAATTACTCAAGGAAATGGACCGCCTGGGCATCATACTCGACGCCTCCCACCTCTGCGACCAATCCTTCCGAGAGGCTATGGATGTCTTTCAGGGGCGGGTCTGGGCGAGCCATTCGAATTGCCGGAAACTTGTACCGCACGAGCGCCAGTTCACCTGCGAACAGCTAAAGGAGCTGATCGATCGCGGCGGGGTGATTGGCGCATCGCTCGACGCCTTTAAGGCGTAAACAACGTAGCGTAGGGTCAGCAGCACGGCTTGCCGTGCTGCGCCACCCTGCGTTGCCAGACCCCATGCCAAACGACCCTGAAAGCGGTCGCACAGTTGCCCGAAGAGAACCTTGCGCCCCGGGTTCGGGTGCCGACCGATTCGCGATTTTTCCCTTCGCGACTTTGTTCAAGGCCTTCAGGCGGAAATGATGCAACCACTTTCTTCAGCCGTTCGATTCGCCTTCCCGCATAAACAGCTCCATCCGGCCGCTGCAGTCATGCAAGAGCAAGCGGGCACCTGATGGGGCGTGCATGGCGAAGTGTTCCTGCATGGGCTCGATGAGGTCAGGCCACATGTAGGCGTAATACAAGTCCGCCTCCTCAAAGGAGTAAAACAGATCTCCATCTAGAATCTCGGTCCAGAGGCCAAAGTCGGCGTGGAGCTGACGGGCTATATCGGCAAGCTCACGGTTCTGTTCGATGCCTACCGCCTCCCAACCGAGGAGAGAAGCCAGGCCGGCCACAATCCCGAGGCCGCAGCCCCACTCACACATGCGACCAGGCGGAAAGGTGCTCAAGGCCGAGAAGGCGAGGTGATAGTCGGAGGCGACAAAGGTCGGCTCATCAACAAACTCGGCCCGTATCTTCGCCTCACAGATCAGGCGGTCGGCCGCACCTGAACATTCTTCGGCGGGCCATTCGGTACGCATACAAGTGAGATCCGCGCTCAAAACGAGTTCCGGATTTCGCGCGCCACCATGACGGGGCGCAGGTGGAATGGGCCTTGTAAATACATCGGAGCGGTATATCGCGTCGTACGTTCAGATGCAATGCGGTTTTGGGACGGGCTGCAGTCGACCTCATGAGAGCCCCGCGACGCTGGGTTCCGGGGATACACGGAGTGCACATGGAGGCCGGAGCGCGCTCACGCGTTCCTATGCCGAGAAGGTGAGGAAGGATTCGTTCCTGCGATCGGAAAAGCTTGTGCCAGGTTGCAGATAAACCGGCGGCCACATGTGAATGCCGACAGCGCTTCCGGGAAAAGGCTGGAACACGGAGCAGTGCTCCATAATACGGATCATAGTTTACCGAACGAACGACGCTGGGTTTGGACATCTGGCGTTCCGATCATAGGGGCACGATGTATCTGACGAGCATGCTGAGCACGTCCATGATCGAGGAGGGTCATGAACCTTCAAAAATAGAGTGAATGAGTATGGTGATCACGGTTACGATTGCACCCATCATCGTGGAGCGGGTATGCTAGGTGTACTCATAAAACACGCCTTCAAGGAAACCAGCTCTATGTACCAAACGATTCTTCCACGACTGCTTTTCGCCCTATCCCTCGCCTTTGTTTCCGTTTCACATGCCGGTGGGGTAGCGCCCGCCGGACCCGACGCCAACGATCCGTCCTTGCGCCTCTGGCTCGATGCCAGCGACGACGCCACGCTATGGCAGGATGCTGCCGGATCGATCGCAGCGACGAACGGCAGTGCGGTCGCCCGCTGGGAGGATAAAAGCCTCAGCGGCATCGTAGTCACCCAGGCGAACACCAACAACACCCCGACCTATACGAATGCCACGCTTGGTATCAGCGCCATGCCTACAGTCCTCTTTGCAAACCTCGATGGCGGCGCTACAGGCGATGCGCTCAGCTCAAGCAGCGGCAACAGCACCGGGATCACGGGCACGACCAATCTGACCCTTATCACCATCTGGAAAAACACCGGATTCACGGGAAGCAATTATCAGCACACCTTTCACATGGGAAACAATGCGACCAGCCAGGCCTACGGGCATTCGACCTCGGGCGGGGCGGGGCTCGGAACGCTCGTCGGCAATCATTACTGGGGCAGTGGATACGGCACCTACGATCGGGCGAGCACCAACGCCACCTTCGCCCTCTCCTCCTATGACGGCACAAATGATCTCTGGTACATCAATGGAACCTTCGCCGGGAAGCATGCGGTCAGCCTCAATATCGCGCCCGATCAACTCCATATCGGCTCACGGGCGGCCCCCATCTTCGAAGGCTTTGCGGGCCACCTGTCAGAAGTCATCCTCTACAACAAAGTGCTGAGCCAGCCCGAGCGCAACGCGCTGGGTGACTACGTCGAAGCCAAATACGGCATCGCAGTTGCAGACAGCCCGGTGATACCCGCGACCCCACGCATCGACCCGAACACGGGCGAGCCGAATGCCCTGCATCCCGACCTGCGGCTCTGGCTCGATGCCGGGGACACCAACACGGTATGGCAGGACCTGGGCGGCACCCTGCCCGCCACTAACGGTTCGGCCGTCGCCCGCTGGGACGACAAGAGCCTCAGCCAGATCATCGTCGAACAAACCAGCACCGGCAATCAACCCGTTTATGCGAGTACGGTCAGCAGTCTGGCCGATCGCGCGGCGGTTCATTTTGTGGGCGGATCCGGAGGTGACGCGCTGACCTCCACCACGGGGAACGCCACCGATATCCGCGGGAATTCGCCCATCACCCTGATCACGATCTGGCAAAACACGGGCTTCACCGGCCAGAACTACCAGCATGCCTTTCATATGGGGAATGACGCCACCCTCCAGGCGTATGGCCATTCCACCTCACGCGGAGCGGGCGCGAGTTCGCCCATCGGCAACCATTATTGGGCGGGGGGCTATGATGTGACGAATGTCACGGCGGCGCTCAACGTTCCGACTATGGCCTACTCCAGCTACGACCGGATCACGGATACCTGGCTGATCAATGGCGTCCCCAGTGGAGGCGTAGCCGTCGGCTTGAACCTCGACGCGGAGCAGCTTCAGATCGGCTCACGCTTGACGCCCTTCACCGAAGGCTTCACCGGCGATCTCGCCGAGGTAATTCTCTTTGGCGAAGCTTTAACCATCGAGGAACGCAACACCCTCGGGTTTTATGTCCAGGACAAATACGGCATCACCATCCAGGACGCCTCCGGGCCGGTCGGATTCGGCGTCACCTCCATCGCCTATGTGCCGGGCGTTTCACCGGATGATGCGGACGTCGTCGTAAGCTGGGAATCCAACAGCAGCTCGACCTATCGCCTCGAAGTAGCTGAACATCCAGCCGGTCCCTGGACGACACTCGCGACCGGTATCGCAGGCCAGGCAGGCGTGACGACCTATGCGCATCCGGTCATGGGGGCGAGCACGCTCATCCGGCGTTACTTCCGGATCGGTGCCGAGTAGATCACCTACAGATTATGATTCACGAGCAGGTCGATCGCGCGCACGATGTCTTTATGTCGGAAGGTAAACCCAGCATCGATCAGGGCCTTGGGAATCACCTGCTGACTGGCCAGCAGCGTCTCGTCGGCCATCTCGCCAAACATCATACGCAGCGCCGCTGCAGGAACCGGCAACAAGGCCGGCCGACCGAGCGCACTGGCCAGCACCTTGGTAAAATCCCGATTGGTGACCGGATCCTGGGAGACCATATTGACGGGTCCGCGGATCTCCTTGTTCTCCAGCAGGAACGGAATGGCCCGGGCAACATCGGCCAGAGTAATCCAGGACATGAACTGCTTGCCATGGCCCAGGCGCCCTCCGAATCCAGATTTGATCGGGGGGATCATTTTCTGCAGAGCACCGCCGCCCGCACTCAGGATGACACCGAATCGCATGTTGACCACGCGGATACCGGCATCGACTGCGGGCTGCGTGGCCTCCTCCCATTCCTTGCATACATTCGCGAGGAAGCCCTCGCCCGGTGCCGAAGATTCATCGAGCAGCTCATCGCCTCGATCGCCGTAATATCCGATGGCCGAAGCACAGAGTAAAACCTTGGGGCGTAACTTGACCTCTGCGCAGGCTTCGCTGATCAATCGAGTGCCTTCCACCCGGCTGTCATGGATGGCCTTCATCTTCTGCGGGGTCCAGCGCTCATTGGCGATGGGTTCTCCCGCCAGGTGGATTACCGCATGTGTTCCCTCGAGTTTAAGTAAATCGACCGTCTGGTCTCGAACGGAGTAATGCACCACCTGGGCGCGGTCGCTGCGACGGCGACGGATGATACGTATGACATCATGCCCTTCGCCCCGGAGGCCATTCCGGACGTAGTCACCGACCAGCCCATGAGATCCTGAGATTGCTATTTTCATACGGACGGATAGGTTAGCGGGCTTTAATCATAAGACAATCATGGATTTCATACCTGGCAGAATCAAACCCGTATACACCCCACCCGGCGGTCCACCCCAAGGGCTCTCCCCGAGTCGGGAGATCTATGGCATCATGGGAGAAGCCAATATCTTTAAAATGTCGGCAGACTTTTATCGCGAGCTGGAGCAATCGGACATCCGCCCGCTCTTCCCGCCCGACATCGTGGAGGCCTCCAAAAAGCAGGCGATGTTCCTGGTCGGCGTACTGGGGGGCCCCCCTCTGTACATGGAAAATTTCGGCCACCCCCGTATGCGTGCGCGGCACATCCCCTTCGAAATCGACGAAGCCGCTCGCCAGACCTGGCTGGGCTGTTTTCGCAAGGTGCTCGAGAACGCCGAAGACTATGCCTTCCCGACCGAGCACCTGCCCGTGTTCCTTCATTGGCTGGACGACTTCTCCTCCTGGATGGTAAACACGCGCTAGACCATGTGGCTTGCATTCCAGAAAATTCCGTACAGCGAAGACACCCCCCTGGTGTTACTCATCGGCCTCCTCGTGCTGTCGTGCGGCATCGTTTTCATCCGGCGCGGGCATAATCGCCGATACAGCCGGCGCGTCTTCCAACTGATCTACGACGGCAAGAACGAACAATTCCTGGAGACGATGACGCAGGACATCGAAACCGCGATCAGCTCCGCCGTACGCAGCAACCTCGAACTCAAGCTCGGGATGGGTCTGCTCCTGATGGGGCGATGGAAAGAGGCGCGAACCGCGCTGGCGCTGATCGACTCGAGCTACATTCAGGAGAACTCCCGGCGGTGGTTTCACATGAGCAATCTGCAAGTGCTCCTGCATACGGACCAGGAGGATGCCAACCGTTACTTCGTTCGGAACCACGAACACTTCATCCCGGACAGCCCCAACGCCCTGATCAATCAGGCCATCCGATTACACAACGGCATGGTCGAATTCCTCATCAAACAGGATCCCCACGCGGAGAAAATTTTCCTCGCGCTTACCAGCGAGTGCAAGGATGCGGTCATCAAATCCCGTGCGTACTATTTCCTCGCACGGATGGAACACGACCGCGAGCAGCCGGACGCCGCCCAAGCCTTCCTGGAGCAGTCCAAACAGATCTCACCAGAGGTGGTACACGGACCCGAGCTGACGGAACCCTGGATCCAACGGGGCCGCGCCGTCCGGAAGGCCTGACCCACGGATCCGTGAGAGCGCCTAGCCGGCGTTGGTGGGGAAGATGTACAGCATCAGGTAGACCAGCACCCCGGTAACCGAAACGTACATCCAGACCGGCCAAACCCACTTCACGATGCGCTTGTGCGTTTCGAAGCGCTGCTTC
>JBLIND010000269.1:0-9097 GCA_047639095.1 Candidatus Omnitrophota bacterium | reverse complement strand
GGGGTCATCGGGTGAACGCGCAGGACGCCGCAACAACAGCACAACGTCGGCATCCTGCTCGATGGCTCCGGAATCCCGCAAGTCGGACAGCTTGGGGATGGATGGGCCGCCCCGGGTTTCAGGCGCACGACTGAGCTGAGAAAGGACCAGTACGGGTACATCCAACTCTTTCGCCATGGCCTTCACCTGCCCGGACATCGCCGCCACTTCGAGCTGGCGACCCTGGCGGGAAAACTTTTCATAGTTCATCAGCTGCAGGTAGTCGACGACGATGAATTTGATCCCATGCTGAGCCTTCAATCGACGTGCCCGCGAACGCAATTCCAGGATGTCGAGGCCGGGGGTATCATCAATATGGATGGGTAAGAGCTTCAGGGTCGAAGCGCCCTGCATCAGGCGGCCATGAATCTCCGTGGGCAGGAAACCGCCGCGAAGATAGTTCAGGCCGACCTTCGAATGGCAGGCGAGCATTCGTTGAGTGAGTTGCTCCGCCGACATTTCCAGGCTGAACACCCCGACAGGGATTCCCTTCCCGTCGGATGTGCCCTTCCCCATGGCAATATTCTCCGCAATATTCAATGCGAGGGAGGTCTTGCCCATCGAAGGACGCGCGGCGAGCACGATCATGTCGGTTTTCTGGAACCCGTGCAGTTTTTTATCGAGATCCACAAACCCCGTTGGCATTCCACTGAAGCCCCGGTTGCTGTCCAGCAAGGTATTGATGTAGTCGAGGGTTATTTGCACCAGGTGCGGCCACGACTTCATGGTGTCGGTACGATGTTCGCCGAGGGCAAACAATTCCGACTCCGCCCGGGCGAGAATCTGATCTGCTTCAGCATCGACACCGTAGCATTGATCGATGGATCCGGTGGCCACTTCGATGACCTCGCGCAGGATGAATTTCTTATGGACGATATCCATATAGAATTCAGCGTGGGCGGTCGTCGGGGTGCTTTCGAGCAGCTGCTGAATGTAGAGGGGGCCGCCAATTTTCTGCAGAAGATTTTTGTCGCGCAGGTACTCGCTGGCGGTAAGCAGGTCGATCTTCTGCCCCTGGCTGTGCATGTCGACCAGACACTCGAACAGCAGCTTGTGCGCCTCGAAGTACAGCGCCTTGGGCGTGATCTGCTTCTGAATCATCAGATCGATCACTTTTTCCGGGTTCAGCAGGGCAGACCCGAGAACCCCGCGTTCGGCTTCTTCGCTATAGGGTGCAATACGCCCGCTGGGCATGGGATAGGAATCAGCCATCTGTTGATAACCGTCTTGATAATAGTGTTAATAACAAAAAACCCCTTCCAGCAAGGGAAGGGGTTTTCCAGGATAAATGATCCGTATGGTTCAGCACCTTATTCCTCAGGCTGCTCCGAAACGATGACCTTTAACTGGGCGGTAACCTCAGGATGGAGGCGAACCCCAACCGAGTACTCGCCGAGTTCCCGCATGGGATGATCGATCATGATCATTTCCCGCTTGAGCTCAAAGCCCTTCGCCTTGGCGGCTTGCAATACATCCGTGGTATTGACCGAACCGTAGAGGCGACCTTCGCTGCTGGTACGGACTTCGACCTTCAACTCGGCCTGATTGAGTCGTGTAGCCACTTTGCCAGCGTGCTCGAGTTCATGCGTCAGTTCGACTTCGCGTTTCGCGCGTTTTTCAACCAGGCGGCTCTTGGCAACGGCTGAAACGGGACCCGCGAGCTTTTTCGGAAGGAGGTAGTTGCGCGCATAGCCATCGGCTACGCGGACTTCATCACCAACGATTCCCAAACCGGGCACATCATCATACAAAATAAGTTCTTTTGGCATATTCTTTTCCTGTGGTTGGTGCCTAGGCGAGGAGGCCCATCGTGCGTGCCTTGCGAATGGCCCGTTTGATTTGGCGCTGCTGCTTGGCGCTTGCGCCGGTCAGCCTGCGAGAAATAATTTTACCGTGATCGGTCATGAACTTCCGGAGAAGCTCATAGTCTTTATAATCGATCTCGTCTACACCTTCGAGATTTTTGCAACTGCTCATGTTTCGTTTCCTTATTGATTCAAATGGTTAATGGTGACCCGCTTTAGAACGTGAATGGACGTCTTAGAACGGCAGGTTTTCGTCATCGTCTGCTGCGGGTGTTCGAGGTGCGGAAGATCCGCCTCCCGATCCGCCTCCCGATGAAGGTTCACTCCCCTGGCCTGCATCAGGCGAACCTCCTCCACCTTCGTTATCCTTGGCGGAGCCGAGAAATTGTACGCGATCCGCGATGACCTTGACCTTGCTGCGCTTTTCGCCCTGATCGTTCTCCCAGGTCTCCAGACGCAAGCGACCTTCGACGAGGACCGGGCGGCCCTTTTGCAGATACTTCCCACAATTCTCGCCCTGGGGACCCCAGACCGTAATGTCGAAGAAGTCGGCGCGTTCGACGAGTTCGCCTTCGCTGTTCTTGAACTTCTCACTGACCGCCAAACCCAAATCAGCAACGGCCCGTCCGGAAGGCAGAAAGCGCACTTCGGGATCACGGGTCAAGTTGCCCATCAGGATGACGCGATTATAAGATGCCATGAGATATCAAGATGTTCGGGTTGCGAGACCTAGGCGTCCGGAGCAGCGGCTGCCGCAGCGGCGGCTTTATCCAAATTACGCTTTACGGCTTTTTCATCGACGCGGCTGATCGAAACCCTGGAGATATATTCATCGTGGCGGATTTGCTCACGCAGCTCGACAAGCTTCTGGTTATCAATGGAGAAATTCACCAGGGCGAATTCGCCGGAGGTTTCCTTCTTCAATGGACGTGCGAATGGACGGCGACCCAAGCGCGTGGGGCGATTGGCAGAACCTCCCAGTGCCTTTATCACCTTGCAGAAGGTGTCGAGTCCTTTTTCAATTTCCTCTTCCGTCAAACGCTCGGGAAGAATTACCATAGCTTCGTATCGATTCAAAATCTGTCTCCTGCACGCCTACGCGCGCCTTGCATTATACACATTCATGGCCTTTTCAACACCATGATCCACCACGTACTTCGCGGCTTCAGCTGATAAACAGCTTAAATTAGCAGCCGTCTGTTTTAACTCATCGGGCCATTTACTCAACACATAATTGATCAAATCTTTACCATCGGGCCGCGGCCCCACCCCAACCCGGATCCGAGGGAAGGTCTCGGTGCCCAGAACGTCGGCCACCGATTGTACACCATTATGTCCGCCAGCACGACCTTTCGGTCGAATCCGGATCCTGCCAGCGTCCAGTTCGACATCATCAAAGATCACCAATACCGCTTCGGAACCGCAAGCTTGCCTACGCATGGCACGTAAAACGGCTAAGCCGCTCCGGTTCATGAACGTTAGAGGCTTTACCAGCAAAACGGTCCCACCCGGGCGCTTCCATTTCGCCAGCATGGCGGGCATCACCCAACTTCGGCGAAACCGAATCCCTTCCGACTTGGCCAGGACATCCAGCACGTCAAAACCGATATTATGCCGCGTATGGTCGTACGTTGGTCCTGGATTTCCGAGACCGACAATCACACGCACCTGCACATTCATCACGAAATCCCGTTCCGATCATCGGAAGCCCTGGAATAAAGCCTTCCGATCATCGGGATGGAGGATTTACTCGGCCGCGGGCTCTGCTTCGCCCTCATCATCACCATCGGTTGCTTTGCCTGACACACGCGGCTTGGCAATCGAAACGACACTGACCTCATCGGCTGTCAGGCAGCGAAACTTATCATCGAGCACAATATCACCAGCGATCATATGCTCACCCACATCCAGATGGGAAATATCCACTTCAAAGGTTTCGGTGATGTCGCCGGGCAGGCACTCGACCTTCAAGTCACGCAGGTGGTAATCCAAGGTGCCACCGCCGACCGTTACACCAACCGGTATGCCAACGAAGTTGATGCTCAAACGAACACGCACGCGTCGGTCCATCCGAACCTCATGAAAATCGACGTGTTGAATCTTGCGGGTCAGCGGGTGGTGCTGCACTTCCTTCAATAGCACCTTTTTTTCGGCTCCGCCGTCCACCTTGAGGTTCATCATCAAATACTCGCTGGTATGATGACGCAGCATCATTTCAAACGCATGCTCTTCAAGCTGAATATGTTTCGCTTCAGCGCCACCGCCATAAACGACGGCCGGGATTTTACCGGATGCACGCAGGCGACCTGCTTGACCGCTGCCGTTCGCTTCGCGGGATTCTACACTCAAATTAATTTGTTCGGCTGCCATTTTCTTATCTCCTGGATCAATCTACCCGGAACAGCGATGTCACGGATTGGTTATGATGAATACGTAAAATTGCATCGCCCATTAAATCGGCGATGGTTAACACTTTCAGCGGCACACCCGGGTACGTGGTGATGGGAACGCTGTCCGTCGTGATCAACTGGTCGATGTGCGAGTTTTTGAGGCGCTCCGCACCCTTGCCATTCAACATGCAGTGACTGACTGCGGCGATGATCGACCGCGCACCACATTCTTTAATCTGTTCAGCGGCGCTGCAAAGGGTTCCTGCGGTGGAGGTCATGTCGTCAACGATCACGCAATCGCGATCACGAACATCACCCACAACGTTAATGACCTGAACTTCGGTGGCGCTTTTGCGGTGCTTGGAAACAATGGCGATGCCCGCCCCTTCCAGCATGTTGCGATACGCGTAGGCCATCTTGACCCCGCCTGTATCCGGGGCGACCACGACGGGCTTGTGTAAATCCAGGGAACGCAGGTAACGCACGATGACGGGCGAGGCGTACAGATGATCTACGGGAATGTCGAAGAAGCCCTGAATCTGCTGGCTGTGTAGGTCCATAGTCAGAATGCGATCAGCACCTGCGGCCGTAAGCAGATTGGCAACGAGCTTTGCGGTGATCGGTACGCGAGGCTGATCCTTGCGATCCTGACGGGCATAACCGTAGAAAGGAAGCACGGCCGTGATGCGGGATGCGGATGCGCGTTGCGCCGCATCAATCATGATCAGTAACTCCATGAGATGCTCATTTGCGGGCGTGCAGGTCGGCTGGATGATAAACACATCATGGCCACGGACGTTCTCCGTAATCTTGACAAAGGTCTCACCATCCGGGAATCGGGTGCGTTCGACATGCGCCAGAGGATGACCCAGATATTCTGAGATCATCTCTGCCAGTCGGGTATGTGCGCTGCCGGTAAAAAGCTTCACGATTCTCTTGGGGGGTCGACATTCCTGGAAATAATTAAAGATGGTTGCCCGACAAGGATTCGAACCTCGACAAACTGAACCAAAATCAGTTGTGCTACCATTACACCATCGGGCAGCCAAAAAAAAGACTGCTGCCAACTCTCTTGGCTGGCTGTAAAAGCGCGGGAAGCTAACCACTCCCCAAAAGATGTCAAGCGTGTTTGGAGAAAAGCCCTCACCTTTTCTATGTGCCAGCCAGTCAGCCAGTTACACGCCACCATTTACACGGCCTGAGAACGACGTTTCTTCTTCCCCTCGCTCCAACACGTCAAGCCCGGAAGATCTAACGTTTTCAACTATAAAAGGCCATACCGTAAACATAGAAACATTCAGCCCTGCTAAAGAGACATGCGGTACAGAATGCTGCTCGTTTAAGGTTGGTTCAGTTCAACGTCTCGGTGCGATGGGTTCTCATTCAGCCACGTAGTGGCACCACAAAAGTTGTCGTGGTTGAGGAGGAGGAACGACGAAGCCACGGAAGTGCATACATTCAACACCACAGCCACGTAGTGGCGGAAGAACTTTCGTCGCGCCACTACGTGGCTTCCTGAAAAAGGCCGCCCACTGTGGCCTCGTATTTCGACCACGGCTACATTTTCAGGCCGCTAACGCGGCAACATTTTCATCCTTCCTCACTTTTAAGTGCGTGCATCCCGATCAGTACATTTAGTAGATTATAATCTTTTCAACCGAAACACCTTACACCACACGACCTCGTGAAGCATATAATAGAGCTTTATAGAGCCTAATGACGTGTTGGCATGTTCACTGCTTTACACTGATCCGTACAACGTCACTGAACGGATTAGCAAAATGATAAACAAAGTAACTCGTATTAAAGTTGGGATCGTCGCTTCGGCACTTATCTCGGTCAGCGCAAGCACCATCTGGTTTGCGTATTCTACAAACAACACCACGGA
Source organism: Candidatus Omnitrophota bacterium (assembly GCA_047639095.1). Classification (GTDB taxonomy): domain Bacteria; phylum Verrucomicrobiota; class Kiritimatiellia; order SS1-B-03-39; family UBA6053; genus JAPYUI01. The sequence goes on along the minus strand of JBLIND010000269.1, from coordinate 2,975 downwards.
AAGACCTTCTGACACTGTAAATGGTGAGGTAAAGAGTAGATCAGGACAGCCAGACGACCAGAAATCCGGCACGAGCACCCCAACACTCCGGTCAGAAAGCATGGCCTCTGCTACGACCAAAGCAGCTCCGCAATCCCGTCCAACTTGCCTGGAAGTCATCGAAACCCAGAACATTTCCCCCAAAACGGACACCGCCGCTCTATTTTTACCCAATCATAAGTCTAACGACGCATTACGAAAGCGTCAGACGCATATTGAAGCTAAAAAGGCTTTTGTCAAAGAATTACAGGACCTGGCGGATCGAGAAGCATCGGCTGCGGCGGAAATCGCGCGGGCACAGGGCTGGGATGTGGCAGGTGGAGAGGCAAATAAGCGTTATGAGCTGATGTCCTTTCAACACGGCCAACCGATGATTTACGCCCAGAACAACGTCGCTGCGGCCATCACCACCGGAGCCCATGCCGCGCGGATGCGGTATCCCGTAACCGGGGCCGGCTACCTGACTGCGGTTTGGGATGCGGGTATCCCCAGAATGACCCATCGCGAATTCGCGGATCGGGTCAGCATCGGCGACAACACCACCTACGTTTCCTCGCACATGACCCGGATTGTCGGGACGATGATCGCCGCCGGAATAAATCCGGATGCGCTGGGAATGGCCCCGGGTGCCGAAGCGAAAGCATACGGATGGAGCCGGGATGTGTCAGAGATGGCTCAAATTGGTATGAGCTACCCCGGCGAACCGGATACCATCCAGATCTCCAATCATTCCTATGACTACTCCGCTGGCTGGGCTTTCGAGAGCTTCCCGCCCCGCTGGGTGGGCACCCTGGGCAATGGCGAATCCGAGCATTTCGGCAGCTACGATCACAACGCCGCTCGCTGGGACAACATGTGCTACGAGACACCTTACTACCTCCCTTTTAAGGCCGCTTCTAATGATCGGGGCGACAATGCACCCGTGGCCGGGGTGCCGTGGACCCACTGGAACGGTTCTGCCTGGATAACCAAGCCCTATGATCCCGCGACGGACCCGGGCAACGACAATAGCCATGGTGGCTACGATACGCTGCCCGTTCTTGCCACGGCAAAAAATCCGATGGTTGTGGGTGCGGTTAAAGACGCCCTAGCGGCAGATGGTTCGCGTGATCTCAGCATGGCAAGTATGACCAGCTTCTCCTCCTGGGGTCCAACGGATGACGGACGCATCAAGCCCGACATCGTCGCTAACGGTTGGAAAGTATATTCGACCAGCGTAAATGGTGATGACATCTATTCTAAAATCAATGGTACCAGCATCGCGGTAGCGACGGCCTCTGGATCTGCTTTGCTCATCGTCGACCATTACGACAATGTGTTCCCCGGTGAGTATCTGCGTGCGAGCATGTTGAAGGGACTGATTATTCATACTGCTGACGACATGGGTCCCGCAGGTCCGGATTATAAGTACGGTTGGGGCATGATCAACACGGAGGCCGCACTCGACCACATCACGGCAGCCCAAGCCACCCCGTCCGCGCCTACGATGATCGAAGGAAGTATCGTGACCAGTGCCACCCGCTATCATCACTTCAACAACGACGGAGCCCCGATCAAGCTTACCGTTTCCTGGACCGACCCGGCAGCCGCCTCGAGCAATTTCCTGCTGGATGACCGCAGCTCAAAGTTGGTTCACGATCTGGATGTCGTGCTGGTCTCCCCTTCCGGCGTTCGCACGCAGGCGTTTAAACTCGATCCGGAAAACCCGGGCGCCCTTGCAACCCGCGGCGACAACGATGTCGACAACCTGGAACAAATTTCAATTGCTAGTCCTACTGAACCTGGCCTCTATACCGTGGAAATCACCGTGGACGGGGCCCTGTCCGCTGATGAGCAGGTGTATAGCCTGCTCATCAGTGGCTCTATGCATACCGAGGTTCAGCAACGTCCCGCCCAGACCGTCAGCCTCGCTCTCGATTCGTTTTCCACCAGCCTCGGCTCAGTTACCGGAAGCGCACGCGAAGACCTGGCGGTCGGTCGCCCGGTCAGCTTGACCGCCATCGCCACGGAAGTGAACGGTGTACGTTACGTCCCCCAGGGTTGGACCGGAACCGGCGATCTCACCAGCGGCGAAGCAAACACCCTTGCGTTCGATCTGACCCAGGATTCCACCATCACCTTCCAATACCAAGCACAGACCAGCCTCGAACAAACCAGCTCGCCCGCAGGGATCATCCAGGACTTGAACTGGCAGCCCCAGAGCGGAACCGCTTCCACGGTTACGGCCGCCGACCGGGTCGAGCATGCGGGATCCACCTACGCATTTGCTTACTGGACACTGGACGGTGTTCGTGTCGCCGACGCGGATGGTCGCGCACAAAATCGCATTGAAGCGATCTTCCTCGGGACCAGCCACACCGCTGAAGCGATGTACGTGCTGGTGGATGCAGACGCGGACGGCGACAACAAAGCAGACTGGTGGGAACTCCAGTATTTCGGGGATCTCACGCACAACCTGGATCTCGACACCGATGGCGATGGCTACTCCGATGCAGCGGAGTATGTCACGCAGACCGATCCGCTCGATCGCGGCGATCGTTTCTACTTCTACGTCAAAAACATCCTGATCGTTGAGCCGCCCCTACTCGGCTGGACGTGCAAAGAAGGATGCACCTACACCATTTTCAAGAAGGCTTCGGTCATGGAAGACCACTGGGTCCAGGTCGAAAATCCAGGCATCCAGGTCGATAGCGAGAACAACGCGGAATGGTCGGACGATGCCGCCTGGAATGCAGACAGCGGCGAAGTCTGCATCTACAAAATCGAGGTCAGCCGGTCGGCCCAGGCGACCCACTGACTGCTGAGCATTCCCGGAGTAAAGCCTTCGCCCTGGCGCAACCCAGCGGCACCCCGATCGCGTGCGCAAGAGACATGAAAAATTTGACTACGTAGAATATCTCGCCCGCGATCTCGAAGCGACCAAGGCCTTTTTCACT
>JBLIND010000268.1:0-9134 GCA_047639095.1 Candidatus Omnitrophota bacterium | reverse complement strand
CGGATGGCCATTTGATCACCGTCCTTGATGCAGACAACCGGCAGGTCAAGGATGCGGACGTCTGGATGGCGGGCAAATCCTATGCGGCCGATCGGAACGGATTCATCGCCCTTCCCTTCAGCACTCAGCCCAAGCGCGAAACCCTGATTCTCCGCCGCGGCAAACAAGCTTCACTGGCTACCTTTCAGCACGGAAAAGAATACTACAGCTTCCAAACCGGCTTTTACATCGATCGGGAAGCCCTGCTCCAGCATCGCGAAGCCACCGTGCTCGTGCGGCCCCACCTCACACTCGCCGGAACGAAGATCAGCGTGAAGGAACTGGAAGACGTTCGACTCGTGTACGAAACCACCAACGTCTTTGGCATCAAGACCCGCAAGGACGTGAACGACTTCAAGCTGTTCGACACCCGCGAGTCGATGCACAGCATTCGCATCCCGGATCGCCTCACCAACATTCGCTTTGAGCTGCACGCCCGGATTAAAAACCTGAGCACAGGTCAGCACGAGGACCTCAGCGCTCAAAACAGCTTCGCCCTGAACGCCATGGATCGGACCGCGCACATCGATGCCCTGCTGAGCACCCGCGTGGGCAGCATCAACACTCTGGAGCTGCGCGGCCGCAACGGCGAGGGCACGTCGCACCAGGTGCTGCACCTCGAACTCAAGCATTGGATGTTTAATAACCCCACCAACGTCCAGCTGCAGACCGACGAGGATGGGCGCTGCATCCTGGGCCGACTCAGCGGGGTCGAATGGTACAAGGTTCGCGGGCCCAACGGGGTCTACCAGCAGTTTTTTACGGATCGCGATCGAGTGACCCTGCCGGAGGAGGTGCACGGCGCAGAAAACCAGGCGCTGACCATCCCGGTAAATTCCGACGAAACCCAGGCGGTCCTCATCGATGAGGCACACGGACAGTTTCGACGGGATTTCAGCCAGCACGCGACCTTCAAGGACGGTCGTCTTCACATCGCCGGCCTCCCCGCGGGTGACTACGCCCTGTGGATCGGCGATGCGTCCCGCATTCCCGTCCGCATCGCGAAGGGTCATACCGCCCTCGGCCGCGCCTTTTCCCCGACGCGTTCGCTGCAAATCCCTTCGGTCGAAGCCACGAGCATCACCGGCATGTCGGTCGACAAAACCGGCATGACCATTCAGCTCGCGGAGACCAATCACGCCACGCGGGTACACGTCATCGCGACTCGATACGCACCGGAATACGATCTCTATAACCAGCTTCGGCGCGGACCCGGCCGGCTCAGCACGCAAGCGTTGAGCCAAGCGAATACGCTCTACGTCGCCGGGCGCAGCCTGGGTGACGAGTATCGCTACATTCTGGACCGCCAGCAGCAGCCCCACTACCCCGGCAATCTCGCGGAGCGGCCGGGTCTACTGCTCAACCCCTGGGCGCTGCGTAAAACAGACCAGGGAGAGGAACAGCTGGCCCGGGGAAGCGAATACAAACGCGAGGCAAACAATCCGGCCGCCGCGGCGGCCGCCCCTATGCCGGCCAAACCACGCTCGTCGGTGCGGCGAGAACAGAAGGCCCCATCGCTCGTGCAACATTACCCCCTGCTGGATTTCCTCGCCGAAGGGAGCCTGCTCGCGGCAAACCTGGTGCCAGATGACAAGGGCGTCGTGCACGTACCGCTGGAGCTGCTGCGCCGGAAATGCCAGGTCCGTGTGCTCGTGCTCGGCTCGGACCACGCCATCCTCCGCACGCTCAATTTGCCCGACTCCGACCTGCTGGTGCGGGACCTTCGACTCGAAGCAGCATTCGATCCCGCGGTGCCGATGAGCGAACAAAAACTGATCTCGATCTTGAAGAAGGGCAAACCCTTCACGATCAAGGATCTAGCGGCGTCGGAACTGGAGATCTTCGATTCCATCGCAGATATCTACCAGCTGTTGTCGACGCTGAATCAGCCGGAGCACCTCGATACCTTTGGCTTTGTCCGCACCTGGGAAAGCCTGAAGAAAACGGAGAAGCAGGACCTTTACGCGAAATACGCGAGTCATGAACTGAACTTTTTCATCCAGCAGAAGGATTCCGGGTTTTTCAAATCCACCGTGCTCCCCTATTTGAAAAACAAGAAAGATGCGACCTTCATGGATCAGTGGCTGACCGGTGCCCCGCTGGAAGCCTGGCGAGCGCCCTGGGCCTTTGGACGCTTGAATACCGTGGAGCGTATCCTGCTGGGTCAGCGCATGGCCGATGACCGGGCCGGGATCGAACGCCATGTCCGTGAGCGATTCGAGTTGTTGCCACCAGACCGCACGCGTGAAGGCCTCGGCTTCGACACCGCCCTTGCCGCCGGTCTCAGCGGCCTCGGCACGACGTGGGCATTCAGAGCTGGAAACAAGTTGGGCGAAGTGGAATTGCGCATGGAGAAATCTGCCACAGCCGGTACACGCGTCGTTCGCCTGGCCGCACTCTCCGATGCTTCAGCGGATATGGTGAGCATCGCGTTGGATTCCGCAGTCGATGGTAAGGTCGCCGATGAATTCTTTAAGTCCGGAAATCAGCTCGCGAGGCATGATCTCGTCGCGGTCGACGACAAATCAAACAACCTGACGGACGACTTTACCAGCTCTCTGGCGGGCGAACCGCAGCGACGCGGGCGATATGGAAAAGCCCTCAAAGCCTTGTACCGCAACATGCCTGCGACCGAAGAGTTGGCTGAAAACAACTACTACCGTCTGCCGATCGAACAGCAGCTGTCCGGGTTAATTACCCCCAACCGCTTCTGGGCGGACTACGCCGCGCATCCCGCAGGTCAGCCTTTTCTGTCCAGGCATTTTACCGATGCCGCAGGCAACCTGAGCGAGATCCTGCTGGCTCTCGCCGTGCTCGACCTGCCGTTCACCGCGGGTGAACATACGACCGATCAGGAGGAGGCGCGCCTCACCTTGACACCCGCCCATGACCTCATTCTTTTCCACAAAGAAATTCGACCCGCCGAAAAAGCAGCAAACATGGGCACACCCTTACTCATCAGTCAGCAGTTCTTTCGAGCCGACGATCGCTGGCGCACCGAGGGCAGCGAAAAGGTCGAACAGTTTGTGAAGGACGAATTTCTGCATCGCGTCGTCTACGGATGTAAAGTGATCGTGACCAATCCCGGCGGCAACGCGCAGGAGTTGAATCTGCTGCTCCAAATACCGCAGGGCGCACTGCCTGTACAGGGGGGCTTCGTCGCCAAAGGCGTGCCCCTGCGCATCGATGCCCACGCGACCCAGTCCGTGGAATACACCTTCTACTTTCCCGAGACGGGCGTATTCCCGCACTACCCCGTGCATGTGGCGAAAGAGGGCCTGATCGTGGGCCAGGCTAAACCGTTTATATTCAAGGTGGTCGAGGCGCTCAGCGAAGTCGACAAAGACAGTTGGCCGTGGATCAGCCAGGACGGCAGCGACGAGCAGGTCCTGGACTACCTCAACACCCACAACATCGAAGCGACCGCGCTGGACGACATCGCATGGCGCATGAAGGACAAGGCCTTCTTCAGTCGGATCATTCGCCTGCTCGACAGCCGGCAGATGTACCACCATACCCTCTACAGTTTCGGACTGCTCCACAACGACCTGCCCGCCGCACGTGCCTGGCTGCAGCACAGCCCGATCGCCCGCCAGTGCGGCTATGCGATCGACACCGCGCTCCTGACCGTGGACCCGGTTGCCCAGCACGTGGTCCAGCACCTGGAATATGCCCCGCTGGTGAATCCGCGGGTGCATCCGGTGAGCAAGACGCCCACGATACTCAATCATCGTTTGCGCGAGCAATATCACACGCTGTGCGGCGTGCTCAGCAATCGAGCCACGCTTGACAACACGGACCGCCTCACGGTCACCTATTACCTCGCGCTCCAGGACCGCATCGAAGAAGCCCTCGCCTGGTTTGCCCGGGTGGATCGGACGAAAATCACTTCTCAACTCCAGTACGATTACCTGCAGGCTTTTCTCGGTATGTACGAGGGGAACGTTGAACAAGCCCGCACGATCGCCACCCGCTATACGACCTATCCTGTCCCCCGCTGGCGCAACAAATTTTTAAACATCCTCTCCCAGCTCGACGACGCGGGCGTGGTGATTGATCCGGATGACCGCGATCAGAAACTCGCGCAGCAGGCCGCGAGCGAACCCGCCCTGGATTTCCAGATCGAAGCCGGACAGATCGCGATTGACTACCAGCAGACCACGTCTGCGGTGCTCAACTTCTACCCCATGGATATCGAACTGCTGTTCAGCCGAAACCCGTTCGTGCAGTCCCAGGGCCGCAGTTTTTCCTACATCGAACCCATGCTCTCGCGCAGTGTCCAGCTCCCGGCGGACCAACAGCGCTTCACCTACGAGTTGCCCGCCCAATTTCGTGGCCGAAACGTCATGGTCGAAGCGATCAGCGGCGGCCTGCGGAAGTCCCGCCCCTACTACGCCAACAGCCTGAACGTTCAGCTGCTGGAAAATTACGGCCAGGTGCAAGTGCGCCATGCGGATACCCAGGCCGCCCTGGATACGGTGTACGTAAAAGTGTATGCGCAGCTGCAGGACGGCTCCGTGCGCTTCTGGAAAGACGGCTACACCGATTTCCGCGGCCGCTTCGACTACGTCTCGCTGAACACCAACGACCTGGCTCAGGTCCAACGCTTCTCCCTGCTCCTCATGAGCACCGAACACGGCGCGATGATCAAAGAAGCCAGCCCACCCAAGCGCTGAGCATCCGTCCCATGTCCAACGCGTAACATGGCAGTGCCCTGCCGTCCCCGTGGCATTCGCGTCTTGCCAACCTGCGTACATGGCGTTGAGTTGGAGGGTGGCGAGGGACGTGCCGGAAACACACAAAAAAGCCCCGCCTCAAAGTGAGGCGGGGCATGTAGGAGTGTGTATGTAGTTCTGAAATGTTCTTTAAATCGTTAGCAGGTCCCCTTTCGGTTTCGTTGTTTTCTTTCTCGCTGTCTGTTGTCCAATTCGATGGATCCGCCGTCCGGCCCGAAGACCGGACGGCGCATCGATTAACCGATCGCGTCGTTACCGGTTTCGCCGGTGCGAATGCGCACGCACTGTTCAAGGGCCGTCACGAAGATCTTGCCGTCGCCGATGTTGCCCGTGCGGGCGCCTTCGATGATGGCCTCAATCGCGGGCTGAACAAAGTCCTGGTTCAACGCGATATCGATACGGATCTTCTTCAACAGGTTCACTTCGACGTCTGCTCCGCGATAGGTCTCGCTGTAGCCCATCTGCTGGCCGCAACCGAGGGCCGTGGTGACGGACATCTTGGTGATTCCCTTCTCGAAGAGGGCTTGTTTGACCGCGGTCAGGCGGGCGGGTTGTATATATGCACTTACCATTTTCATGATTGTATCTCCTGGTTTGTGATGATCACTGGGTGCTGAAGATCTGGAAGCCACTGTAGGCTTCCATACCGTGTTCACCGATGTCGAGACCGCCCAGTTCTTCAGCTTCGCTCACCCGTAGACCAATGGTCATCTTGAGGAGGAAGAAGATTATAAAGGCGGAGATGAAGCACACCACGGCAGCCGCGGCTACGCCGAGTAACTGCGGCATGAACGGCATTTTTCCGTCAGCGTTGTAGCCGAAAATACCGACGGCCAGGGTTCCCCAGATACCGCAGGTCAGGTGCACCGAAAGGGCGCCGACCGGATCGTCGAGCTTGGCTTTATCAAAGAGGAGAACCGAGAATACCACCAAGACACCGGCGATCAGGCCGACAACCACACTAAAGAAGGGGCTGATGACATCCGCACCTGCGGTGATGCCTACGAGACCGGCAAGGGCACCGTTGAGCGCCATCGAGAGGTCCGGCTTTTTGAGGGCGACCCATGCGGTAAGCATAGCTCCCATGATGCCGGCCGCAGCAGCGAGGCAGGTGGTCACGAGCACGAAGCTCACGGCTTCGGGATCTGCAGAGAGCACCGAACCGCCATTGAATCCGAACCAGCCGAGCCAGAGCAGGAATGCTCCGATAGTGGCGAGTGGCATATTATGCCCCATGATCGGTCTGATGTTGCCTTTGACGTACTTGCCGAGGCGCGGACCGAGTACGATCACACCCGCAAGGGCTGCCCAGCCACCAACCGAATGGACGAGTGTGGATCCAGCGAAGTCGTAGAAGCCTTTGGCATCCAACCAGCCGCCGCCCCATTTCCAGCTACCCACAATCGGGTAAATCACTGCCACGTAGATGACCGTAAAGATCAGGAAGCTTGAAAGCTTAACCCGTTCCGCTACCGCACCAGAAACGATGGTCGCCGCGGTTGCAGCAAACATGCCCTGGAACAGGAAGTCCGTCCAATAGGTGTAGGCGCCGCCGGCATAACCGATGGGCGAATAATCCGCTCCGGGATCCAGCCAGATTCCGGCAAAGCCGAACCAGCCCGCGGACCCTTCAGCAAATCCGGGATACATGAGGTTGAACCCGCAGATCGCGTAGGTCAGCAGACCAATCGCAATGATCGCGGTATTCTTGAACAGGATGTTCACCGAGTTCTTGGCTCGGGTTAATCCCGTCTCGAGGGTGGCAAAACCCAGGTGCATGATGAACACCAGAAAGGTGGCAACCATCATCCAGGTATTGTTCACCGTAAACATCTCCACGGACACCGACTCATCGGCGGCCGCTTCGGGTACGGCCGCTGCAGCATCAGCTACAGCAGCAGCGGGTTGACTAGCATCCTGCGCCCACACATCGGTCAGCATGCCCATTAGCGGAACACCGACCATCAGCATTCCTAATATCCATTTTTTCTTCATTTGAGGGTTCTCCATTTTGGGTTGTTAAATCTCATGACCACCCCGGCACCATGCCGTTTGGACGTAACAGGCAATAGCACCGGGTATGCCAAGAGAATCGGACGGATGTGACTCAGGCGCGTAAACCGTTCTAATTAAGGCACTTAAAAAAGTTACTTTAATTTACATAATTGTTGATACGCCTATCTTAGGATACATTTTTGTATCTTATATTATATATCAATACGTTTACGTATTATTAATTAGAAGGGTATTCAATTTAGTAGCACCCCATCTACCCGGGTTGTTGGCCGGTTTCTGCACCGCTGTGCACGGGCGACATCCAAGCGCACGAGGTTGCGCCGGGATCCCCGCATAGGTTAGGCTGCGCGCAACCCGGAGTGCTTATGAAACGTCTGTTCGCCTGCTGCCTGATCCCCCTCTGCCTTCATCTGCCCTGCGCCGCCGAACAAGCGGATCCCCGACTCGGCAGCCTACGCAATCTCAACGACTATTTTCCCCTGCAGCCCGTGGAGTCTGCCGAGGCCTGGACCCGTCGTGGAACCGCGTTGCGTCGCCAGGTTACCCTGGCCGTCGGACTCTGGCCTGCCCCGCGAAAGACACCGCTGAACGCCTCCATACACGGCAAGGTGGAGCGGGATACCTATACGGTTGAGCGCGTAACCTTCGAATCCGCTCCCGGGCACTATGTAACGGGCAGCCTCTACCGTCCGAAAAATAGTTCCGGCAAAGCACCGGCCGTTCTCAGTCCGCACGGTCATTGGAACAACGGCCGTTTTCATGATCATGGCGAAGGCACACTGAAAGCCGAAATAGCATCGGGCGCCGAATCCTTTGCCAGCGGTCGTCATCCGCTCCAGGCACGTTGCGTCCAGCTCGCACGCATGGGCTGTGTGGTCTTCCACTACGACATGATCGGCTACGCAGACAGCATCCAGTTCAAAGAGCATCGCCCGGGGGTGCGCGCACACATGAACACAAAAACCGACTGGGGCTATTTTTCACCGCAAGCGGAACTGCACCTGCAGAGCATGATGCAATTGCAGTCCTGGAATTCGGTGCGCGCGGTGGACTTCGTCTGCTCCTTACCGGATGTGGACCCCTCACGCATTGCGGTCACCGGGGCCAGCGGGGGCGCCACGCAGACCTTGATCCTTACTGCCATCGACCCGCGGATCACGACCGCCTTTCCGGCGGTTATGGCTTCTACCGCGATGCAGGGCGGCTGCACCTGTGAAAACGCAAACTACCTGCGCATCAACGCGGGGAATATCGACATCGCCGCCCTGGCCGCACCGCGACCGGTGGCGATGAGCGCGGCCGATGACTGGACCAAAGAATTGATGACCAAAGGGTTCCCGGAGTTAAAGGCCTTGTACACGATGCTCGGCATTCCGGAAAAGGTGCACGCCGAAGCCTTCGTGCAATACAAACACAACTTCAACCAGGTGAGTCGCCATGTGATGTATCGCTGGTTCAATCAACACCTCAAGCTGGGAGCACCGGACCCAAAAGAACACGACTTTGTCCCCCTGACCCGCGAGGAGATGACGGTCTGGAACGAGCGCAGCCCGGAGAAAACCGGCGAAGCACACGAGCGGGAGCTCCTGAACTGGTGGACGGACGAGGATACCTACGCGCTGGATCAGCAAAAGGACTGGACTGATTTTCGTACCGTCATCGGCGGAGCCTGGGAGACGATCATTGGACGCTCCATGGACGACGTAGGCACGGTCGAGATGAAGGACCAGCAGCTCGTGAATCCGCACGGCGAAACCGTCGCCTTCGCGAGCGACGCGTTAAAGGGTAAGATTGCCCTGCTGATCTACGCGGAAGGTCCAACAGCCATCGAAAGCGCTCGCGCAAAGGAGCTGCGGAACCAGGGCTTCACCTGCCTGGCGATGGGCGTGATTCGTCAGGGGATTGATCCCGGACTGCAGGCCTATGGCAAGGGCGATCAACCCTGGCAGCAATTTCTCGGCTACACCTACGGATACAATCACCCCGGCTTTGTTCAGCGCGTGCACGATGTCCTGACCGCCCTGGCTTATGCGCGTGATCAGGGCACAGAAGTGCATGTATTCGCTGGAGCAGACACCGGAGCAGTCGCCACGGCAGCCCGCTTTATCGCGGGTCCTGCCTTGGCCGACGCGCACATCGAACTCGGCCCCTTTCGCTTTCGCGACATCGATCGCCTCAATCATCCCGACCTGGTTCCCGGTGCGGTAAAGTATGGCGACGTCGAAGCGCTCGTCGCCCTCTGTCGCGCCTATCCGGGGACGATTACCGGAGTGGACGCCGAAGCGTTGAAGCGCTTTCCGATGCCGCGGCCTTAAACGGCGCTTGAATCAGCCCCAAGACCTT
>JBLIND010000267.1:0-9239 GCA_047639095.1 Candidatus Omnitrophota bacterium | reverse complement strand
CGACCTATCTTGAAGCGGACTACACCTCCGAGAACTGGACGGCGCTGATGACCGCCAAGACGGATGGCGACATAGCGATTGATGCGGCGGCCGATCCGGCAGGCGTGACGACGGCAAAGGATTTGGCGCTGGCCGCGATGGACGCGGTGCCGACGATTACCGAAACGCTGGTTATCACCGTCATCTCGCGGACATCCGGAGGCGATGTGACGCTGGTGTTCAGCACCATCCCGAATGCGCTCTTAACCCTCCAAACCAGCACGGACCTCGTGGCTTGGACCACCATCGCCACGGTGAATCCAAGCACCGAGGTGTGGACCTTCGTCCATGTTGCCGCGGTGCAAACCGGCACACAGCGGTTTTACCACGCATTTATCAATCAGTAAGGCAAGGAAGTTGGGATGGGGTGTCATCGTCCCGGAGGGACGGTGGCCGGTGGTAGCCATGGGTGTCCAAAAGTTATGGGGCAGGCAGCTCCAGGCGTCGGATAGGTTGAGCAGAGATTCACGGTAGGGAGTTCGGCTTTGTAAGCCGTAGTGTCCAAATCAGAAACGAACATCAAGCGGCCATTCTATAGTAGTTTAGCATGCCACCCAACCGAGAATCTCGGACGATTTCACCACCCGAACCCGCTGGTTTTGGGACGCCCTCAATCAGCTCATTCCCAATGCCCTGGTGATTCCGCTCTGTGTGGCAATGTGCAACGTACTCCTTCACCGCCATCCGCAACTGACCCTCTGAGAAGAAGATCATCCGTCCCAGACATTCTTCCTTGATGGATCGGACGAACCGCTCCGCGTAGGCATTTAAATTTGGACTGCGGGCTGGAAGCCGAAGGACTTCGACTCCAGAATCTTTGATCATCTTTCTGAACTTCTGCGTAAACCTGGGATCCCGATCAATGATGAAGTACTTCTTATCCCGCAGAAAACCGGAGAACACGTCGGTCATGTTCCGGGCTATCTGTTCCATCCATGGCCCATCGGGTTCAGGGACAATCCCCAGGATCTCAACCCGTCGGGTTGCCAGCTCAATCGCAAACAGGACATGATATCGAACCAGGGTGCGTTTCATCCAGACCTCCACGGTCAACATGTCCGCTGCGGAAATCACGTCCCAATGTGCCTGGAGGAATGTAGACCAGGTCATCGAGCGTCTTAGGGCTGGATCTATGCCTTGTTCCTTTAAGATTCGGAAAATGGTTGTACGGCCGACCACATATCCCAGATTCATCAATGCCCCTTTGATCCGCGTGTAGCCCCAGGTTGAATTCTCCTCTGCCATGCGAAGAACCAGCTTCCTGATCTCCGACTTCGTACGTGGTCGCCCGCCATCTTTCGCAGTTTCGATCCGTCGTACTTCCGGGCAACCAAAAGCCGGTGTACACAGAGTAAATATGCAGACATGCGATTTCATTAAGTATTTTAGCTGATTTTCATCACTACCGGACCATTTCGACCTCTTGAGACCTCCACGGCGGGGGGATCCACGGGGTGGACATGGGGACCCAAACAGATGTCCAAACACAGAGTAATCAGATGTCCAAACAGATGTCCGAACACAGAGTAATTATGATAACAGCCTATTTCATTAGACATCTTTGGACATTGTCATCATCAGCTGACCACGTCGACGCGCAAAGCGAAGAGCCGGGCGAAGTTCGCCTTCTTCAGCTCAGACGTACGGGACGTTCTCGCGGGTGAAGCCGTATTGGCTGCCGCCATCCGGATTGGTCTCCCCGTCCATGGAGTGGACATGTTTTTCAGACCCCGGAAGTCCCCGGTTCCGAAGGAAAGGTCAGGGACATACTCCCTCAGGCCCAGGCGATCAAAGGTCTAAAAGCGTAGTCGGGAAGGGCGAGTTTCCTGCGTGCAAGATGTCCAGGTGACCACTTGATTCGCTGGGACGGAATGAAGTTCGTATTACGGCTGGCTAGTTCAGCTTCAGATACTCGACCAGGTCGCGAACGTTCTGGGCGGTCAGGCCCATTTGGGAAGCGGGCAGCATGAGCGATTCCTTATGCTTGGTTCGGGAAGCGATATCGGCCTTGTCGATGGCGATGGCATCGCCGCCAAAGACGCGGAGGACTACGGGATCACCTTCGGCGAGCACAAAACCCTGAATGGTTTTTCCCGAGGTGGTTTTTAGATCCTCGGAGGCAAAACTGTGTGCGATATCGGATGAAGGATCGACGATGCCGCGGGCGATCACGTCCAGCGGTTGCCCCTTCCCCCAGCCCGTCAGGTTGGGACCAAACTCAATCCCGGTTCCGCCCAGCTTGTGGCAGATCGTACACAGGCCGAATTGTAACTTGCCGGCATTCGCATCGCCTTTCAGCTTGAGGATCTCTTCAACCGAGGGCAGCTGGGTAACGCGACCGAACTGCTTGGGTACAATGTGGTCGTTGTATTCAACTTTCGCCGTGGCTTTGCCGCTGAGCATGCCCGGAGCGTCGTACTTGCGCCACATGTTCTTGTGGCGGGCATCGATCCAGCGTTTCGCCTCTTCGGCGGAGTCTTTCACATCGGATTTGGCGATCTCGACCATGGCAATGGCCGCCTGAGCCGAATCGGTTATACCAATGGCCACCATGGCCTGCTTACGCTGTTCGAAGGGCAGGTCCGCGGCGAGCGACCGGGCCTTCATATCGGCCAAGGCGGCGGGAGGATGCAGGCGCCAGGCGAGGTCAGCCTGTTGCGTGGTCCATTTGGACGGATTCGAATCAAAGGTTGGCTTCAACAAGGTGTACACCTTGGCTTCCTGGCCGGCGCAGGCAATTCCAAAGGCCTCGAGGTACCAGCGATCCTGTCCATCATATCCTTTCGCCAGCTCCAGCAGGATGCCCTTCACCTGTTCAAAAGGCTGATCGCGCAAGGCGAGGGCGACTTCACGACGCACGGCGGACGACGAATCTTTCGCCAGCACGGCCGCGTGGTCCAGCAGGCGATGATTGACCAGGCGCAGTGCCCGGAAAGCGACGATGCGCATCTGGGCATCGCTGTGGGTAAGCCGCTTTTCGACCTCGGCCATGCCCTTTGGACCGAGCTGCGCGAGCAGCCAGATCGCACGGGCCTGCATGTAGGGGTTGGCATCATTCAACAAGGCCTTGACCGGTTCGAGCACGGCTTCACCCTGCGCCTGCAATTTCACAAACCCGATGTTGCGCACGTTGACCGCGGGGCTTTTCAACGCCGCGATCTGTCCGGCGACCGAGGTGAAGTCGTGTTTCGGAGCGGAGGGCTTCGCGCCCTTAGGCACGACGCGGTAAATGGTTCCTGAGCGGGTATTGTCCAGGGTCTGGTGCCCCCCTACCCGCGCGTCGAACCAGTCGGAAACATAGATGGCGCCATCGGGTCCAACCGCCACATCCGAGGGACGGAACAGGGTGTTCAAACGTCCCATATCGCCCCGGCGAAAATCCGCGCCGGCAAAATCCTTCTCCGGATTTGTGGTGAGGAAGTCGAAGCGTTCCAATTTAAAGCCGGCGCCTTCCGGCTTGGGTAAATAACCAAACACCGTGTTCCGAGCGGGCTCGCAGGAGAGCAGGAGGCCGTTCCACTTATCGCCGAGCGCCCCGTTTTCGTAATACACGATGCCAGTGGGTGCACCGCCGCCGTAGACATCGCCGGCCGGGATCGAACCGGGATCGTCCTGCCGCCACTCTGCAGTGGGTGTATCCTGTCCCCAGCGTTTGTCCGTCCCCCAGCTGCGCTGGCCGTCAAGCGAGGCGAAGCCGAGGTTGCCGTATTCCATCAACCAGGTCGTGCGGGCAGCCGGTGGATCATCATTATCGTTCTGGAAAACATCGCCAAACGAACTGACCGTCTGCTCGTAGGAGTTGCGAAAGTTATGACCAATGGGCCGGAGTCCAGACCCGTCGGGATTGACCCGCATCGCGGTGCCGCCGAGATAGACATGGCCATCGCTGCTTTTGTGTCCGGCGATCTCCTTCATGCTGTACGGGCTTCCGGACTTGAGATGAAACCCCTCTTTGTCGATGACATCCCCACCCATGTTGCCGAAGTTAAAGTACCACTGACCCGAAGGGCCCGCGGTAACGGAATGCAGACTGTGATCGTGATTCTTCCCATTAAACCCGGTGAGCAGCACCTCCCGTTTGTCCACCTCCGGATTGAATTTCAGATCCCGGTCGACATCGGTAAAGACAATCAAATCCGGTGGCTGCGAAACAATGACCTTGTTGTCGATTACAGCGATGCCCAGGGGTGCGATGAAGCCGGCTTCCTGTACAAAGGTATGCGTCTTGTCGGCCTGACCGTCCCGGTTCACGTCCTCAAGGACCACGATGCGATCGCCATCGGGCCGTCCGCGCTTACCGCGGTAATTGGCGCCTTCGGCGACCCAGACCCGACCGGCATGATCAATATCGATATTGGTCGGATTTTCAAACAGCGGAGAGGTCGCCCATACGGAGACCTCAAACCCTTCAGGCACACTGAAATGCTCCACCGGCACAAAGGTTTCGCCACTTCCGTAATCCACGAATTGAGATCCTTCGGGCGGGGGGTCCTCCGTATAGATATGAAAGACCACCGAAGCGCTTTCGCCGCAGGCTTGATCGGTTCCGCCGTTGTCGAGCCCCGCCAGGCATTCGAAGTGTGTGAACCCTTCAGGCAAGTCGTACCCGATGACCGAATACGAGTGCGTCCCAATCCCATAAGCGACCGGATTACCGGCGATGCGCATGGGGGCACCGGCGACGCCACGATTGAGCTGAACAGCCTTCCAGCCGCTGGTGGCTTTCTTCCACGAGAGATCGGTGAGCTTTTTTACGCCCTTCGGTCCCGAGAGCTGCGGTTCGGCCCAAATGACGTGGTCGCAATTATTGTCTCCAACGGCTTCGACCACGAGGAAGATCTGGCGGGCTCCGGCAAGGTCCGCCTTGATCCGAACCGCATGCCCCGGCGTTTTCTTGGTGATCACCTTGGAGCTGAAGACCGGCTTAGGCGGCGCAGCATGCAACGAAGAAAGTTGGACGATAAAAAGAAGAAGACCCAGGATTACATTTCTCATGGGCAAACCCTAAACAGCCCGGTTCAAGGTGCAACTGTAAATCCCGGCGACCCGGCGTTCCACGCGAATATCAGGTCCGGGTCAGGCGCCGGAATCGATACCCGACGACGAGAATAAAAAAAGCTGAAGCGCAGAGCATGAAGCCGTTATGCGCATGGATGAGAAAAACGGCATCTGCCTCGTGCCCATATAATCGCATGAGCAGGTTGTATACTTCGTACATGATCCCTTCCACCAACAGGTCGACGGCGATCAAGAGGTGGATCAGCAAATCCGTACTCCCGATAAAGTAGCCCCGCTGGTATGCCCATCGCATGAGACCCATCATCAGTCCAAATGCGGCAAGGCCGCCCAGCACGAAGCCGAGACGGGAGGGGAAGACCTTCCACGCACTGAAGGTGGCCACATAGATCCCCATTTGAATCAGGGTGTAATACCAGTTTTTGACAATCATCCATTCTACCCTAAGCTAAGGCTATGCCAGAACATACTCCTGTTGAAGATCGCTGGGTGCCTCATGAGAACGCGGCCGCGCTCTGGGCCTACTATTTGGCCGTGTTTTCCTTTATCCCCATTACGGGCATCATAACCGGATGCGCAGCGGTCATTCTCGGCGTACGGGGGAGAAAAAAAGCTACGGGCGGAGGACATGCCCTGTTTGCCATCATCATCGGCGGTATCTTTTTTGTGATTCAAACCGGCGTGGTGGTGTACCCGCTGGCTCGCTGAAGCAACACGTGTGAAACGCCCCCCTTACGCACATCCCTGCGTGAGATGCGGGCGTGCAGTGAAAACCCTCCCGTCTTCAACGACACCATAGAGCAGGGTTAAATGCCTGCCGCAACCCTGAGGGTGACGGATGCAGACTTGCGAAGCGCCTCGAATATGCCATAGTCTTAAAGCATCTTTCCAAGCCCTAACCGGAGAACCGTATGTCCAGAATCAATCGTCGCGCTTTTATCCACACCTCTGCAGTCGCGGGCTCTTCCGCACTCATCTGCGGCACCCACGCCTCCGCCAAAGTCCTGGGCGCCAACGACCGCCTGCGCATTGCCGTAGCCGGCGTGAACGGTCGGGGTGGCAGTCATATCGACGGCTTCGGCAATCAGCCCAATGTCGAAATTGCCTACATCATCGATCCGGATCAGAACGTCTTGAACAACCGGCTCAAAAACATGGAGAAAAAGGCTACCGAGAAAGGGCGACCCTTTACCACCAAGGGGGCTACCGATATCCGCAAGGTGCTGGAAGATCCCACCATCGACGCCATCTCTATCGCGACACCCAACCACTGGCATTCGCTGATGACCATCTGGGGCGCCCAGGCGGGCAAACATGTGTACGTCGAAAAGCCGATGAGCCACGACATCGCGGAAGGTCGCATCTGTGTCGAGGCCCAGAAAAAATATGGCGTGGTGATTCAGCACGGAACCCAGCAGCGCAGTGATGCCGGGGTGGCCGGTTTAACCGAGGCGATTCACGCCGGCAAATTCGGCAAGCTCAAGATTTCATACGGCTACGCATGCAAGCCACGTGGCGGCATCGGCACGAAACCGGTCGGGGCCCCACCGGCGAACCTCGACTGGGATCTGTGGAAAGGGCCCTCGGTCATCGATCAGTTTCACGCCAACTACGTACACTACAATTGGCACTGGTTCTGGAAAACCGGTAACGGCGATCTGAACAACCAGGGCACGCATCAACTCGACGTCGCCCGCTGGGCCATCGACAAAGATCAAACCCATCCCGTGCGCGCCATGGCCATCGGCGGACGCTTCAAGTGGAATGACCAGGGCGAAACGCCCAACACCATGTTCGGCATCGCGCAATATCCGAACGGGCAGTACGCCTTCTTTAATGTGCGCAACGTGAACTACGAAGGATATGAACGCCAGGTCGAGAATGCCTACTACTTCGAGGATGGCGGGAAGATTGTGGGTAACAAATATTACGCCAAAGGCAGTGACAAACCTGAGGACATCAAGGTGGACAAAGGCGATGTCACCCCCGGCGGAAACTGGGGCAGCTTCGTAGCCGCCTGTCGTGCAGGTGATCCGAAGATGGCGAACGGGGACGTGCATGATGCCCACTACGGCTGCGTGCTCGGCCACTTGATGAACAACTCATACCGCCTGGGCGAGAAGGTCCCCTTTAATGCCAAGGCCGGACGCTTCGGAGATAATCCGGATGCACACGAACACTTCATGAAGCTACACGCGGTGATGCATGAAGGCGTGGGGATGCCGGAGAACGAAGCGGAATACACGGTCGGCCCCTGGTTGAGTTTTGACCCGAAGACGGAACGCCATATCGGCAATCACGCGACAGAGGCAAATGCCCTGCTCAAGGATGCAAACAATCCCGGGTTTGAAGTCCCGACGGCTACCTCCGTCTAGTCGGATCCGGAAAACCCTGCCGACTCAGGGAAAGATCCGGCGCAGACGATAAAACGAAGTCGAATCGATGCCGGGCGCATTCGTCAGGCTGAGCGTGTTGAAGCTGGCCGGGTATACGCCAAGCTCCTGCCATTGCGGGATCTTCAGGCTGGGCGAGGCTTCCAGGGCATAGTCTACGCCGGTCTCGACCGAAGCCCACCGGCTCACGACCGCGCCCCCATCAAGGGCAACCCGCTCCAGCACGGGAAGGACAAAATTCGGCGCGCCGGGTGTACCGCCATCCTGCTCACTCGACCGCCAGTTGCGTGACCAGACGTTGTCCTCATGCGCATCCAGGAGGGCGAGGGTCGGCCCTCCCCCGAACGGTTCGCGCTGCCAGGGGGTGTCCGTACCCCCGGTTTTATTGTCAAAGGCCACGGCATCGAGCACCTTGCCCGCGGGATCGACGAGGACAATCGCATCCCGTGAATTGTCCAGATTGTTTCCAGCCTCCCATTCGAGCACCGGCACGCTCAAGCCACTGTACATGCTGGCATCCCGCGCGAGCACCAGAAAGCCACCGGGCGCGAGGATCGTGCTGTTCGTAAAACTGAATCCAACGCCGGAAATGACGGCGCAGCCGTTCAGGTCGTAGGGCTTCCTGCCGAAGTTGTACAACTCGACAAATTCATGGCCGGAAACCTGAGGACTCCCCGGTTGAAAGTGGATCTCACTGATCACGATCGGTGGAAAGGTCGTCGGCAGCTCGGTGAGATCATTAAAGGCATGGGTCAATGTACCGGCGCCGACATCCTGGGTCAGGGTGACCACGAAGTTATTGGTGGGCGGGAACTCCTCCTTGATCCCGGAAGCCAGGTACGTCACGCCGTCACGGGCATACTCGACGTTCACGTCGGTGCGGTCCCCTGCGAGACACACCACTTCGATGCCGGCCTGCTCGGCCTGCACCAACAGGGGATGCACATCCGAAAACCAGTTCGAGCTCCCCAGGCTCTGCGTGGTGGCCGCCATTTGCGGCATGAGGTGGGCCAGGTCCACATTGTTTACCATCCAGAGAATGCGATGCTTCACGAGGACGATCGCGCTGATATTGGTCACGTTGTTCACGGCATGGTCGATCATGGCCAATTGACCGGGCGGAATATCGCCCGGATCCTCTTCCGTATCCAGCACGATGAAATACATGCCGTTGGTCTGGTAGGTGTAGGCTAGCGCTCGTCCGGTATAGGCCCGGAAGCGCGTTCGGCTGGCATCATCATGATTCCCGAAGGCGATGAGCGTTTCAGGACGATCCAGATCGAACACCGAATCCATGTAGCGCATCGACTGCTCGTTGGCCGACGTATCCCAGAGGTAATCGCCACCGAGCATAAGCGTGGCATACGCATCGTACTGCACGTGCTCCAGTGGCCAGACGACGGATTGAAAATCACTGCGCGTGTGCCCGATGAACAAATACTGGTTCGTCTGGGCGGCGGCAACGGTACTGAGGAGACTAAGGATGAACAGCAGGACGCGCATGGACGAGTGTCTCATAGGCTTCCGAGCCAGACCAGCCCCAATCAGGCGTGCTTCCGCATCGCCTTTTCGGCCAGCATCAGGCGTTTGCGATAACGACTCTGCACGACATCGGTCAACACGAGGACCCCAATCACAAAGTAGAAGGTCGCTTTACTCATACTTGTGATCTCATGGCCAAACAGGTGGAGATGGGCGAGATGCCCCCCTTCGGAGAGCAACATGATGCCGACGACGAAGAGGATAAACAGACCGAGCACTTCGTACATCCGGTTCTTCTGAAGAAAGTCC
>JBLIND010000266.1:0-9245 GCA_047639095.1 Candidatus Omnitrophota bacterium | reverse complement strand
GAAACATTGGCGTAGGCGCGTCGGAACGTATCGCGCGCCTGGGCCTGAATGTCCGGTTCCAGGCAGAAGCGATTGATCATGGCCAGGCCGAAGAGGATGCTGATCAGCTGGTCCTGGCTCATGGCGGCACCGCCATTGTGGGTCTTCAACTCGTGTGTGTAATCCGACCGGATGGTGTCGAGCTTGCTGGGTTGAGTGAAGTGGGGGAGGACGGAATCGTCCACGTCGTCTCGGAGAAAAAATCCATCCAGGAGGCGTTCTGCTTTGCCGCCGCTCAGTGTGGGCTCCGCCTCCAGGTCGACGCGATCGATGGCCTTGAGGGCGAAGCGGAGTTCCTCCTCCACGGAGGCCCGGTGTTCATCGGTGACGGCCCGGTTGTGTTCGGTCGCGAGCACGGCGAGGTACCAGCCGTGTACGACCATCGCATCGGCCCACCAGCCGATATGGCCATCGGCCACCTGGTGCGCGACCAGGCTTCTGCCCGGCCCTTCACCGATGGCCACGAATTCGCGTTTCATTCGTTCGCGGTAGGCCGTGTAGCGGGCGAGGGCTGCAGCTTCCGCTGTCGCCTGGATGTTCTTGCCCGTGCCCAGGACCGGAGGCTTGGCGGTATCGACGGTTAAGCTGCGGCAGCCACCGGAGAGTAGAAGTCCGCAGATGAAGAGGAGCTTCAGGAGAGGTGTCAAAGGGATGCTAGATTTCAATTGCCCGGTTCCTGTTGGTCATGTGGTTCTCAAAAGGGTCTGTCGTCCATGGAAGGGATGATTGAAACCCTCCCTATGTAGAACGCCACCCCAGCAGCTTCACTCGATTTCTATCATTTTCGATGTGGAAGATGAATTCAACCTTGAATGGGCATGGGATCATGGGTGCTGCGATGATGCTGCATACTCCGCATCGAGGAGTTGACATTGAATTTGGCCGGCGATGTGCTAATTCGATGCCTATGAGATTTATTGCCTTATTCCTGATGTTCCTGCTCGTGTCTTGGACACAGGCTGAGATTCCAGAGCTCGACCGGTTAAAAGTCGAATACGGTCTGCAGCGTGAGGGTATGGTCGCCGCGTACGAGAAGAATGTTGGGG
The DNA here is from genome assembly GCA_047639095.1 of Candidatus Omnitrophota bacterium. Classification (GTDB taxonomy): domain Bacteria; phylum Verrucomicrobiota; class Kiritimatiellia; order SS1-B-03-39; family UBA6053; genus JAPYUI01. Next base: position 8,160 of record JBLIND010000266.1, on the reverse strand, counting down.
TCATAAATAAAAATTATGCCCTGGCCTTGGATAAGCTGAATGCCCAGGCGCGGAAGCAGGGGAACCTGGAAGTGGTTCTGGCGATCACCACCTTGATGGAAGCCTTTGATGGGTTAAGTGATCCGGCGGATATGGAGGTGGTTGACGAGCCGGCGAGCTTGCGCCGCTTGCAGCAACAGGTGAAAGCAGCGGCCCTGAAGGACCGCGGGGTCCATAAAGAACGCATGGCGAAGCTGAACACCTATTATAAAGGAAAACTCGAGCGCCTGATCGTGGTGTTGACCCAGCAGAACCGAATTCAAGATGCGGTTGCGGTTCGTGCGGCGATTAAGGCGGTTGAAGATGAAGCGCCGCCACCGCCGATGAAGGTCGACCCGAATAAACCCCTGATCGTTTACAGTTTTGATCAGGTCGAAAGCGGGATGGTCATCGATCAAAGTGGTTACGGAAACGATGGCCGCATCTACGAAGGCCTTTCCTTCGAGCCCGGGGTTGTTGGACAGGCGGCACGGTTTAACGGCCTGACCGGAGGCCTGCGCCTGCCGGATGAGGCGGGGCAGTATCCCACGAACAACTTCTCCGTCGTGTGTTGGTTCAAGCGCGGGGAAGCCGGAAATGGCTTTTTGTGCGAGATCAACTACGCCGATACCAACGGCGATCCCAAGCGCAACGCGGGCATCAAGCTCACTTTTTCAAGCAAGCCGGAAAAAGCCAACATGCCGAGCCTCGTTTATTTTACGGAAGGGGCCGATGGCGGCGAGCGGAACGAAATACAAGGGCCGGTACTGGAAAAAAATGCCTGGTATCATCTCGTCGCGGTGCGCGAAGGGACGGTGGCCCGGATCTATGTGAACGGGCAGTTAACCGCGAAGAAGGATGGGGCGGCGGCTCCGATCCGGTATGATGCGACCAGCTACGACGATCAGTCCGTGCATCTCGGTTGTTGGAAACGCGATGGGTACAAGGGCGAAAACAGCTGGTTCGATGGATCCCTGGATGAATTCATGTTGTATCAGCGTGCCTTAGGTGCTGAAGAGATTCGCCTGCTGTTCAGCAAGGCCCAGTCCGCGTTTCAATAGGCGGTCTACTTCTTTTTCTTTTTACCCGTTCGGGGGGCGGGCAGCGGCGGACGCGTGGGGCGGGGATCGATCGGGTCGAAGAAGCGCATATGTTTCCCCACCTGATCGGTATCGCCGAGATCGTTACGCATGTGCTCTGCCAGGGCGAGGAGCTGTTCGACGACTTCGGGATGGGCGCTGGCCACGTTGGTGGTTTCGCCGATGTCGGCATCGAGATCGATGAGGAACGGTTGGTCGAAACCGATGCGATCGCTCGGCGCGATGTGGGTGTTTTTCTGAAAGGGTGCGGTCCCGGCGGCTTGGGCCTCACGCGCCAGGTGGAGCTTCCATTTGCCCTGGCGAACCGCCTGCAGGTGCACGCGTAAATAATAATAGAAGGCCTTTTGGGGGTTTGCCTGATCGAACTGGCCGTGAAACAGGTGACGAATATCTTCACCGTCGATGACCCGGTCCTGGGGGATGTCGGCCCCGGCCATGGCCGCGAGCGTGGGGAATACGTCGAGCGTGCTGGCGATAAGGTCACAGGTTTTGCCCGCGGGAACGTTGGGTCCAACCAGGATCGCGGGCACCCGCAAACCGCCCTCGAAGCTGGAAACCTTGCCGGAGCGCAGCGGTGCGGCGGATCCACCGTGATCGCTTGGGAGATGACCATCGGCATGGTCTTTGTTTTTAATCAGCCAGGGGCCGTTGTCGCTGGTGAACAGGACGTAGGTGCTTTCCTTCAGGCCCATCTCCTCGATCGCGTCGAGCAGGCGGCCACAGTTGAAATCAATTTCTTCCACCACATCCCCATAAAGGCCGCGCGGGCTCTTGCCCTTGAAGGCCGGCGAAGCATCCAGGCGGGTGTGTGGCATGGAATGCGGGAGGTAGACGAAAAACGGCTCGTCCTTGTGTTCGCGCATGAAGCCAATGGCTTCGTCGGTGTATCGTTGGGTCAAGGTGGACATGTCGGAGTTCGGGTCGATAATTTCTTCGTTCCGATAGATGTTCGCCACGCGGTCGTTACTGGTGGGGGTGCCGTAAAAATAGTCGAAGCCCTGCCGGGTGGGGAAGAGATCCATGAAAAAGCCTTCCTGCGCGTGCTTGGCCAGGTCCCACTTGCCAAAGCAGGCGGTTGCATAGCCTTTGGTCTTCAACACTTCCGCGATCGTGATCTCCTCGCTGTGTAGAATGGGGTGGACCTGCTTGGTATTTCCCCGCTCCGCGACGCGCAGCGGATAACAACCGGTCATGATCGCCGCGCGGGACGGCCCGCAAATCGATTGGGCGTAGAAGCTGGTGAATTTGATGCCTGCTTTTGCCATCGCATCCAGGCGCGGGGTGCGAATATCCGGTGAGCCAAAACACCCGAGGTCGCCATAGCCCAGGTCATCTGTGAAGATGACGACGAAATTAGGCGGACGCGTTTCCGCGGCGCTGAGCGCGACACGACAGAGGCAGAGAAGGCATGAGAGGGTACGTAGATATTTCATATGGAACTCCTGCGTGTCGTTTAAAACACCATCGGTCCACCGACAAGGATAGATGCTCAGGCTCGGCACGCGCTTTGCACCTCTACGATTTCGTATTTCGACTCCCCGCTGGACCGTTGGTACAGGCTTACTAGTCAAATCCTGCAATGACATTGAAGCCTATGGGGTATCATAGAGCCATCCGGGATTATTTGAAACGGGGGCATCGAGAGATCTGGGACTGATTTGCTTCCACGGAAGCACAATCGGACTACACGGCATCGGTCGAGCTTGAGTTGTTGAAGTCGACCTACCGGATGGACAACTTCCCTCACACTATGGTATAGGAACAACAAGCAATGGAGGAGATCCCCGAGCTTGCTTAAAAGTTCAATTCGCTGCCTCCGTTTGCGAGGCCACCGCTAGGATCAATTGCTTCATTTTGCCGATGGTCGGGACCGGCTGGTCAGTCTGAACGATCGTATCCATCCCGTGGTCGCCACCGCGATCGCCCGTATGATCGTAGTGGATCGGCATGAGCGGGCACAGAATCTCGCTTCGGTCCTGGCGGTACTGGGAAATTAACGGGACCAGCCGCTGGACCAGGAAATGGATCTCAGCTCGATCGATGGGTTTCAAACCGCCCCCCCGGCTCGGCAAAAACAGATCATTCATCATCTTCGCAATCGCTTATTCGAAATCACCCGTCGCAACCGCCTGATCTATTTTCGCCAGACCCTGAACACCTTGAACCTGACGATTTCGTCGGTGCCGCTGCTGCTCGATTATAAAAACATTCGTCCGGAACAGCTCTTCATCTGGCAGCCCAACCTTGCGAAGCAATTGGTCAACGATGGCGAGATCCAATTGGGTCGTTACCTGCGGCTTGAGGATGCGCCGTATTTGCCGGGGGTGCTGGATACGATTCGTCGGGACGCGAACCGGGGCCGCTCCCCCTCGTATATTTGTTTTCTGGTAAGCCCGTGCTTCGCCGTCCCGAAGTCCAGGGCATCAAGGAGCTCTCCGTGACCAAGGAGGTGTATCAGTTGCGAGAGGGCAGCACGTCCAATCCGTATGTCTGGGATTTTGATCTCTGCAGCCTGACCCTGGGCAATTTTAATTACCGGAAAATGTCGCTCGTGCGCGATTGCAACGAGTGGGTAGTGTCCACGGTCGAGAATCCCGCCTTCGACGAAATTTTCTCGCTCGATTCGCACAAACATGAAACATCCGCTCCCGCGCCCTTGCCCTTGGAGGACCAATACCTGATCGTTCCCTCCGATCCAACCCAGACGGGGGCGATTGCCTGGGCCCGGACGAGCGCGAATCTGATCATCCAGGGACCGCCGGGCACTGGTAAGTCCCAGACGATTACCAATCTCATACCCGATTACGTGGCCAAGGGTAAGCAGGTGCTCTTCGTCTGCGAAAAACGTGTCGCCCTGGACGTGGTCTATCATCGTCTCGCCCAATCCGGCATCGATCGCCTGGCTTGTTTGATCCACGATTCACAGCCTGACAAGAAATCCTTCATCATGGACCTCAAGGATTCCTATGAAGGATTTCTGGCCGCGACGTCGGCCCGGGGGGTGGAGAAAAAATCTGCCGAGCTGGTTGAAATCATCAACCGTGAGCTGGCGGCCTTGCGAAGTTTTTCCGAAGGCATGCAAGGCCTGCCCGAAGACACCGAAGCATCGGTGCGGGATGTCCTGGGACGCCTGGTGGAATTGCGCGCGTTTTCCGAGGCGCGCGATGCCGAAGCTGAAGAAGCCGTGCCCGCCTATGCGGATTGGGAGCGGTGTGGACAGCAAGTCAAACGACTCGCCGCAACACTTGTAGATGTCGGAGCCGAACTCGTTTTTGCCGCGAATCCTTTGTGACATTTGCGGCGTGAAAGCGTTGCTGACGAGTCGCCGGTATCGACCTTGAGATCGCGCCTCGACCCTGCTGAAGTTTTTCCATATGCATAACCTCCGTGGGCAGGCCCGCGTTGAGACGCTCGTGGAGGCTATCGGAGCGGCCATAGCGGTCACCGATGACCGGGTTGAGCTGGAGATCCTTGAGTTGGAAATCAAAGGACTCATCGCCCAGATCGAAGCGTTCAATCGCAGCCTCAAATCCATCGAAGATGCGATTGATGCGGTCTGGTCCACGTATGCCGAGTGCTCCGAAGTTTTTACGACAAACGCTGCATGAATACGCCCGCTGTTCGATCGGGAAATCCGCCTGGGCGCGAGGGTTCATGAAATGAAACGCGCCGCCGGAAAAACACACCCGGAAGCGGTTCGCGCCCTTGCGTATAAGTGGGGACGAATCTTGTTCAAATGCTGAAAAACAGGCGAGGCCTATGATGAACAACGATACCGGATGTCCCTGATCAAGCGTGGATCGCCTGTTATTAAAGCCATGAGTACATGTGGGTAACTCAATGAATAGCACAAATAAACTCTTGACCGGGTGGGCTCAGATGTCGTGCTACGCCAAATAGACCGGGGCAAAGATCTTGTTGATTCCGAGGCGATCTGGTTGCACCCTCTAAGGCATGCGTAAGTGGCTCCTCTTCTTTACTTCTCTCTGCATGACCGCCGCTGCGGCTGACAAACCAAACATCCTCTTCATCGCCCTGGACGATCTGAACGATTGGATTGGTTGCCTGGGTGGGAATGAACAATCGCTTACCCCGAATCTGGATCGCCTGGCCGCGAGTGGGGTGTTGTTTACGAACGCGCATTGTCCGGCGGCGGCGTGTAATCCATCGCGGACGTCCATTTTCACGGGTTTGTCACCGCACGTGTCGGGCCTGTATGAAAACGGGCAGAAAATGCGGGAGGTCTTGCCGGATGCGGAGTTGCTGCCGAAGTATTTCAGCCGCCATGGGTACTGGGCCGGCGGGTCGGGCAAGATGTTGCACTACTTTATCGATGCGCCTTCGTGGGATACGTACTTTCCTGCGAAAGAAACCGAAGATCCCTTTCCGCGTACGCTCTATCCCGAATATCGCCCGGTGAATCTGCCGCGCGGAGGTCCCTGGCAATACGTCGAGACGGATTGGGCGGCGCTCGATGCCACGGACGAGGCATACGGCGGCGACTGGCTGGTCTCGAAGTGGGTAGGGGAGCAACTCGCGCGCGAACACGACAAGCCGTTCTTTCTCGCGTGTGGCATTTATCGCCCGCACGAACCGTGGTTCGTTCCTGAGAAATATTTTGAACCCTTTCCGCTGGAGGATATTCAGTTGCCACCCGGGTACAAGGCGGATGATCTCGACGATTTGCCACCGGCTGGAAAGCGCCGCGGACCGAATCGTTACTTCGAACACATCCAGCAACACGGCCAATGGAAAAAGGGCATCCAAGGGTATCTCGCGTCGATTCACTTTGCCGATGCCATGCTCGGTCGGGTCCTGGATGCGCTGGAAAGTGGTCCGCACAAAAACAACACCATCGTGGTGCTCTGGAGTGATCACGGCTGGCACCTGGGTGAGAAGCAACATTGGCAGAAATTCTCCGCCTGGCGTGCGGTGACCCGGGTGCCCTTGATGATCCGCGTGCCGAAGGGCGTTCCCGGATTGATTGGGGGAACGAAGGCGGGGTCCGTTTGCGATCAGCCCGTGAATCTAGTGAGCTTGTTCCCCACCTTGACCGAGCTTTCCGGGCTCCCCGCCAAAGCGGACAACAGCGGGCCGAGTCTGGTGCCGCTGTTGAAGGATCCGGTCGCGTCATGGGATCACGTTTCCGTGACGTATCTGGGTGACGTGGGGAGCTATGGGCTCAGTGCCGAAGATTGGCGCTATATTCATTATGCCAACGGGGATGAGGAGCTCTATCAGATCAAGAAGGATCCGTACGAATGGACCAACCTCGCGGCCAATCCCGAGCACGAAAAAATGTTGGCGATACTGCGGGCTCAGGCCCCTCAGACCTTCGCTCCGCTGGTGGCGGCTAAAATCCACTCGCGACCTACGCTGCGTTGGATTCCAGCAGGCACCCGGCCTGCGCCTGCATCGAAGCCCGATGGGCATCCCTTCGATGTGGCGTTTGTGAATCAACGTGAAGAATCGGTGGAGGTGTGTTGGATGGATCGTGATGGGAAGCCGAAACCGCATGGCGTGATCGAACCGGGCAAAACGCGTCACCAGCAGACGCGTCCGGGTGCGGTGTGGATGATCCGATCCGGCGATCGGGAGCTCGGTCATTTCCGGGTAGGCGATCGGCTGGCCCGTGCGGTTATTCCCTGAATCTGCTGGTCGATGAGGGTGAGTGACTCTCATTGGCCGATACCGACGTGTTCAGCTGTTTGTTTAAGTTGATCATTAGCAAGTTGCCCGTGGACACGGGGCGATATACCGCCTAGTCTTTGCGTTATGACTACCACCCGCCTTCCGACATGTGCCCTGATCATCAGCCTCTTCTGCAGCCTCGCAAACGCGGACAGCATCGGAATCAATTTTACGGACAGCAATGATGTGGTATTCGGTTCAGGGGTGAGTGCTGGCGCGCCCGGATATGCCCAGGCGAACTGGAATCATTTCATTACGGACTGGTCGGGCAACGCTCCCAACGATGCACTTTTTACTGCCGGTGTGACCGATGACAGCGGCGCCAATATCTCTGGTTCGCTCCTGCTGAATATTGCATACGACGGTCAATCCGACCCGGTCCATTTTGATGCAGCAAACACTTGGCGTTCGGGTTCGGGTAATACAACCGCTGACCACACCCTGTTAAATGGCTATCTTGATGATGGAGGCGACGATCAGCCCTACCTGAATCTCCAGATTGCAGCTGGCAAAACCTACGATGTAGTCGTCTACCTGAACGGAGATAACGGAGGTTCTTCGCAGGGGCGCTACTGGCTTGAAGAGTGGTCGGATCCGCTTGCTGCGGGCACCCCCGTCACGGACCTGATCGGGGTCGCGGCAAATGGTGGTTTCTCTGGTACGTACACCCAGGTCGGTGGCGCGAATTTTGGTGCTTCCGCGATCCCCGTGAATCAGGATGTCTCCGCCGGGCATTACCTGGTGTTTGAAAACATCTCGATCAGTAATTTGCGTATTCGCAGCGCCGGCAATGGCGATCCCGAAGCCTTCGGTCGGGGACCTTTGAATGCCGTGCAGATCGTAAACATCATCCCGGAGCCCAGCAGCCTGGCCCTGGGCCTGATGGGCATGGTCCTCCTGCGTACATTGCGCTTCCGCCGCTAGGTGAGCTTCCGCGGCTTTCTATGGCTGCTCGCTAAATACTTTTCGGTAGCTGTTTTCATTCGTTGATCCACACCGTAAACTGCTGGCCAACGAACCGAAAGTAGGCTGCCCATGATCACCAGTATTTTTAATGATGTCGTAGGACCCGTGATGCGCGGGGCCTCCAGTTCCCATTGTGCGGCGGCCTTACGCATTGGACGACTCGCCCGTGACCTGATGGGCGGCCAGATCACCGAGGTCCTCGTGGAATACGACATTCACGGATCGCTGCCCACGACGCACACCAGCCAGTGTTCCGACATGGGTTTGTATGGGGGCTTCATGGGCTGGGGGGCGGCGGATGAGCTTCTGCCCGACGCGCCGCGTATCCTGCGTGAATCCGGCGTGGCGATAACGGTCGCGTATGTCGACGTGCATGATCCGCATC
>JBLIND010000265.1:0-9257 GCA_047639095.1 Candidatus Omnitrophota bacterium | reverse complement strand
TCAGCCGGCACATAACCCGCCGACGGATGGCAATACGGCCATCGGTGAGGTTGAAGCCCTGGCGTCGACCGGCAACATCGTCTATTCGGGTGATCGCTTGACCGCTCTAGTCGGCGTGGACGATCTCATCGTGGTGCAGGCCGAGGGCGTGACGCTGATCTGCGCCAAAGACAAGGCGCAGGATATCAAGCAGCTCGTTCAGCGCTTCAAGGACCAGGGCACCCATAGCGAGTTGCTTTAATGACCCGCATTCTCGGCCTGGACTACGGCGAACGACGCGTGGGTGTCGCGATCAGCGATCCCATGTGCATGCTGGCCACGCCGGTTGAGACTTTGTTGATCACCGGGATGAACAACGCGGTGGAGCAGGTTGCGGCAATCGTCGTGGCCCGCGAAATCGACAAGATCCTCGTCGGACTCCCGCTCAACATGAACAACACCAAGGGTGAAATTGCCCTCCTGTGTGAAAAGTTCGCGGGCAAACTCGCCAAAGCGACCGGGCGTGAAATCATCATGTGGGACGAACGCATGACCAGCATGGCCGCCAAGCGGGTCCTGCTCGCAGCGGATGTCTCGCGCGCCAAACGCAAAAAGGTCATCGATAAAATGGCGGCACAGATCCTCCTTCAGAGTTACCTGGATGCCCAGACGATTTAAACAGCTCGTTGCCTATGACGGCACGGAATACGGAGGCTGGCAGGTCCAGCCCGGCGTGATCACGGTTCAGGAAGTGATCGAAGGGGTCTTGAAGCAGTTGACCCAGGAAAGCATACGCATTCATCCCAGCGGACGCACCGATGCCGGCGTGCACGCCAACGGCCAGGTCATCCATTTCGATGCGGATAGCGCGATACCGATGGAGGCGTTGCAAAAAGGGATGAACGCCCTATTGCCGGCGGAGATCCGGGTCCGTGAAATCGTCGAAACCGATCCCGAATTTCACGCGCGGTTCAGCGCGAAGAGCAAGGAGTACCGGTACCACATCTACAACGGATCCGTCGTTCCGCCCTTTGTCCAACCCTACCGCTGTCACGAGCGGCGTCCACTGGATCGCGCCGCCATGCAGGCCATCGCGCGGGTGCTGGAAGGAGAACACGACTTTGGTGGCTTCGCGGCAAATCCCAATCGCGAGGTCGAATCCAGTGTGCGCACAATTTACGCATTGGAAATCGCAGGCGAGGCTGAAGACCTGATGATCCGCGTCCACGGGAATGGCTTTCTCTACAAGATGGTTCGCGGACTCGCCGGGTTTTTAATCGAGGCCGGCCTCGGTAAGCGCACGGTCGAGGACGCCCATCGAATTCTGGCCTCCGGTGTGCGGGATAACGATGTTCCCACGGCTCCGGCGAAGGGCTTGTTCCTGTGGGAAGTCTTTTACGAAATCAGCCCCTGATCTTCGCCCACTGCGTAAGCCCGGTCAGCACGGCGGCGCCCAACAACAAGCCCATCCATGCCGGAAGACCAAATCCCGCCGGGATAAAGCCTGCTGCCGCGGCGAGGACCGCCGCGATCAAGGCGTAGGGCAACTGGGCTTGCACGTGATCCATCGGCTGGACATCACAGGCGACGGAAGACACCAGCGTCGTGTCGCTGATCGGTGAGCAATGATCCCCGAACACCGCGCCACTGAATACTGCGGCGATCACGCTGACCAGCAGGTGATGCACAACATCGGGTGGCAAATCGCCGCCGATGGTGAAGGCGAGCGGAACCGAGAGCGGCATCAGAACCGCCATGGTGCCCCAGGACGTCCCGGTGAAAAACGATGTCATCGCGCCAGTAAAAAAGACCGCTACCGGAAGCATGTGCGGAGAAAGGCGACCCTGCAGCATGCCCGTGAGGGTGTCCTTCGCCCCCAGGGCATTGAGGGTGCTGGTCAGGCACCAGGCGGCTACGAGGATGAGTGCGGGGACGAGCAGACTGGTTACGCCGCGCATGAACACTTCGCCGATTGAGGATTGAATGCTGCGGCGATTGAGGATGGCTGCGACGACACAGGCGAGGGCACTGGCGCAAACGAGGACGAGATCGGTTTTGGAGCGTCCAAAGCCCATTGCCAGGTCCTGCAGGCTGGAGGGGAATAACCGGTCGCTTCCGCTGATGTACAGTCCGGCCAGGATCAGCGCGATCAGGGTCGCGAGCGGTACGAGTGCCTGATAGGCCGGAGCGCTTTGAATCTGCTCGGCTTGATCCTCCGCTGGATGCGGCTGCGCTTTCCGCATCGGGCCAACATCGAAATTGCGAGCGATGACAAGGAACACCAGCAGCAAGGTGAACCAGCAGTAGAAATTATACGGAATCGATTCGAGAAAGAGCAGGTACGGATTGCCCGCGGCCCCGACTTGGTCGAGGCCAGCTTTGATCAACGCGAGCTGGGTGGCGCTCCAGGTGGAGATGAGCGCGATGCAGGCAATGGGCGAGCTGGTAGAGTCGACCACGTAGGCGAGTTTTTCCCGGGCGACCCCGGCCTTGTCGGCCAGTGGCCGCATCACCCGGCCCACCATCAGGCTGTTGGCGAGGCCATCGAAGAAGCAAACAAGCCCCATGCCGACGCTGGACCAGAGCACGCGCTTGGCCTGGGGCTTTCCATCGCCGAGAAAACGGCGCACCAGGCCCTGAAGTCCCCCGCCTGCCTCGATGATGCCTACGAAGCCGCCCATGAGCATGGTGAAGACCAGGACCCGGATGTTCCAGGCGCTTTGCAGCGATCCGGTGAGGTGCACCTCCACGAAACGGATGACCGCCGCGTAGGGATTGCCACCTGCGAGCAGGAGGGCCCCCGCCAACGCGCCCGCGAGCAGGCCGGCCAATGCGGAGCGGAGGAGGAATACGAGCAGTAAGGCGAGCAGGCTTGGCCAGAGGCTGCGAAAGGGCAGGTCCATCACATCCACCGCCCAGGTGCCGGCGAACAGCATGAGTGCAATCAGGATTCGGGGATTCATCGGCATGCTGCCTTCTATCAGACGTGGTTTTCCGATGATAGAAAAACCGTAGCTGTCTTCAGCCGCGGCACGTGCTGTGCTTTGTCTGATCGATTGGCTGAACAACGGCTGGGGACCGCCATTCTGCGCGGAGGACTACAGCTTGAGCTTCTTGAAAATCGGCTCAGGAATACAACGGATGATTGTCATGATGCCCCACCAGAACCAGGGGAGATAAACGATGTTCTTTTGCCGGTTCATCGCCTTGTAGATCCCGCGACCGACGGTCTCGGCGGAAGCGAAGAGGGGACCCTTGGGGATGTCGGCGGTCATCGGTGTATCGACGAAGCCCGGGAGAATGGTAACCACGGCAACCCCATGATGCGCAAGGCGATTGCGTAAGCCCTGGAGGTAGATGTTCAATCCGCCTTTGGCCGCACCGTAAATGTAGTTGCTCAACCGACCGCGTAAACCGGCCACCGAGGAGATAACGCCGATCGTGCCCGCCTTCTTTTCCTGCATCTTGTTGGCCAGGGGCGTGAGCAGGGATACGACGCTGAGGAAGTTGGTTTTGAATTCGTATTCGGCCAGAGCGTAGTCGTTCTCGCAGGCGGTCTGGTCCCCGAGGGTCCCGTGCGCGACCAGGGCGATGTCGATGCCGTTCCAGGTGTTCCAGGCCTCCTCGATGACAGCGTCATGGCGGTCCATCTCGAGGACGTCGAGGGCGATGGTATGGGTTTCGCTGGCACCGCGGCTTTTGAGATCGGCCGCGAGGGTTTCGAGCCGGGCCGGGTCGCGGGCGACGAGGATGAGGCGGTCGCCGTCCTTGGCGTAGGCGCGGGCGGTTTCCTGTGCGATGGCCGAGGTGGCTCCGATGATGAGAATATTTTTCATAGAATTCTTTTTTCTTACGTCACCCGTCGCCAGAAGCTGGACGAGAATTTGGGGTCGATGAAAGGAATCAATTCCTCCCAGTTGGGGAAATAGGCGCGAAAACTTTCGGCGCTCATACGGGCGTCTTTCGCAGGGTACACCGCTCCGTTCCCGGCCAGCACCAGGGTGTCCAGCCGGTTCATGAGGTCGAGCGTGGAGTCGGATTTGTTTGCGAAGTCGAGGGCGAGGGTCACACCCGGACGGGGAAACGACAGCAGGCCCGGTGATTGGATATCTCCGAAGACCTTGAGCACGGCGAGAAAGCTACCTTCACCGGAGTGCGCGATTGTGGTGAAGATCTCACGAATGTGATCCCGCGAATCGGCGTAGGGTACGACGCACTGATACTGATAAAAGCCCCGCTTGCCGTACATGCGGTTCCATTGGTGGATGGCATCCAGCGGGTAGAAGAAGGGTTCGTAGTGTTGAACGTTGCGTACGCGGGTGCGAAACTGGCGCCCGTAGTAGAGCGCATTGAAAATTTTAACCGTTGCCGTGTTCAGGAGGAAGCCCGGCGCATCGATCGGAAAAGGCTTCTGCCCTTTTTCTTTGGGTGGAATTCGGGTGCATTCGGGGCCGGCGGTGTTGCCGCGCATGTAGTGTCCGCGTCCGAGCGACGCGCCCTTCGCGAGGCAGTCCACCCAGGAGACGGTGTATTCAAACTGATCGGTGGAATCGGCGTCGACCGCAAAAAAGTCATCCAGATTTTTCAGTTTGATGGTTTCCACATCCACGAAGGGATTGTGAATTTTCTTCAAGCGGAATTCCGCCCAGGTAATGAGTCCGGTCAGTCCGAGTCCGCCGATCGTGGCGGCAAAATAGTCCGCGTTTTCGTTGGGTGAACAATGCATACGCGAACCGTCGGAACGCATGAGCTCAAAAGCATTTACGTGGTTGCCGAAGGTGCCGGCCCGGTGATGATTTTTTCCATGAATGTCGTTGGCAATGGCTCCGCCGACGGTGACGAATTTCGTACCGGGGGACACCGGGATGAACCATCCATGGGGCACGATGATGCGGAGGATGTTGGCGAGGGAAAGTCCGGCCTCGCAGCGAAACACGCCCGTTTCGGTGTCAAAGGCCAGCAGATGATCCATGTGGCGGGTGACCAGGACGTTGCCACCGTCGTTCAGGCAACTGTCGCCGTAGCTGCGTCCGAGGCCGTAGGGGAGGAGGGTGCCTTCGGGAACGTTCGGGAGCGGGTCCGTGTGCCAGTTTACGGCCCGGGCTTGCTGATTGACCTTGGGTAGTCGGCCCCACGATTCGGTACTCATTCGCGAGAGACTATACATGATTGATCAGGTGGGACAACTTATGATTTGATAGGGACATGGATGGTACGTGCAAAGGCTGTGGAAAATCCGTCCTGTTTATCCGTGAGCCGGTCTACGACGGGTTCACGAAAACAGGGGAAATCCTGAAATGCTCTCAGTGTGGCCATATCGCGGAAGGCGAGGCTTCGGACGTATTGGCCACACCGGAACAGGTCGATATTTTTACCGATGCCGATCGCTCGCCGGAGATCAATCTGTTTGCCGAGGGCGAGAATCGGATTATCTGTCGCTACTGCGTGTACTATGTCGTGAACCCGTTTACCCAGCGCTGTGCCCGACATAAAAAGGAAGTGCAGGCAACGGACAGCTGCTTTGATTTCGAAGAGCGCGTTGAGGAAGAGGAAGAGGAAGAGGAAGAGTGCGAGGAGAAGGGAAAGCAGGGGGACGAGGTTGACGGCTCGTAAATCGTCAGTCAGGCCATTTCACCTTAGTGATCACTTGTTTTCAGCGAGTAGGTCGCTTGAGCTTCTATTGGCTTTACCGATACACCGACGGTGTTGAACAGCAAAGCCCAGGGTCAGACGAGTTCTGCGAGTCTCAGCCTGGGTTCCCCCATTTTTTTCCTGCACCCCGGAGTGGGTGCTACAAACCACAGTTTCTGCGACCCACTCCGGGGTCGTTTTCTCCGTGAAGGATCCTTTCACAGGGTAGATCGCTGTCGGTCCTTAACCCTGTGCTTTGATGGGCATTCCCTTTGGGAATCGGGATCAGATTGTTTTGTGTAGTTCCTTATCTTTGACTGCGATAGGAAGGCGACCATCTTGTAACCTTACCATTCAGGGTGAATACTCCGAATCCACTTAGGAACATCTCATCCGAATGAATAGAATAGTCATACTCGGTTTGATATAATAAATGCTTTTTACCACCCCCATCATCAAAAACCACAAACGGCTGTCCAAAGGTGGCGTGGACCGCAGAAATCGGCATTCCGTTCGTTATCACAGCCGCGAGACTTTCCTCTGTATAAGCAGTGCCTTTCTCTGTGACCAGAGACCCGTCAACTCCAGTTTTTAGCTGATCCTTACCGCAACCAGCACATACCAAGAATGCTAGAATTACGATATGATGTTTAGCCGTATTCAAGTTCATGGAAGAATTCGATTGATGTTGAACGGGGGGCGTTAATAGGGGAAATTGAACAATAACTAACTAAAGCATCGTGCAGTCCGCCGCTTTCAGCTTCAGGTACGATTATATATGCGTTGACGAAAAAAGAGCAAGACTATGAGAATCGAAACGATCAAGCTTAAGAATTTCAAGGGATTCAAAGATGTCCACATTTTCGACATCCCGAGCTTTTGTGTGATTGTTGGAGCTAACGGCACAGGGAAAACTACGCTGTTTGATGTGTTCGGCTTCCTCAAAGATTGCCTCACATATAACGTGAGTCGGGCCCTGCAAAGCCGCGGCGGCTTTGACGAGATGGTTTCCCGGGGAGCGGGAGAAGATGGGGATGATGGCGCAATTTTAATTGAACTGCAGTTTCGCATGCCCATCAATAATGTCGAACGTTTGATTACCTACCAGCTTCAACTCGCGAAAATGCCAAACAGCAACAAGGTTTCGGTTATTCGTGAAATATTGCGCTACAAGCGAGGGGCATACGGTTCCCCGTATCACTTTTTGGATTTTACAGGCGGTCAGGGATACGCAATCACCAACGAGGAGGAGTTTGATAAGCCCGATGAGGAGCTTGATCGCGAGGAGCAGCGCCTGGACTCCCCTGATGTGCTTGCAATTAAGGGCCTCGGACAATTTCAGCGCTTTAAAGCCGCGAATGCATTTCGACAGCTGATCGAAAACTGGTACGTATCGGATTTCCATATCAGCCACGCCCGGGGGAGCAAAGATGCTGCGGGATTTGCGGAGCATCTTTCCGCCTCAGGGGATAACCTGCAGTTGGTTGCTAAAAATTTGTACGACAACGAACCCGAGATCTTCAACCTCATCATCGAGCGGATGAAATTTCGCGTGCCAGGAATCGGTAGTGTTGTGCCCGAACCTACGGCCGATGGCCGACTTTTACTCAAGTTTAAAGATGGGGCATTCAAGGATCCGTTTATCGACAGGTATGTTTCAGACGGAACGATTAAGATGTTTGCCTACCTGGTGCTTTTATTCGACCCTGCACCCCATCCATTACTGTGTGTAGAAGAACCTGAGAATCAGTTGTATCCCAAGCTGCTTTTGGAGCTTGCAGAAGAATTTCGTGCTTACGCTAATCGCGGGGGGCAAGTTTTCGTTTCCACCCACAGCCCTGATTTCCTGAATGCCACCCAAGTGGATGAAGTCTTCTGGCTGACCAAAACTGATGGATATACTGCCGTAAGTAGGGCGTCAGACGATCCGCAAATTTCCGCTTACATGGCCGATGGCGATCAGATGGGCTACCTCTGGAAGCAAGGGTTGTTCGGAGGGGTCGATCCACAATGAGGTATCTGGTATGCCTATTGGAGGAGCCTTCTGCTGAGGAATTTTTGAAGCGCGTTTTGCCAAAAATCATTCCGAATGATGTGCATCTCCAGTTTTTTGCTTTCGAGGGTAAGCAGGATTTGGAAAAGCAGCTGGTGAAGAAGGTACGTAACTGGCAAATGCCAGATTCCAAATTTCTGGTCATGCGCGACAAGGACGCCGCCGATTGCGAGACCGTAAAGGCGGGGTTGGTGGCGAAGCTACAGCAGACCGGCAAGGCCAATGATGCGCTCGTCCGCATCGCCTGCCACGAACTAGAAAGTTTTTACCTCGGAGATCTTGCGGCGGTGGGCGAAGCGTTGGATTTGCCTCAACTGGAACAACTCCAGAACAAGGCGCGTTATAGAAAGCCTGATGCGATTGTCAGTCCGAAGGAGGAGCTGAAGAAGATCACCCGAAATGCCTACCAACAGGTCGCCGGATCCAGAGCCATTGCCGAAACCCTGCGGTTGGACGGATCCAATCGTTCGCACAGTTTTAATGTGCTCGTCGATGGCGTAAAAAAACTGATCGACGCTTGAACGCCCTGGGCAAAAATAAAAAAAACTTGAACCCACCTTGGATCGGCTATCACCGCCTTTAGACCCCGACCGAGTCCTGATAGCTATTTACCTGTGTTCCCTGTCCGTGACCCGCCACGTTCACCCACACATGCACGTGTGGCGTCCCCCGGAAATACCAGACGAACGATGGGCCTTCGAGGCGCCAATTGTCGTACAGGCCATCCTCGCCCAGATCGCCTTCCTTGTAAAAGGCCAGGTGACAATCATCCAGTCCACCTTGTTGCTTTAAGCAGTGCATGGCTTCGTTCTGGTCCGCCTCGCGGAACGGTTCCAACAGCAACTTGACCACCCCCTGCAAATGGTTTTTCTGATCCGCTGAAAAATCGCGAACGCCGATCCCGTGAAAGGTGCCCGTCTTTCCCTGGGTACTGACAAACTCCTCGGAAGGCATACCTTTCAACACGATGGCCTTTTCGCGTTGTCTGCCATCAAACATCTCGATGAGTTTGTTGGCTTCTTTGGCTTGATGCCAGAAGACGTTGTTCGGGTGATCCGGTTTCTCGTACAGCTTTTCCCCTTCGTGTCCGTAGAGGATCGGTCCTGCAAAGGCGATCGAGTCCGCTCGATTGCCATCGCAGCGCAAGGTCAGGTGACGGCTGGTGATCACAAACTCAAACGTGTCGGTACCCGGTTCGCCAAAAATCGCAATACTCTGTTTTTGGCCAAAGCCTCCGATATCATCCTTTAACTGCTGGTCAAAACGGGCGTGCCAGTCGGGGTGCGTGATGCCATTGAAGATGGCGCGAATCATATCGCGTTGATCGTCGGTGTAGAAGGGGCTGTTGATGAATGGCTTGGTGATGCGCCAGTTGTTCTCGAGTCGTGCCCGCAGCAGGCCTTTGTTCGGGTCCTGGTAATCCCAGGTGAAGCAGACCTCCTTGCGCTGCAGATCAGTCATGGAATCGAACAAGGTTTTAACCACGCTTTCAGGCGGCTTCGCCGCGAAGAGAGGGGAGGCGGTTGCAGCCAGGGAGACTGCGGCGGCGGAGCGGAGGAAGCTGCGGCGAGGTGTTTGCATCGCTCGAGTCTAC
>JBLIND010000264.1:0-9301 GCA_047639095.1 Candidatus Omnitrophota bacterium | reverse complement strand
ACCGACTGGGGTGCGCATCACATCGATATCGCCCAGTGGGCGATGAAGAATCAGAAGACCGGGCCGGTTTCGTTTACGAATTTGAAAGGTGCTTTCCCGCCGCGCACCGAGCTGTACAACACCGCCGATCGCTACGATTGGGAGTGTACATATAAAGATGGTATGAAGCTGCTCGTGGGGACGGGTCAGAAGGGCGGAGTGACCTTTGAAGGTGAAGACGGCAAGTGGATTCACACCAATCGCGGTCGACTCGAGTCCAATCCGGGCGAGATCGTCAAAAGCAAGATCGACGACAGCATGGAGCGTGTTTACGAGAGCAACGATCACGTCCGCAACTTTGTGGATTGCGTGTTCAGTGGTAAAGAGCCCGTCGCGCCGATTGAAGATGCCCATCGCACGATTTCCATCGCTCACCTCGGCAACATCGCCTTACAGCTCGGCCGCGAAAAACTGAGCTGGAATCCGGATACCGAGGAAGTGGTCGACGATGTCGCAGCCAATAAGATGCTCAGCCGTCCGTATCGGGCGCCGTGGAAGCTCGCCTGATCGGGAGAACGTGTTATGAACCGGGAGATGCATATGAAAGTTGGAATCGCCACCCTCTTGATCGCACTCAGCCTGTTGACCTCCACCGTTTCGGCCAGGGAGTTGCTGGTCATCACCAACGAGAAGCGGACGATGGAAATCTGTGAAGCGGCCATCCGGGCCGAGCACAAGAATTTGGCCTTCAAGGAGGAGGACCTCTTCGATATGGTCCAGCTCACCTACCAGTTGATCGCCGATCGTCCCATCGGGGGTGAGTTGCTGCAGGTGGTGATCGACCAGCGTCGGCCCTTCGATATCCAGGTCGAGATAATCGGCGAGGTAAGCAAAACGTTAATCAAAAAGAACCGTTTTGTCCTGGTTTTGACCAAGCACGGGGTGGTCACGAGTGTGACACATTCGGAAAATATTGGCTATACCATGGACGAGGCCCTGCCCGCGTCGGGTGGTCAATAGCCCTCCGGGCTCGCTCGGGGATTAAGTTGCAGCTTTCCCGCGGCTGGGGTAAATTAAGGCCATCATGGATAGCTTGGATTCTGGAGTACCTCTTACTGGCGAAAAGACCCGTCAGCTTCTGCAGCGGGTTAAAGGTCGACTGAAATTGGATTCGGTTGTGCGTCGCACCTACACCGGGCTGCTGGTCGCCGGCGGGCTCTACCTGCTCATATTGCTGGTCTCACGGCTGCTGGGGGTAATTCCCAATGTGTTTTCTCCCCTGACCCTGCTCGCGCCACTCGGGCTGGCGGTGATCATCGGGCTGGCGTTTCACAAGCGCTTTTCCGATCTCGATGCCGCGCGCATGGCGGATCAGGGGGCCGATACCAAAGACTTGTTTTTGACCTCAACCCTGATCGAAAAATCACCGGCGGAATACAAAGCCATCGTCGTGGATCAGGCCGAACGCCGCTCGTCGGACGTCGCGCCCGACCAGGTGGTGCCCTACGCATGGCTGCCGCAGGCGCGCAATGCCGCCATACTCATGGGCGTGCTGGGCTTGGCCGTGCTGTTTACTCCGCAGCTCGATCCGTTCGGTAAAGACAAGGCGCGCGAGCAGGTGACCGAACTCAAGAAGGACCTGGAGGAGATCAAGAAGGCGCGAACGATTCGGAAAGCCGAGCTGCAGAAAAAAGGCGTCGACCAGACCCACAGCAAGGAAACCAAGGTCGCCATGGACAAGCTGAGGGAAACCTTCCGCACCGTGAAGCCGACGGAACAGCGGCAGAATCTGAACCGCCTGCAGGACAACCAGAAGGAGCTCGGCCAGCTCTGGAAAGAACGCTCGGATCGAAAGCTGAAAGATTCCATCTCCAAGAGTATGTCCAAACAGCAGTTTGGCATGATGACCGAGACCACGCAGGACTGGAAGCAGGAACTCGAAAACGGCAAGATCGACAAGGTCATGGAAGAGCTGGAGAAAATGAAAAACATCGCGCGCGATCTCGCAAAAATGCCGGATAGCGATGAGCGACGTCAGAAAGAAAAAGAGCTCAAGGATAAGCTGAAGGAGATGGCCGACTTCGCGAAGAACAGCATGAACAGCGCCGCGGGCCAGAACGCCCTGCAGAAAGCCCTCGAGCAGTTGAATATGGCTCAGCTCATGGATGAGATCACGCCGGAGATGATGAAGGAGCTGATGGAGCAGATGGATCTGGCCGGCATGGAAATGCAGCAGAACGCGCAGAATATGCGCGACATGAAAGCCCTCGAAAAAGCGATGCAGGCCGCACAGAAAGCCCAGCAGGCAAATCAACAAGGCGAGAAGGGCCTCGATGGTGCCGAGTGCGAGGCCTGCGAAAATGCCAAAGCGGGCGAAGGTAAAGGCAAAGCTGGTGGTGAAGGCCAGGGCCAGGGCGGCGAGAATGAGGGCATGAGCATGGAGGAGTACGAAGCGTTTTATCAGGAGATGCTGGCCAAGGGCGAAGGCCAGGGCCAGGGTCAACCAGGTGACGGCGGCGGAATGCAGGGAGCAGGTACGGGTGAGGGCGGCCAGGCACCCGAAAATCCAAATCAAGACAACGCGTTTAAAGAAGAAAAATCGAAATCCTCCCTGCAGGCTGGACGCATTCTCATGGCCTGGGAAACGAAGGAGAAAGCCATGAAAGGCAAGGTCGATGAGAGCTTTGACGACACCCTCGAGAAGGTAAAACAGGGGGTCAGCGAGGCCATCGTTCAGGAGCGCGTGCCTCCGGGGTATCACGATTCGATCCAGCAGTATTTCGACAGCATTCAGCCCCCGGTGGAGGGCGATGCGCCCGCGGCCGATCCGGCAATTCGCCAACCGCTTCCCCTGGAAGTTCCGCCCCAGGACTAAGCCTCGCGTAGCATGACTGTCCCCAGCCGTGGCTTTTTATACACATGAAGAAACTCACCCTCCCCCTTGTCATCGTCGCCGTCCTGGCACTCGCCGGGCTTTACGCCATCGTTAACCCGGCGAAAGACGACCTCGTCATCTACTGTGCCCACGATGCGATTTATTCCGAAGCCATCCTCGAGCACTTCACCCAGAAAACCGGTATCAAGGTTACGCCGCGCTTCGACAGCGAAGCCACCAAGTCCCTCGGGCTGACCGAGCTGCTGGTCCAGGAAAAGGATCATCCGCGTTGCGACGTCTATTGGAGCAACGAGCTGCTCGGCATGATGGATCTACAAAGCAAGGAGGTCCTGGAGCCGTATAAAGGCAGCGGGTACGCGCGCATTCCCAAGGGCTTCAAGGATCCCGATGGATACTGGACGGGTTTCGCCGCGCGCATGCGGGTCTTGATTGTGAATACGAATCTCATCGAGGCGAAAGAAGCTACGCTTGAACACGCCCTGGCCGGCGATCTCTCCCGCGTCGCCATGGCGAAGCCGATGTTCGGCACCACGCTCACGCACTACAGCGTACTCTGGAAAACGCTCGGCCCGGAAAAATTAAAGGCCTGGCACCAGGATGTTCGCGCGCGGGGTCTCCAGGAGGTCCCGGGCAATGGACCGGTCAAAAATCTCGTGGCCCAGGGTCAATGCGACTTTGGTTATACCGACACCGATGACTACTATTCCGCCCTCGCCGACGGAAAGCCGGTCACCGCGCTTCCGGTACGCCTCGAGGATGGTCAGACGATTTGCATTCCGAATACGGTGGCGCTGATCAAAGGCACGAAACGCCGGGCTGATGCCGAAAAGCTGGTCGATTTCCTCCTCTCCGCCGAATGCGAAACCCTGCTCGCCAACGCGCGTTCACGTCAGATCCCGCTCGGCCCGGTCGATCCATCCAAGATCCCCGAAGAGGTTCGCCTGTTTAAGTCCTGGGCTGCCGACGGCATCGACCTCACCGATCTGTTGGACGCGCGAAATGCCTGCCTGGACTGGCTGAAAAATCACTGATGTCCGTAGACCTGATCATCACCCTGATTCGCGCCCTGATCGTCGCGGCGCTTACCATCCTCCTGGCGGTTCCGCTTGCCCGTCGCTTGCGCAGCGGGAGCACGGTGATCTGGATTTTCGCGGTGCTGCCTTTCCTGGTTCCGCCGCTGCTTACGGGGTACACGTACACCAATGCCCATGGCGTGCTCGGCTGGCCGATGCTTGCACGCGAAGGGTTTTACGCGCTCCTCCTTGTCTGTCGTCATCTTGGACCCGCGGCGATCGTGCTCGCCCTGGCCCGGCCGAAAATCGGTGCTTCGTCCCGTTTTGCGCTTCGTATGATGACCCACCCGAGCCTGGCGATGCGCATGCGCACCTGGTTTCTCGGGCCCGGAACCGGCATCGTGATTGCGGTCCTGCTCGTCTTCCTCCTCGCCTTCCTCGAATTCGAGCTCGCATCCTTTTTCCTCGTCGGCTCCTGGTCGGTAAAGCTCTTCGACGCCCAGGTCGGCGGTCAACAGCTCGCGACTTCCCTGCAACAGGCCGGTGGCCCTTTCGTGATTGCGGCCTTGCTGCTCGCAGGCCTGATCTGGCGCTTCCGGGCATCACAGCGCCTGCCGGATGTCGAGTCGGAGCCTTCCCGGCCCGGTTCCAGTTGGCCGCTCTGGCCCGCCTTGTTTCTACTGTTCGCCTGGCCGCTCTTCGACCTGTTGCGCGACAGCCTGCAAGGCGTTCAGCCGCTCGTCCAGGATTTCAGCATTCACCGGGAGGTGCTGACCAGTCTCGGGTTTGCCCTGGTCGCCGCCTGGTTGGCCGGGCATGTCGTGGCCAGCGAACGCACGGCCTTCCGCCTGGTGTTGACCGCGCTTCCCGGGCTCTTCGGCTCCCTCATCATCGGTCTGGTGTTGTTGCGTTTGTTTCAACAGGCGGTTTTACACTTCGCATACGACACGCCAGCGCCTTTACTGCTCGGCATGATCTTTTCGCTTTTGCCCATGGCGGTTCTGTTGCATCTCCTCGCGGACAAGTACCCGCACAGCGGCGCCTTCACAGCCGAGATGGCGCACCGGCCGGGTGCCATCCGCTGGGTGTTGGTGACCCGCCGCAAGCTCGCAGGTTTTCTCTCGCTCTTCTGCTTGGGCTGGTTTGACCTTACGCTCGGCTCCCTGCTCGCACCTTCCGGGATGACCCCCATCACGGCCCGGCTCTACAATTTCATGCACTATGGCCAAAGCCAGGTGCTCTCGGCTATGGTGCTGGTCACCTTGCTGCTCCCCCTGCTGGTCATGGGGTTCATCTACCTTACGAGGCGGGCATGGGCGCTATCTGGACGCTGAAACAAGCCGCGCTTTCCGGCCGGGGCCGACCACGCCTCGACGCCCTCGACCTGAGCATCGAAGCCGGGATCACCGCGGTCATGGGGCCGTCAGGCGCGGGGAAGACCTCGCTGCTCAACCTGCTGGTCGGATTCGAAGCGCCGGACCAGGGAGCGGTTTCCGGTCCACCCCAGCCGATTGCCTGGTCGCCCCAGGACGGCGGACTCTGGCCCCACCTTTCGGTGCGCGAGCACATCGCCGCGGTGACCACCCGCGATGTGGCGGAATTTCTCCAACCTCTGCGGCTCATGGATCACCTCAACGCCCGCCCGCACAAACTTTCCCAGGGAGAGCGCTCCCGCCTGTCGATCGCCCGCGCATTGGCCACGGGTCGGGACCTGCTGGTCCTGGACGAACCGTTGGTCAATGTTGATGCCGCCTCCGAAGTCGAAGGCTGGGCCTTTATTCTCGAAACGGTGCGTCGGCGCAAGGGGAGCCTCGTCTACTCCACCCACGTGCCGGAAAAGGTGCTCGGCATCGCGGCATCGGTGGTTTGTCTGGATGCCGGAAGGCTGAGCTATCACGGATCGGTGGAAGAGCTCTATTACTACCCCGAGAATCCCTCGCTCGCCGAGGTGCTGGGGCCGTGCAACTGGTTTGAGCCCGGCGACACGCTCCCGGGGATCGACGCCCGCTTATTGCGACCGGAACAGCTGCTATTGATACCGGATGTCGAGGGCTCGTTCGAAGTGCTTGAGGTGATCTTTCGCGGCAGCCTCGAAGAAGTCCTCCTGCGCGATTGCTCCAGCCAAAAAAGCAGGCATCTCCTCCACCGGCCTCCTTGCAATCGCCTGAAAAAAGGGGATAGGCTACGGGTGGAATGTGTAAACGGCAGCTAGCCTTGGGGACACGTGGTGGTGTGAGGAATTTGGTAGCGTTCACGCTGCTGTTTTTACTCACGGCGTGTACGCCTGAGAGCGGAAATACCCTCCAGGTCAAGAGCACCCACACCTTCTCCATCCCGGCGATCGATACCACGTTTCCGGGGCCGCGGAGTATCACCTTTGGCCCCGACGGCATGGCCTACGTGCTCGATAATGGCGGCCGGGTGCTCACCTACGATCGGTCGGGCGCCTGTGTGAATCGCTGGTTCATGCCGGCGTACGATGTCGGGCGTCCCGAAGGCATCGAGGTCACTCGCGATGGTCAACACCTCACCGTCTGCGATACGCATTATCATCGCATCCTTCAGTTCGCCCTCGACGGCACCGAGATCAATCGCTTTGGCTCACGCGGCACGGGCCCGAGTCAGTTCGAATTCCCGGTGGCGGTCACCCAGGACGATCAGGACTTCCTCTACATCGCCGAGTACGGCGGCAACGACCGGATTCAAAAGTTCACCCGTAGCGGCGAGCACGTGCTCACCTTTGGCAGCTTCGGAACAGGACCGGGCCAGTTCCAGCGGCCGTCGGGCATGGTCTGGCACGACGGCCTGATCTACATCGCGGATGCGATCAACAATCGGATCCAGATATTTACCGACGAGGGCCTGTTTCACGCGGAGCTGCAGGATGCTGAGCACCCCTGGTCCTTGCGCTTTCCCTACGACATTACGCTCTGCAAAGAGGACTCCCTGATCATCGTGGAGTATGCCGCAGGGCGAATCACCCGCGTCGGGCTCGACGGAAAACTGATGGGGCGCTTTGGTACCAGCGGCTATGGTGCAGGACAGATGACCACGCCCTGGGGCCTGGATGTCGACGATGCCTTGCGCGTGCTCGTCGCGGATACGGGCAATCGCCGCCTGGTGGAGATTCAGTTATGAATCCTCCCTCGTGGATCTACAATCTGGTGCCGCCGCGGCGGCGACCGGTGACCGTCACGAGCCTGTTGCTTCCCGGGTTCTTCCTGATTTTGTTCATCGGCTTGTGCATCGGGCTGGAACAAACGGACACGCTGCTTTTCGCCCGGCCGACCGCATTCTGGTTGGGACTTTTTCTGCCCTGGATGTGGTGGCTGCATCACAACGGCTATCACGGTCTGGCACCCTTTCGCGCCCATTTTGCTCTCCTGGTTCGCCTGCTGATTGCGGGGGCATTTGTCATGGTCCTCGCCGAGCCGCGTGCGGTGCGCAAGAGCGATATTGTCAGCACCATGTACGTGTTGGATATCAGTGATTCCATTGGCGAGGGGGCCACCGATGCCGCGCTCAAGTTCGTGATGAACCAAGTGGAAAAGAAGCCGGAAAAAGATCAGGCGGGTCTTGTGGTGTTCGGACGGAACGCCGCGGTGGAGCTGCCCCCTCGGGTCAACTTTCCTTTTGAGGCGATCAATGTGCGCGTGGCCAAGGATGGCACCGACCTCGCGCGTGGGCTTTCGCTGGCCGAGGCGATGTTGCCGGATGAAAACCAGGGTCACATTGTGTTGATCAGCGATGGAGCGGAGACCGACGGCAACGTGCAGGAGATGCTCGACGCCTTGCGTTCCAAGGATATCCCGGTGGATGTCTTGCCCATCAGCTACGAGTACGAGAACGAAGTCTGGCTGGAAAAACTCGAGATCCCCCGCTCGGTAAAAATTGGCGAAACCTATGAGGCCTCGGTGGTTCTTTCGTCCCTGAAGAAGGGCGCAGGCAAGTTGGTCATCCAGGAAAACGATCAGGTGATCTACGACCGACAGGTCGAATTCAAGGCGGGTAAAAATCGTTTTGTGATTCCGATCTACCTGCGCGAGCCGGGCTACTACGAATACGCCGCCCGCATCGAGATGCCCGAGGGTAAGGATGGCTGGTCGGAGAACAATCTCGCGGTCAACGAGCTCTTCCTCAAGGGTGAGGGCAAAGTGCTGTTCGTGACCAGCACGGTCGGGCAACCGCGGGATTGGGAGCCCATGGCGAAGGCCCTCCAGGAATCCAAAAAACTCGTCGAGGTCATTCCTTCAGCCGAGTTTCCGATGGATGCGATTGCGCTCATGCCCTACGACGTGATCGTTTTTCCAAACGTGCCGGCCGACGAGCTGAACGTGGCCCAGCAACAGGCGGTGAAGGATGCGGTCTTCCGGCAAGGCATTGGTTTCATCATGCTCGGTGGCGACAACAGTTTCGGTCCCGGAGGGTATCACCGCACGCCGATTGAAGAAGTCCTGCCCGTGTCCATGGATGTGAAGCAGAAGAAAATCATGCCCAAGGGCGCGCTTGCCATTGTCCTGCACACCTGTGAGTTCGCGAATGGAAATACGTGGGGCAAGCGCATCACCATCGAGGCGATCAAGGTGCTCGGTGCCCAGGATGATGTCGGGGTCATGGTGTACAACTGGGGGAATGGCGGTGCGGGAGGCATCGACGGCGTGCAGTGGTTGTTTCCCCTGATGCCCGCCTCCGAGCTGGACAAGATGATTCCCAAAATCAACAGCGCGCAGATCGGCGACATGCCCAGCTTTGCGCCGACCATGGAGATGGGGCTCAAGGCGCTGAAGGCGAACGACGCCGCCATGAAGCACATGATTATCATCTCGGATGGCGATCCTTCGCCGGCGCCGGATGCGGTGCTGAAAGGCTTCATCAAAGAGGGTATCAGTATTACCACGATTTCCGTGTTCCCCCATGGCGGCCAGGAGCAGTTGCTGATGAAGACGATCGCCAACCTCACCGGCGGGCGTTACTACTACCCCAAACACGCCCAACAATTACCCAGCATCTTCATCAAAGAGGCCAAGACGCTCAAGCGGAGCATGATCCAGAACAAAACCCTCGACCCGATTAGGGAATTTCCTTCGCCGATCCTTAAAGGGATGGATGCGATTCCTCAGCTGCATGGCTATGTCATCACGTCCTTGAAGCCTCGGGCGAACAACGTGCTCCTGCATCAGTACGATGAGGAGGAAGATCCGATCCTGGCCGTGCATCGGCATGGCCTGGGCAAGACCGCCGCGTTTACGTCGGACTTGAACGCCAACTGGGGACGCGACTGGGTGAGCTGGGAGCATTACCGGGCCTTTGTCGACCAGTTGATCACCGAGGTCGCGCGGGTGCAGCAGCATACCGAGCTGAGCATGCAGTCCTTCGCCGATGGTAACACCGGGGTCGTGGTCATCGAAGATTA
>JBLIND010000263.1:0-9376 GCA_047639095.1 Candidatus Omnitrophota bacterium | reverse complement strand
GCTCGGGACCCTCTCGTATTTGAAGTGGAAGGATAGACAATGATTTCTCGCAGAACGTTTATGAAGCAGTCGAGCCTGACGGCCATGGCCTTTTCAGGATTGCAGGATGTGTGCCGTGCACAGGGCGCTTTGGCTGACCTGGTTGACCCGGGTTATGGCCCCCTGGTTCCCGATCCAAACCTCGTGATCGACCTGCCCGAGGGCTTCTCCTACCAGGTGATCGCCCGGGTGGGTCAGCAGATGGATGACGGCTATGTCGTCCCGGACAAACCCGATGGTATGGCGACCTTCCCCGGTCCTGACGGCACCATGATTCTCATCAAAAACCACGAGGTCAACAACCAGATGCCGAGTGCAAATCTGGAGCAGGTCCGCAGCATCCCGTCGAACAAAGTGTACGATACCGGTGGGGGCAAAACACCCGCTGCAGGAGGGACGACCACCCTGGTATACGACACGCGAAGCCAGAAGGTGATCAAGCAGTTCATGTCCTTGGCGGGGACGGATCGCAACTGCGCAGGTGGTCCAACGCCCTGGGGCTCCTGGGTCACGTGTGAAGAGTCTGTTGTGCCGAAGGGGTCCCTGAAAAAGAAAAACGAGACGGTGATTATCGGGCAGAACCACGGCTACGCATTCGAAGTGCCGGCTACGGCAGAGGTGGGCCTCGCGGATCCGATCCCGCTGAAGGCGATGGGCCGCTTTAAGCACGAGGCCGTCGCCGTCGATCCGCGCTCCGGCATCGTCTATGAGACCGAAGACGAGCACGAAGGGCTGTTCTATCGGTTTATCCCCGATGTGAAAACGAAACTGCAGTCCGGCACCCTGCAGATGCTGGTGGTGAAGGGGAGTCCGGGACTCGATACGCGGAACTGGAAGAGCACCACCTTCAAGGTCGGTGACGAGGTGGAAATCGAATGGATGGACATTGCTCCGGAGCCGGAGGACGGGAAGGCCTTGCGTTTTACCGGGTTCGCCAAGGGAGCCGCCAAGTTCGCCCGCGGCGAAGGCATGTGGTGGGATGGAGAAGGAAGCATCTATTTTGCGTGCACAAATGGTGGGAACAAGCAGTTGGGGCAAATCTGGCGTCTGCGCCCGGGTGAAAACCGGCTCGAACTTTTTGCCGAACCCAATGACTCCGCCATTGTGGTGAATGCAGATAACCTGACCGTTGCACCGTTCGGCGACCTGATCGTCTGTGAGGATCGCAGTGGAGACGTGGTTCGCTTGATCGGCGTTACGCCGACCGGCAAGTTCTATACCTTCGCGAACAATCACAAACGCACCGAACTGTGCGGGGCTGTTTTCTCTCCAGATGGGAGTACCCTGTTTGTGAATCTTCAGCACATCGGCATGACGCTCGCCATTACCGGGCCCTGGGACAAAAAAGCCTAGGGCCGTTTCCGCTGCGGGTGAATAACCGCTTCGGGTTCAACGAACCCACAGATTTTTTTCTTTGCACATGCAGGGCTTTCCCCTATGTTCTCGGGCAATGAACACATGGTACTGGCATTTAAATGGGGCGTCGAAGCAGCGATAGAGATCGCTGCTATTCGGATCGCCCCGGTTTGTAAAGACCGGGGTTTTTTTGTGTCTGGAGCAGGATTTTATACATGTTAGCAAAACGAATTATACCGTGTCTGGATGTCGCGGAAGGCCGGGTGGTCAAGGGGGTTAACTTTGTCGACCTCATCGATGCGGGTGATCCGGTGGAAGCGGCTCGCGCCTATGAGCAGCAGGGCGCAGATGAACTGACCTTCCTGGATATTATGGCCTCCCACAAGGAGCAGGCAACCGTGTTGGACATCGTCGCCCGGGTCGGGGAGCAGGTGTTCATGCCTTTGACCGTAGGCGGCGGCATTCGCGTATATGCCGATGTTCGCAATGCCTTAAACCACGGGGCGGATAAGGTCTCCATCAACACGGCCGCTATTTTAAACCCGGACATTCTCAATGAGACCGCCGATTCCTTTGGCAACCAATGTATCGTTTGTGCCATCGACGCGCGCCGGAATGCGGATGGTCGCGGATGGACGGTGTTTACGCACGGCGGGAGGAACCCGACCGAGCTCGATGCGATTGCCTGGGCAGTTGAAGTCACGAAGCGCGGTGCCGGGGAAATTCTGCTGACCAGTATGGATGCGGATGGCACCAAGGACGGCTATGACCTGGAACTGACCCGTGCCGTAGCCGAAGCCGTCCCGGTTCCGGTGATTGCTTCCGGCGGTGCCGGGACACTGGAGCACCTGTACGAAGGCTTGACCGAAGGCAAGGCCGACGCAGTGCTGGCGGCTTCCATTTTTCACTTTGGAACCTTTACGATTAAAGAGACAAAAGAATATTTACGCGCGAAAGGCGTGGAGGTGCGGTTATGAGCAAGGAACTGGAAGAAGGAACAGCCTTACAACTCGATTTTGACAAGCTGGAAAAAGCTTCCGCTGCGGCGAAGGGGATTCTTCCGGTTGCGGTGCAGCATGCGGATACCCATGAAGTCATCCTGGTTGCGTACGCGAACCAGCAGGCGCTGGATCACTCCATCAAGACCGGAAATGCGACCTTCTGGAGTACCTCGCGGGCCGAATTGTGGGAGAAAGGGGCCACCAGTGGCGAGACCTTCGAGCTCTTGGAGGTTCGGGTGAACTGTGAGCAGAATTCACTGCTCTACATCGTCCGTCCACGCCGTGGAAATATCTGTCACACGAAGAACCAGGCCGGCGAGCCGCGAAACTGCTATTATCGCAAGCTGAACCTGGAAACCATGGACCTCGAATTTGTAGACCCCTGATGCCGCTGCCGAACAAAAAACATTTTCTGGAGAAAGCCACCCGGGGCAATCTCGTGCCCGTGTATCGGGAAGTCATGGCCGACCAGGATACGCCCGTTTCCGCGTACGAGCGGTTGCGGACCAGCTTGAAGGCTGAATCCGACAGCACCTACACCTTCCTGCTTGAAAGCGTAGAGGGTGGTGAAAACATCGCCCGCTACTCCTTTCTCGGCGGCAATCCCCAGGTGATCATTTCAGCAACCGGACGGACGGTGACCATTACCGAACCGGCGGGCGAGGTCAGGGTGATTGATGACGTCGAGCCGCTGAGCGTCGTAAAGGAGTTCATGTCACGCTACCAGGCGGTCCACGACGAGAACCTGCCTCGATTCTTTGGCGGGGTGATCGGGTATATCGGCTATGATGCCGTGGCCCAATTCGACAAGGTGCCCTTGTGTGAGCGGCCGGGTTTTGGATGGCCGGATATTCTCCTTATTCTCACCGACACCCTGGTGATTTTTGATCATGTGAAGCACACCATGAAGCTCGTGGCCAATGCCTTCATCGAAGACGATGCGGAAGCCGCATACGCCGATGCCTTGAAGCGCATTGATCAATTGGCGGAACGCCTGAATGCGGAGATTCCACGGCGGACGCTGGACGTACATGCCGATATTCCGGAGTTACCTCTTAAGTCGAATATGGAGCACGATGCCTTCACGGGCGCGGTCGAAAAAGCCAAGGAGTACATCCGGGCGGGCGATATTATTCAGGTCGTTTTGAGTCAGCGCTTCGAGGTGGAAGGTGCCGAAGATGCGTTGAATGTCTATCGAGCGCTTCGTGCCATCAATCCATCGCCCTACATGTTCTGCCTGGAGTTCGGTGACCACCGTATCGCCGGCTCCTCGCCGGAAGTGAATGTGCGTGGTGAAGACGGGAAGGTGAAAATTCGACCCATCGCAGGTACCCGCCCGCGGGGCACCAGTGAAGCTGGGGATCGTGCGCTTGAGGATGACTTGCTCTCCGATCCGAAGGAGCGTGCCGAGCATGTAATGCTTGTGGATCTGGCCCGCAATGACATCGGTCGCGTGTGCAAATGGGGATCGGTGACACCTACCGACTTCATGATCATTGAACGGTACAGCCATGTCATGCATATCGTCTCAAATGTGACGGGTGAGCTGGCCGATGGCAAAGACACCTACGATCTGGTTCGTGCGACGTTCCCTGCAGGGACGCTGTCGGGTGCACCCAAAATCCGTGCCATGGAAATTATTGCAGAGCTGGAAACCGCTCGACGCGGCGCGTACGGCGGTGCGATTGGATACTTCGGCTTCGATGGAAATCATGATTCCTGCATTGTCATCCGCACCGTGATCATGGACGGGAATACGTGTTACGTCCAGGCGGGTGCCGGCATTGTGGCGGATTCAGATCCCGAGATGGAATACCAGGAAACCCGGAACAAGGCGCGAGGCATGCTTAAAGCCATCGCTCTCGCGCGCAACTTTGAGTGATGTATGATTGTCGTTATCGATAACTACGATTCGTTTACCTACAACCTGGTTCAATACCTGGGCATTCTCGGTGCGGAAATGACCGTCCTGCGGAATGACGAGACGTCGATCACGGAGATCGAGTCCTTGAAGCCTGAGCGGATCATGATCAGCCCGGGGCCGTGCTCGCCGAACGAAGCGGGTTTGTCCTGCGCTGTGATCGAGCATTTCAGCAAGCTGATGCCGGTGTTCGGCGTGTGTCTGGGGCACCAGTGCCTTGGGCATGTCTTTGGTGCAAAGGTCGTTCGGGCTGGTCGGTTGATGCACGGGAAAACGTCAGAGATCCATCACACGGATGCCAGTGTATTTGTCGGGATGCCAAATCCATTTACCGCGACGCGCTATCATTCGTTGATTGTCGAGCGGGAGAGCTTGCCCGACTGCCTCGAGATTACGGCCTGGACCGATCAGAACGAAATCATGGGGCTGCGACACAAAGAGCTCCCGGTCCACGGCGTGCAGTTTCATCCGGAGTCGGTGCTGACCCAGGATGGTATGCGGATGATGGAAAACTTCCTGAAGCTGTAGGCCTGCGAAACTCGCGACGGGTTATGCGGAGCGGCTTCGCCGTTCTTTTTAGAGCCCGCGAAACACGCGAAAAGTTTTGCGGTGGTGTAGCATGGCCGTGTCGTCTAAGCGACCAGTCGTGGCAGAGGCCCTAAGGCCGATAGCCAAGCTTGCCCAACTCCCAGGCCAGCTCGTCCATTGCTGGCTGACCAAAGTTGGCCTCCAACTCTCTGGACATGTGTTTGACCGCTGCGTGGTCACCCTTTTTGGCTGCGATGCATATCGTCGTGATCGAGAGTATTTTTGGGGAGGGCTGGCCTGCTTCAAAAGCTTGCTTGATTTGCTCTTCAACCGTGCTTGGATCGCCTCCCAGCGATTGGGGATGCTTATGCTGGTTGATCAACCTCGCGGTCATCAGGTAGCCATCAGCCATGCCCCGGCTTCCTGCAGCCTCAAATGCGTGATACCCCGCTTCAATAATTTCCAAGTTTCGGTAATAGATGAGTCCCAGGTTATAGAAGGCATTGGGGTCTTGGGGTAGGGACAGCGTCGATTGTTTGTACGCCGCAATCGCTTCATCAAAGCGATTGAGACCATGGAGCGCCTGTCCGCGAAGCTGCTGGATTTGGGGGTTTTGCGTTTGAAGTTCAACCGACTGGTCGGCGTAGGAGAGGGCTGTTTCATTCTCACCCGCTCGCCAGGCAGCGTTACTCAAGCGTGCGTATTCAATATCTCGCAGATCCTCGGAGCGGACGCCCCACCAGTCGACCCAGCTCAGGGCCATGCCCAGGGCGATCAACGCCCAGGTGAGCAAGTGTTTAGGGTTTTTCAACAGGTGGGCAATCGTGGTGGCCGCGAGGAGGACGACGGGAAAGACCAGAGGCATGCGCAGACGCCCGCTGGTGAAAAAGAG
This sequence comes from Candidatus Omnitrophota bacterium, assembly GCA_047639095.1. GTDB lineage: Bacteria > Verrucomicrobiota > Kiritimatiellia > SS1-B-03-39 > UBA6053 > JAPYUI01. The sequence goes on along the minus strand of JBLIND010000263.1, from coordinate 3,639 downwards.
CGCGATGGCCCCGCCAAGCAAGAGTAGATACACGGCCGCGAGGAGGTGTTCCGATCGCCATTTTCTGCAAAAGGCCAGTGAAGCAAACGCCAGGGGCCAGAGCCATCCGAAATTGAAGCCGGTGAGCTTCAGCACCGAGGAGAGCTCGCGCATGATCCGATAATCTTCGAAGTTGTAAATCTCCCGGGCGGTTACGAGGTAGAACCCTTTTCGGAGCATCAGGCTCAGCCAGGCTGGAACATTTTCTTTAATAGCATCAAAGCCCTGGTCAAACCAATGTTCATTCAATAGGCCATAGGGCAGGTCCGGGTAGCGGCTGGTCCCATCGGGCAAGGCTACTTGGAATTGAACGCGCATGAGTTCTTTGGTCGGGTTTCCGCTGTGTGCTGCGGCCATGTGTTCCTGGACCAGATAACGCCCGTTGGCCTCCGGCTTATTCGCCTGATAAAAATTGTACCCACCCTGCCAGGGTGTGGTCAGGGCCTGTCCGGATGCGAGCTGATTTCGCAGGGTGAACCCGCCAAGGGCGATCAGCGGGAAGACCAGGTAAACGCCAGCGAGTTTGAGATTCGGTTTCCACGGCCGTTGATGCATGAAAAGCCACAGGGCCAGGAAGGGCAGCACGGGCATAATCGTGGGGCGGTTCAACCAGCTCAAGCCGGCGAACGCGCTGGCGATGATCGCCCATTTCATTTTCTTCGGATCATCCGGAATGCGAAGCATGGCCCAGAGCATGGCGCTCTGTAGAAACACGGTGAAGAAATCGAGGATGAGCCGGTTTTCCAGTCGGATGAGTGGGCCATAAAAGCAGAGCATCCCGGCGACGATGGCGGCCGCGACGCTGGATCGGGTCATCCGACGAGCGGCGTCGAACCCGAGGACGACGAGCAACCCTCCGCAGAAGTGTTGGATCAGGCGGGCCAGCCACACCCAGGCATCTCCGCTGATGGCCATGACCATCCGAATGAAATACACGTACAGCGGCGCTTTGAAGAAGGGCTCTCCCGTAGGAAAACCATTACGCGCCGTCTCCGCGACTTCTCGTTCGTCCAGCATCTGCTGGTAGAAGGTGAAGTGTCCGCTTTGTTCCTGCAGGTAGGCCAGGCGAACGAGCATCGCGAGCACGAACCAAAAGAGCGGTTTCTGCAGCAGGGTCTTCATAGGCCTGCTTGACGGGTGGTCATTCGGTGTAGCGCCCTTTCCAGATCACCGGCGAGCGCACGCCGGGCCGTACCTCGCCGCTGGGGAGGATCACCTCTTTGCCCCAGGCGACCGCCGTTGTGGTAACCGGCAGGGGACCTGGAAATTCCCCCGTGCGTTGCCAGCTATCCGTGAGCATGTTGTAGCTGATGAGCTCATTGCCAAAGCCGGGATGATGCTCCAGCAGGTGCCGTTTTTCCTCTTCAATGGATTGGATCAGTACCGCGTCTTCCCCTGCGCCCTTAATCGCGTCAGGCAGGGTTTGATTCAATTTGCGAAACAGGTCGCCGTCATCCCCCCCGAGGATGTGCACCCGGTAGGATGCATCCGACAGGACGCTGCCCGCCATGATGCATCGGGTTGGCTCGCCGGGGATGCGTACGTCGCCCATCTGGAGCCAGCCGCGACTCCGACGGTTGTAGACCATAAAGTCGGTGAGCAGATGCCACGTGCCGTCCGCATCCTGGTTGCGACCGCTGAGCACCAGGAGGTTGTCGAACAGGCCATCTTCCTGGTGGGTGATGATGCAATGACTGCGCGGCGGTCCGCGCCAGGCGGGGAGCTTGCGCCAGTTGAACCCGCTGGTATCCGCTAGGGACCCCTTGGCATGCACACGACGATTCAGGCGGAGCTCGTATACGTCGCGGGTATAACCCGCCGGGGTGATGCCCCCTCCGACATAGATCGCGGGATCGATCAGGGTGCCGCTGAGGGCGGTCGTTCCGATGGGCAGATCCGGCAGGCCGAGCGTTTCATCGCGATCATACCCCGGAGCCATGAGGCGTTTCCCCAGGAGGACGCGTTCATTATTGGCATCCCAGGTGAGGGTGAATACTTTTTTGCTGTAGTGGGTTTCACCGTCGCGCCGGGATTCCCCGCCGATGCAGACGAGGCCATTGGTGGTGCTGATGGTCACCCCGTACGCTAACTTCCCCGGCAACTTAAAGGTCTGGTCATGCCAGACATATCCCGTGTCGGTTTTCTTGAGGACGAAGATGTCATCGTAATAGACTTTCTCGCCTCCATCCCATGGCAGGCCCTGCGGAAAATTCGCCCCACCACCAATGATCAGCACATTGTTATGCACGCCGGCAAAAGGCCCGGCGAGGCCCGGGTGCGGATCGGCCCCAGGAGCGGCCGGCAGCTCGGCGATCTTCTCCCAGGTCCATTCCGCCCGGACACTGACGGCCGTCAGCAGGCATACGAGTAGCAGGTTGATACGCATGGGATCTTTTTATCGCAGGTCCTTCGGAATTCTGAGTATATTTTATGAAATGTTTTCCCTCAAAATAAGCTGGGTCTACCTGCTGCTGGCGGTCGGTGTTTCCGCCCAGCATCTGGAAAGCCGTGAATACCTGCCCCACCACTTCTTGCGCCAGCTCAACCTGGATGAAACCCGGGAGGAAGGCACGCGTCTGCTGATGGGCTATCTGAATTCGGAGGTCTTTTCAGATCGTCAATTCGCCCAGCGCGAATTGCTGGATATGAAGATCGTGCCCATCGACCAGTTGGAAGCGGCTGCGACCTCTACCGACCCGGAGGTGCGTAATTTTGGTCGTCGCTTGAAGAAGCATGTTCTGATCAATCTCGAAGATCCGATTATTCGGGCCTTTGGCGAGATCCGCAAGGAGCGCATGACGGGATGGACGCTGCAAATCCTCCAGGCCCTTCCGTATTGCCACACGGTCGATATGTTCTATCAGGCCGAGCTGGCCCTCTCGACCACGATCAGTGATTCGGATCTCGCGTTGTTTAAAGAAGGGTTGAATTCCGACAAGCCCCAGGTACGCCGGATGTCCGTTCTGTGCCTGCACCGCATGATGGGAGCCGAAGCCCTGCCTGAGCTGACACCCGCCCTTACCGATAAAGATGATGGCGTTCGCCTGGCTGCAGCTCAAGTCCTCGACATGTGTCTCGATATCCGTTGTCTAGATCTGATGGTAGGCTTGCTGACCTCTCTGGATCGGGATATCCGGGGGGACGCCATTACCTTCCTTCGTCAACTCGCGCTGAAAAGTTTTGGGTATTTTATTAACGCCTCGGCGGAAGAAAATCGCGAGGCGATTGGGAGCTGGGGCGCCTGGGCTCAGACGGAAGGGCGGGGAACGCTGGCTGCGGTGTATAAGGATCCGGATGCACCGCGACTGGATCCCGATTTGCTGGCGGACTTTACCTTCGCCGCCGACGTGTTGAATCGCGTGGATACCAAGCGCGCAACCGTTCGCAATCTTCCATTCAAGGATCAGGCGCTGTACTTCAATGGGCTCTTCGGCTACGAGGACAGCGAGGACGACAGTTATTACTTCGGTTGGAATCTTCCCGAGTGGAACGGAAAAGCCCTCACGATCACCCTGGAATTCAAGCCGGAGACCTTCGCCGCAAATCGCATGCGTACGCCCTATACCTTTTTCCTGTTTGGTCAGCCCACGCCCTGGTTTG
>JBLIND010000262.1:0-9377 GCA_047639095.1 Candidatus Omnitrophota bacterium | reverse complement strand
TGCGTAGCTCTTGGGCTGGCGACCATAGGAAATGTCATCGCCGCCCCAAACCGCGCGATGATTCCAGTCACCATCGTTGAATTGCAGCATGATCGCCTTGGGCGGGTCTTTCGGGTCGACGTAGACCCAGGTGAAAAAGCGCATGTCCTTCGCCACGTTGACCGGTGCCTTGGCGTCGTCGAAATAGTGTTGGACCAGATCGCCCGCCTGTTGCCGCCGCGATTTCTCGCCGCTGTGCACGGGGCCTTTGTCGGCGCTGACAAAATTAAACGCGCCGGAGGTTTGCCCACCGGTCTCATGGCGGTCATCGAGGAGGACGGTTTCCACCTCGCGGGCATCATCGACTGTGGACAGGGTGTGTTTTTCCCAGGCGGCCTGGTCGGGGAGCAGGCGGGTGCGGGTGGTCTGTAGGTCCGCCTGCACAGCTGCGATTTGCTGATCGAGCTCGACCATTTTTGCCTGCGACTCCGGGTTGGGAACCTGGATTTCCGGCGGGCGTTTGCGCGCGCCATACACACCGCGTTCCTCGAGGTCGGCAAAAAAGGCGCCGAAGCTGTAAAAGTCGCGGGCGGTGTATGGATCGTACTTGTGATCATGACATTGGGCACAACCGATCGTTGCGCCCATGAACACCTGTGAGGCATTGCGCACCCGGTCGGCGAAATAAATAGCGAGGTATTCCTTCGCCTGAGAACCGCCTTCTTCCGTGGTTTGGTTCAAGCGATTATAACCCGAGGCAATCTGCTGTTCGAGGGTGGCGTCGGGCAGAAGGTCGCCGGCGAGCTGCTCACGCATAAACTGATCGTAGGGCATATTGTGGTTGAAGGCCCGGATCACATAGTCGCGGTAGGGCGACTGGGAGACGTTCTGGTCGCCGTGATAGCCGACGGTGTCTGCGTAGCGGACAAGGTCGAGCCAGTAGATGGCCATGCGTTCGCCGTAGCGCGGGGAGGCCAGCAGACGGTCGACCAGTTTCTCGTAGGCGTCGGGGGATCGATCTTTCACAAAGGCATCGACTTCGTCGAGCGTCGGGGGCAGCCCGGTGAGGTCGAAGGACACACGGCGAATGAGGGTGATGCGGTCGGCTTCGGGGGAAGGCTTCAGCCCCTCCGTGCTGAGGCGCTTGAGCACGAACTGATCGATGGGGTTAACGGCCCAGGTTTTATCCCGGACGGGTGGGGCCACGGGTTGTTTGAGCGGCGTGTAGGCCCAATGTTCTTCGTAGCCGGCGCCCTGTTCGATCCAGCGCTTCAGCACTTCGCGCTCGTGCGGCTCCAAGGGCTTGTGGGCCTTGGTCGGGGGCATGAGGTCATCCTCGTCGTCTGTGAAGATCCGGTAGATGACTTCGCTCTTTGCCGGGTCGCCGGGCACGATGGCCGGGTCTCCGTCTTTGCGGGGTGCGATGGCGTCTTCGCGCAGGTCGAGCCGCAGATTGCCTTCGACCGTTTTTGCATCGGGTCCATGGCAGGCAAAGCACTTGTCGGATAGGATGCCACGGACATCCCGGTTGAACCGGATCTCCTGACCGACGGGTGCGGCGAAAAGGGTCCATTGGCTGAGCAGGATGAAGGGGAGTAGGTAGTTTTTCATGAGCATTTCAGTGCGATGATTCGGATAACGATCTGACCGATCTCATTTTAGCCCTCTCTGGTACGTAGGCAAGGGAGGATTCGGGTTAAACGGGCCGATGCCCGGCGTGGGTATGCGGTTCATGTATCGGATTTCACGTTGACTTTACGTATTGAGAGTTCGCCTTCCGCAAAGCTGATGGTGACTTCGCCTTTGCTTCGCGCCAGGCAGGCGTGCGTGAGTTTGGCGGAGTAGTCGCCGATCCGGATGTCGGACTCATCGCCCTTGATGGCGAGATGGACCTTCGTCCATTGCTGGTTCAAGGCCTCGAGGGTAGGGACGCCCTCCTGCGCCAGGGTCTCGGGTTTATTCTCCTTGGAGGATTGCGTGGCCCAGCCGAAGATGCGGCTACGTTTTGCGTCGGAGAGGCTGAAGCGGAAAACGTGTCCCTTGTCGTTCAGCGTGAAGACCAGACGCTGACAGTCGACCGGCATGATTTCAAAGTCGATCTCGCCATTCGTGAAGGCGTGCGCCCAGCGCAAAATCGGACCGTGGTTCTGATGTTTTTTGTACAGCTCGGGATCGGCTACACAATGGGCCACGTTCTGTTCGAAGGTCCACGCACCGCGCAAGGCCTGTCGGTTTTCCGAATTGGGTTTCGAGAAGTGATCGCTGAATCCTCCGGCGTGCAGGGCTGGCGTGATGAGCAGGGCGAACAAAACGGAGCGGGAGGCTTTTTTCATCCGTAGAGTATTGCGGCTCCATCCGGAGATGACCAGCCGAATTTGTCTATTCGAGGGTCAAGCCATGCTTCTTCGGGAAGTCCGAATTGGCGGGGATGGCTTTCAGGTCTTTAAAGCGCCCATACAATCGCCGGGCGGAATAGGACGAAGCGATGACATTGCCATGGCTGTCCTGCAGCGCGACCACGTATCCATTGTACCAGACGCCGAAGTTGATGTGATTGGGATTCCCGATGCCGGATTTGAGAATCTCTGATTTGAGGTAAAGCTTCGTTCGACTGGGCAGGGTGATCTTGCTTTGCTGATTGAGCAGCATGCGGTCGAGCACCTTGTATTGGCGTGTGTCCTTGAGAAGAACGTTGGGACTCCCGTCATAATGACCGGTTGCGAGAATCGTGAGGTCCAGGTCCGGGAGGTCGATTACTCCGTGCTTGTTCGTGACGCTGATATAAAACTGCAGGTTCTTGTGGCCCGTTTCGGGGTCGTCCAGGATTTTCCGCTCCACCTGCATCTCGATGGGATACTTCATGAACGGCTCTTCGGCAGCCAGATAGGAGCCCAGCAGCGCCAAACCAAGGATGAGTAGGAATTTGTGGATCATCGGCATATTTCCGGCTGAATGACCCCAGTATAACACCTTTTCGAGTTAAAACGCTTTTAAAGTGTAATGTTCTGGTCTATATATTCACTTATCCGGAAAAGCAGATATATGCATTCTGACACCTTACAGACGTTTAAAGCCCTTGCAGACGAGATACGATTACGCATTTTGCGTTGTATTTCGGTCTCCGAGCTATCCGTGGCCGAGCTGGTCACCGTTCTCGGTCTACCGCAGTCCACGGTGAGCCGCCACTTGAAGCCTTTGCGCGATGCCGAGCTTGTAGAGGCGCGCCGGAACGGAACCTCGGTTTATTATCGCCGCGGCCGGGCCTTTTCCGATGGAGACTTCAGCAGCCTCATGGATACCCGGTTGAGCAGCTTGCCGGCCGCCGATCAGGATCGGGCCTCGGTCCGACGGGTGCTCGACCACCGGAAAAAAATCAGCCGTGCGTTTTTTGATGAGATCGCGGGCAGTTACGGATCGCTCACCGAGCCCGGGGGAGGCTGGCGAGGCGTCGCCGCCGCCCTGGCGGTGGGTCTGAGCGGAAAAGAGGTCGCGGATCTCGGTGCTGGAGAAGGCCAATTGGCCTTGTTGCTCGCGCGCTTTGCCTCACGTGTCATCGCGGTGGATCAATCGCCCCGCATGTTGCGCCTGGTGGAAGAGGCCGCGGAGGCTGCCGGCCTGGACCAGGTTATTCAAGTCGCCGAAGGTGATCTCGAAGCCCTACCCCTGCCGGAGGCTTCGGTGGATGTGTGTTTTATGAGCCAGTCCCTGCATCACGCGGCCGATCCCGGTAACGCCGTGGCCGACGCCGCCCGGGTGCTGCGCAAGGGCGGCACCTTGATTGTGCTCGATCTCATTTCCCACGAACAGGAGTGGGTGAAAGAACAATATGCAGATCAGTGGTTAGGATTCGAAGTCTCCGCCGTTGAATACTGGATGACTCAAGCCGGCTTAAGCATACGAACCGCCGAGCGCTTGAGCGGAGCCACCCCGGACCTGCCGGTTTTGCTGATGGTGGGTGAGAAGTGATTCGGCCATTTGGAGTGCGGGAACTTGTTCCCGCTTTCTAGCAACAACTTTTGAATATCGCGCTTTGCGCAATTGATAACGAAAACCAAAACCTAAGGACACATTATGTTAACGGAAGAAAAACATGACTACATCGTCGCAGATATCGGCCTGGCTGATTTCGGACGCAAGGAACTCGACCTGGCCTTCGAAGAAATGCCGGGACTCGTATCCCTGATCAAGCGGTATGGCGAATCCAAGCCGCTCGCCGGCGCATGCATTGCCGGTTCACTGCACATGACGATTCAGACCGCTGCGCTGATCGAAACCCTGATTGCCCTCGGCGCCAAGGTGCGCTGGGCCAGCTGCAATATCTACTCGACCCAGGACCATGCTGCGGCGGCGATTGCCGTACAGGGCATTCCGGTTTTTGCCTATAAAGGCGAGACGCTTGAAGAGTACTGGGAGTACACCGATCGCATCCTCGACTGGGGCGATGAAGAGTGCAACATGATCCTCGACGACGGTGGCGACGCAACCCTGTTTGTGCACCTCGGCTATCGCGAAGAGCAGACCCCGGGCACGATTGCCGGTATGACGCCTGGCAGCGAAGAAGAAACCGTTCTCCTTGCCCAGGTGGCCAAGGCGGTTGCCGCCAATCCGGGTCGTTTCACCAAGTTGGTTGCTTCGATCAAAGGCGTCAGCGAAGAGACCACGACCGGTGTTCACCGCCTCGCTCAGATGCTCGAACGCGGTGAATTGCTCTTCCCGGCCTTCAACGTCAACGACTCTGTGACCAAGTCCAAGTTCGACAACGTCTATGGCTGCCGTCACAGCTTGCCCGATGGTATCTGCCGCGCGACCGATGTGCTCATCGGTGGTAAAGTGGCCGTTGTCGCAGGCTTCGGTGATGTGGGCAAAGGATGTGCAGAAGCGCTGCGCGGCCAGGGTGCTCGTGTAATCGTAACCGAAATCGATCCGATCTGCGCGTTGCAGGCGGCGATGCAGGGCTATGAAGTCGCCCACATGGAGGACGCCTGTAAAGAAGGGCATATCTTCGTGACGACCACCGGTTGCAGCGACGTGTTGACCGAAGCGCACATGCTCGAGATGAAGCAGGGCGCGATTGTTTCCAACATCGGTCACTTCGACAGCGAGATTCAGGTCGCCGCGATGCGCAAGTACGAGTGGAAGAACATCAAGCCCCAGGTCGACGAGATCACCTTGCCCAGCGGCAACAGCATTCTCCTGTTGGCAGAAGGCCGTTTGATGAACCTCGGCTGTGCCACTGGCCACCCGAGCTTCGTAATGTCGAACAGCTTCACCAACCAGGTGCTGGCTCAGATCGAGCTGTACACCAAGCAGGGTGAATACCCGGTTGGTCTGTACATCCTGCCAAAGCATCTCGACGAAGAAGTGGCTCGTCTGCACCTCGGCAAGTTGGGCATCAAGCTCGACAAGCTGACCCAGGCGCAGGCCGACTACCTCGGAATTCCCGTGGAAGGCCCGTACAAGCCAGACCATTACCGCTACTAAAAACCGGTAAGGCATGATTGTAACAGGCAGGCAACTTTCGGGTTGTCTGCCTTTTTTTTGAGCCGAGTAAGATGAACTCTTACAAGGTCTCGGCTTTTCACGCCCTACTGCAGGAGGATTCGGCCGATGCCCGGCGCAGGCTCAAAGCGTTTCACGTCATCGCCGTACTTAAGCTCGATCGACGTAATCGGATCATCCGACGCGACATGCAAACGGATCTGAGCCGCTTGCTGGGATAAATATCCACCTCCTGTATAGACCTCACGTACGCGTACGCGACCGCTTTGCTGGGTGATGATCACCCGCGAACCCACACGGAGCTCCGGCCCCAGGACAACCGTAGTGTCTGATCCAAGGTGTTCGAACCGGCGGAACGCCCCGTCGTTCACGCCAACGATTAGATCGTTCCCGGCGAGGGTGAGGCTGCGGGCGTTTTCCGGGATGACAAGCCCACTTTCGATGGGGGGAACGGACGTAAACGTGCCATCACCCTGACCGGCGAGCAGAAGCCCCAGTCCCCCGGCCATGCGACCGGTTTCCGGCTGGGCGTCATAAAAATTTTGTACCAAGACAATATCCGGATGCGCATCCGGGGTGAAATCCCCGACGACGATGCCGAATACCGGGGCGTACTGGGCTTCGGTTGGCAAGGGCATAAACGTAAAGTGGCCCTTCCCATCGTTGAGGAGAATGCCGCTCGCAAGTTCGGTTGCGGCAAATCGATGGGCTTGATTCAGCTCCTGCTCCGAATAGATATCCTGCAGGGATGCGAGGGCGAAGGATTTATAACTGTCGAAGGTCTTGCCGATCGATGGCATCGCCGTCGAAGAGCAGCTGCGCCCGCGAATGGGAAAGAGGGTCTGATCCTCGTACTCGGCCTCCACCAGGTGGGGTTCGCCCGTGCCTTCGAAGTCGCCGTAGTACAGGAGGACCGGATGCTCGGCGGAGCCGTGGTATTTCGTATTCAGACCGAGGTTGCCGACCACGAAGTCGATGTCCTGATCTCCATCGAAATCTCCTGCGGAAATACTGTTCCAGAACCCGGTCCGATCGGCGAGTCCGGCCGCAGCGGTGGCGTCTTCCAAAGTGCCTTGCTGATTTCGGTAGAGCTTCACCGGACCCCACTCATGGGTGACCATGAGGTCCACCCAGCCATCTGCATCGACGTCCGACCAGACGGCCGAGGTAACCAAGCCGGAATGCTCCAGATCCGGGGCCATACTGAACGTGGCATCCACCAGGCGGGGTACTCCTTGCCGACTGTCGTTACGAAGCAGCGCGCTGGGCGGGCTCAAAGGATACTGTCGAGCCATCACGCGACTCCCGACGAAAAGATCGAGGTCGCCATCGCGATCCGGATCGGCTGCTGCGACCACGCTGGAGCATTGCCGAAGGTCCGGCAGGGCATCCAGCTCCGCGCGGTGGAAGCTACCGGCTGCATTGTTCAAATAGAGCCGATCGCGCAGTCGTTCGTCACCGACCGCATATTCATATCCGCCGCTGGCCACATACAGGTCGAGGTCGCCGTCGTTCTCCACATCGAAAAAGAGGACGCCAAAATCTTCCGCCATGCCATCCTTGGCCCAGGGAAGGGGGCTGCCAGATTCGAAGCCGCTTTCACTCCCCAGCAAGAGCTGCCCAACCCCACCTTTCGCTCCGCCCAGGTAGAGGTCGAGCTTTCCATCGCCGTTCGCATCCGCCACCGCGATGCCCGGTCCGAAGCGACTGAGGGAGCCTGGCAAGAGCGGCTGATGTTGATAGTCGTTCGTTTCGTTTTCTTCGTGGGGATCTGCGACGGGAAATTCACGAGCGGTAAACAGCGGTTGAGTCGGAGCCGCCGTGGGTGCATCAGGCCCGGATTCATTTCCTTGGGTGATGGTGTAAAACTGATCGGCCGCAAGGTCTTCAAAGCGGTCGAATCCTCCGTTCGGCCAGGCGATGGTGAGCGCACGTATGCGGTCATCTCCACCCAGTCCAAAATGGACGAGCGCTTCATTGCAGGCGGCATAGCCGCGCACGATGGTTAATTCGCGAACTTGTCGTCCGGACGCTGTTTGCAACTTAACTTTCGCTCCGATTGCATCACGGCCATTCGGATCGCGCAGACGAATCAAGACCCGGTGTGCCCCGGCGGACTGGTTCCGATACACCGAGGCGGGTTCGTCCAGGTTGATGACTACGAGGTCCAGATCGCCATCGCGATCCAGGTCGCTGTGCGCCGATGCATAACTGACGCCAAACCGATCCAAGCCCCAGGTCTTGCCCACGGGACTGAATTTCATCCCGCCCATGTTTTTATACGCGAGGTTGTGTTCATTCAGCCTGGGCGTGCCCGCGCGTTTGTGGCGCTCCCATAGGTTCTCGTCTCTACGGCCTTCCAGCGCCGCCGGGATGTCTGATTCGTTGAAGTTGCGCGTGAAGCCGTTGGAGAAATACGCATCGACCTTTGCATCGTTGTCGAAGTCGCAGAGTTTCACACTCCAGGTCCAGTCCGTGCTGTCCAGGCCCGCGAAAAAAGCCGCCTCCTGGAAACGCTCGGTTCCCGTATTCAGGAAGAGCATGTTACGCATGTACTGGCGGGGGATGGCGGTGGTGAGAAACTCCACGTTGGCGCTCATCGGCCCCATGGCGGTCTTTTGCTTGAAGTGGGACGTGCCGGACATGTCCGCGACGAGCAGATCCATCCGGCCGTCGCCGTTCAGGTCGCCCAGATCCGCTCCCATGGAAAACCAGGTCGTGTATGGCAAGCGCGTTTCGCTGACCTCCCTAAATGTTCCATCCCCCTGGTTGCGATACAAGCGGTCGGGATCTTTGAAGTCGTTCGCCACGTAAAGATCGGTAAAACCATCCTCATCCATGTCCCACCAGGTGGCGGAGAGTCCGTGATCATTTCCGAAGATGCCAGCATCCTGGGTGACATCCTCAAAATGGCCATCGCCCGTGTTGCGCAGCAGGTAGTCCGGGCGTCCGGTTATATCGTATTCATAGTTCACCGTGCCGGGTTGCGCACCGGGTGTAGTTTTGCTGATCTTAAAGTAACGGGCGTATTCGTTCTTTATGTAGGCGCGTCCCTGGTAGCCAGCCACAACCTCTCCCTTTGGCTGACCACCGGGGTAATACAGGCGATTGGTCAGGAGGTAGAGGTCGAGGTCCCCATCGCGGTCATAGTCACAGGGGACGGCGGTGTGGCTGGCATCCGTGATAGCGGTTCCGCGGGTTGCGCCTTCTTCGATAAACGTTCCCTTGCCCTGGTTGATATACAAGCGATTGGGCGCTTCGTAGTAGCAGATGTGCAAGTCCAGATCGCCATCGTTATCCAGGTCGAACAAGGTTGCACCGACGCCAAAGGCGTCAACGTTCTGGATACCGGAGGACGTGGTGATGTCCTGGAAGGTGAAGTCGCCGGTCTGGCGGTACAGTCGGCTCTGGCCGGGTTGGCCGGCGAAAAAGATGTCTGGTCGCTCATCGCCATCTACATCGCCGATCGCGACGCCACCACAGGATAAGGCCGTGGCATAGAGAAAGCTGAAGGGGCTATCTTCATGAATGCCGTTGACGTATGCGATCCCGGTCTGGGCCGCAGGGAGCGATTCAAAACGCGGTCCTTCGACGGCGAGGGATGCTTTCAAGGGTTTCGCGCTGATCACCGTCGTGGCGACATCCACCTTTGGAACGGTCTCGTTTTTACCGCAACCCACTGCGGACAGAAGGGTCAGCAGGCCCGCAGCCAGGATTGATTTTACACATGGGTTATTCACCACCATAGAAGGAATGATAGGTAGGTGGACCCAGCTTTTCAATGGACAGGAGCAATAAAAAAACCTGCCACGGTGAGCGTGGCAGGCTTGGAAAAGCAGGCTTGGAAAAGCAGGCTTGGAAAAGCAGGCTTGGAAAACGAATCAGGAGTCGAATCATTT
>JBLIND010000261.1:0-9441 GCA_047639095.1 Candidatus Omnitrophota bacterium | reverse complement strand
TACCAGGCGATGCCGCCAGGGATGCCAACCCAATGCACGAATGCGGGCGCGTGAAAGTCCTTCGGCGGGAAGGCCGAGCGAATCGCCGACGGCGGTTCCCAGAAGGATGCCCATGAGGACTTCTTCCTGAGATCTTCGTGCTTTGCTCATCCTCCCACCTTGTCGGTCGGCCTCTACCGACCCTTGAGCCGGTCCTTATGCGCCCACAGGCCGAGGGCTGGATTGCCGATGAAGAACACGCGTTCGCCGTCGACGTCGTTCCAGCCTTCCTTGAGCGTTTCGGGATTGTATTTCTGCTGCATCTCGGCGAGGTCCCCATATTGGAAGCCCACGCCTTCGATCTCTTCCCGGGTCAAATCGCCCGGGCAATAGGTCACGGTGAAGCGACCCTCGGGTGAGCCGTGCATCAGGTGTGCTGCTGCGCTCAGGTTCTGCTGGAGCTCTTCGTTGTCTTCGATGAACTGCAGGATCTCCGGGCTGGTTCGATAGCCGTATTTGCGGATCAGCTCGTCGATCTTGGGCTGCTCGCCGAAAATTTTCACTCCCGGCGCAAGCACGACCAGCTCGCCGCCATCGGCGATCGCCATGCGGGTGCGATAGATCGCCTTATTGCCGACCCAGGTGCTGTGAAATTCTTCCGGATCCATCCAGACCACGATTTTTTCCGGGGCCTCATCCAGGTGGGTGAAGTTCACCGCGACCGAAAGTTCGGACGCCTGCACGAAGCAATCGACGTCATCCCCGATATACAGGCCGCGGCAAACCGGTACGTTGTTCTCGTCTGCACCGATGACGGTGAGGATGTACACCAGGGGCATCTCGGTACAGAAATGATCCTGCCCATAGTTCAGGATGCGCCGCAGCGGATTGTCCGCCACGCCCATGATGCGTTCCATGCCGTAGGCCGCGCCGATAAAATGGGAGAGGTCGATGCCGGCTTTTCCGCCGGTGCCGACGAAGACGTTCTTGTTGTAGTTGGCCATGCCCATGACTTCGTGGGGGACGACCTGACCGATGGAGAGAATCAAGTCGTGACCGCCGTTGCGCACCAGCTTGTTCATCTGGCACGGCCAGGGCTTGTTCACGCGCCCTTCGGACTGTTCGTTCACGAATTCGGCCGGGACTTCACCGACCGTCACCACGTCGTTTTCAAAATCGTGATAACGAAACTTCCCATGATCGATGCCGGGATACATCTTGCTCAACTGCCCGGGGGTCATCTCAAAATGCGTGCCGAGGGCGGGCATGATGTCCACGTGTTTATCGCCGTAATATTCCTCCGTCATCACCGTGAGATCGCCGGCCATGCTGTAAAAGCGAGTGAAGTCCGGGGGCAGGGTGAGGACTTTTTCTCTCGGACCGAAGCCGTCGAAGACTTCCTTTAAAGCGGCCCGCAGATCGTCGGGGGTGAAAACGGTGTCGGCAGATCCTTTGGCGTAATATGTACTCATGCCCGCAGCTTACGGTGCGGATGGCTTATTTGAAATCTGAAATTTACGAATTAGCCTCTGGAAGTCGAAGCGCGGCGAAATACACTTCGTGGACCGCGATCGCATGTTCATCGGCGCGCTTACGACAATCCTCGTATTCCGGAATGCAGCGTTTGCGGCCCGAGGGAAGGGTTGCAATTTTGACGCGTACCGGGCCATAAGGCGTTTCAACCGTCCCCGCCTCGCGCGGAAGGATGCGGCGTTGCGCGGGAAACATCCGCACGCCGAGCGTGAAGGTGTGTTCGAGGATCAGGTCGGCGAGCGCATCGGCCTTGGCCGGGGGACTGAGGACCTCAAGCACGATGCCCGGACGGCCTTTTTTCATCTGCACCGGGGTCAGCGTGACGTCCAACGCGCCTGCTGCGAGCAGGCGATCCTGCAATCCGCTGCCCAGCTGTTCCCCGGGCATGTCGTCGATGTTGGTCTGGATGATGATGACTTCGCCATCGTTGCCCGAACTCGTCGATGAGGCGGGAATCTCGCACAAGCTGGCACGAAGGGCATTCGGATGCCCGAAGTTCTTGTCGCCCGCGCCCCAGGCGGAACGGTGCACGATCATGCGCGGGGTTACGAACGCCGGTTGCAGCACCTGGAGAATCGCCGCCCCGGTCGGGGTGGTCATTTCGGATTCGGTCAGGCCTTTAAAGGTCGGGATGCCATGCAGGAGGCGCTCGGTTGCTGGCGCGGGTACAGGAAGACGCCCGTGATCGGTCATCACAAATCCAAAGCCAGTGCACACGGGGTCGCAAAAGGTCTGGGTCACCCCGAGCTCGGCGATGAGCACGGCGGCACCCACGATATCGATAATCGAGTCGACCGCACCGACCTCGTGAAAATGGACCTGTTCCAGCGGAATGCCATGACACGCGGCCTCGGCTTCTCCCAGCCGGGTGAAGATCGCCCGGGCCAGTTCTTTTGCCCGGTCGGTGAGCAGATCCGCGCCGTTGATGATGCGCAGGATGTCGGTCAAATTTCGCTGATGCGCGTGGCCACCACCATCGGCATGATGGTGATGATGTCCGTGTGCGTGATCGTGGTCATGTGTGTGGTCATGCGCCGCATGCTTCACATCCACGATGGCCTTGTTACAGCTGATGGTAGATCGATCGACCCGTTCGAAAGAGATTTCCACCTCGTCGGCCAGACCGAGTATCCGCGGGAGCTGGATGATCTGCGTTTCCGCATCCGCCAGCTCCGCCAGGGCGGCAAGAAACATATCGCCGCTGATTCCGCTGAACGGTTCGAGTTTAAGGATGTTCATGTCTCGCTTTCTTCACGTAGCTGCCTTCGTAAGAAGGTGGAACCAGCAGCCTTCGTAAGAAGGAATAAGTAGCTGCCTTCGTAAGAAGGTGGAACCAGCACAGCCTTCGTAAGAAGGTGGAACCAGCACAGCCTTCGTAAGAAGGTGGAACCAGCAGCCTTCGTAAGAAGGTGGAACCAGCAGCCTTCGTAAGAAGGTGGAACCAGCAGCCTTCGTAAGAAGGTGGAAAACGCACTTACGCATGCACCCGCCTCATGATTCGCGCCGATGCCAGCGCCGCGCCACATCCGTTATCAATATTCATCACCATGATCCCGTTTGCACAACTGCTCAGCATGGCATTCAGCGCCGTTCGCCCACCTTCGGCCACGCCGTAGCCGACACTGGTGGGCACGGCGATGATGGGCTGACCCAGCAGCCCGCCCACGACTGAAGGCAAGGCCCCTTCGAATCCCGCGACCACAATCAGGACATCGCAGGTTTCGAGCTCCGGAAGTTTCGCCTGGAGGCGATGCAACCCGGCCACCCCGATGTCGTTGTAGCACAGGGGTTCATACCCGAGAAAGGCGAGCGTATTGGCGGCCTCGCGCACGATAGACGCATCCGATGTGCCGCCGGAGATCACCCCGACAATGCCGAGACTGGGCGTCGGCGGTTCGTAGAGAATGATATAGGTCTGCGCCTGCGGATCGTAAATGCCTTCGGAAAACACCCCGAGCAGTGGCTGGGCCTTTTCCGGCTGCAGCTTGGTGATGAGCGAATTCATCTTGCGGTCCCGATACTGCCCGAGAATCGCTTCCAGCTGGTCGATCGTTTTATGCGCGCCGTAAATGATTTCGGGAAAGCCGAGGCGCTCGGTGCGGCCGAAATCGAGGTCGATTTCGCTCATGGCAGGACCCGGTTGAGTTTGCCCGAGACAAATCCTTCGTCATCGATTTCTGTTTCAGCAAATCCGAGGATGCTCAGCTGTTGGGTGAGCGTGCGCTCCTGCAGTTTAAGTCGGGGGATGTCTTCGGGAGGAATTTCGATGACCGCTTTCGTCCCGTGGTGACGGAGGCGCACGATGGGGAACCCGAGTTTCATGACCAGGGCTTCACCCGCTTCGATTTGTCGGAGTTTTTTCAGGGTGACTTCCTGACCGTAGGGAATACGCGAGCTCATACAGGGGCTTGCGGGTTTATCCCAGCACACCAGCTCGAGCGAGCGCGCCATGGTTCGCACGGCCTCTTTATTCAGCCCGCAGGCGGAGAGCGGGGAGTGAACCTCGAATTCCGATGCCGCCTGGAGGCCGGGTCGGTAGTCGCCGAGGTCATCGGTGTTCGTTCCGTTGAGGATCCAGCAAGGCGCCTTGCGCTTCGCGAGGACCTGCAGCTCGGTATACAGCGTGTGTTTACAGAAGTAGCAACGGTTGGCCGGATTCGCCGCGTAATTCGGATTCTTGAGCTCTTCCGTCTCGATAATCTTCAACGGGATATCGTGCTCCATGCAGAACTGTTTGCCCGCATCGAGGTCCGAGAGCTTGAGGCTGGGCGAAGCGGAGATGACCGCCATCATCCGGGCGTCGCCCATATGTAACCGCGCCAGGTAGGCCACGAGGGAGCTGTCCACCCCGCCGGAAAAGGCGACGAGTGCGAAAGGGCAATCGGCGAACCAGGAGGTTAAGGTCTGTTCTTGTTCAGGCACAGCTTACTGTAGGGCCTGTTGCAGGGGACTCCAAGTGTTTTTCGTAGGATGGCCATTCCTGGCCGTCGCGTATAGGCAACCGGCGGCTTCGCAGACGGCGAGGAATCACCGTCCTACTTTTTACCCGTTTGGATAAACCACGCGTAGGGGGCCGGAGCCCGGCTGTTGCTCCGTTTGTAGCTGAAGATGCGGAGGTCCTTCAATTCGGCGACCCATGTGTCGATGGCCTTCGCTTCTTCGAGGCCTTCCGGGTGGCCGGGATACACGACGATGCTCAGGAGGCCGTGGGTGTCCAGGCCGTCGAGGGCGAGTTGAAGCGCCGGTAGGGTTTCGTCCGTCCGGGTGGTGAGGGCTTTATCGCCCCCGGGTAAGTAGCCGAGGTTGAACATGATGGCCTGGGCTTTTCCGGTCAGGTGATCGGCGAGGTTGACATGGCTGGCCTGGATGAGGGTCACGCGATCCAGGTGTTGACCCAGGCATTCCCGCGTGGCGGCGATCGCCTCGGCCTGGACATCGAACGCGATCACCTTTCCATCGGGACCCACCGCCTCGGCCATCGCGAGGGTGTCCCAGCCGTTGCCGCAGGTGGCGTCGACCGCGAGATCTCCCGGTTGCAGGTGGGCGCAGACGAGGCGCTTCGCGACCTCGGTGGTGTCGGTGGCGGCGGTCACTTGAGCTTCCATTCTACCGTGCTCCGCAGGCCATCCTCCTCGAATTGCATGCTCATGTGTAAATCTGCCACGCGGTTCATGATGCCGACGCCCTGGTTGTCGGGATCGTAACTCGGTTGTTGCTGCCGCCAGGGGGGGCCGTAGAGCGAGCTGCTCAGGTGGGCATGTTCCCAGGTCCAGGTGCCGCCCGCGGGATGTCGGGGTTCAAAACCGAAGAGCTTGCCGTGCCAGTCCTGAGCGGCGGTGACGTCCGCGGCTCCGGCCATCATCAGGGGGGTGAGATAGGCCGCGCCGGTCAGGGCGCCGCTACGGGATTTTTCCACCGCGGATGCAAAGAGCGAGGGCAGTTGTTTAAGGCAGGCCTGGGGCGAGAGGCTCAACTGCGCGGCGTTATTGGCGGCCGGTTGGCTGTGGGCGATGCGGATGTCGTTTGAGTAGGGCATGTTGTTCAGGACGAGATAGCGGCCCTGGATTTCCAGGCCGAATCGCACGGTGATGATGTCCTCGACCGTATATTTGAAGATCCATTTTTCTTCGTCGGTGACTTTATAGAGGGTTGCTTCGCCGAAGCTTCGCATTTCCATCTGCCCGCTGGGAATGGCCATCTGGAGCAGCTTTTCACGGACCTGATCCGGATCCTGGAGGCCGAGCAGGAAGGTAGTCGGACGGGTGAGCATGGAGACAAAGATGGGGATCCAGAACATATCTCCGTCGGCCCTTCCGCCAAATTGTCCGAACATGGTCTGCAGTTCGCCGTTGCCCAGGGAGAGAATCGGGTCGGCATCCATGAGGGCCATGTGGACATCCGGACCGAGCAGGTCGAGGAGGGCCCCATCGAGTCCGAGGAAGCGTTGAAAGGTATCGCCGAAGCCTTCCATCATCTCCAGCCAGGCTTCTTCATTGAGATTGAGGGAAAGCATGGCCACCGGTTCAGGCACGAGGGTTGGAACGATGAGCGGCGTGCCCGCCTTGTGATGGGTGAGCATTTCCTGGAGGCTGTTGTACAGGCTGTTGTCGATGAGCGGCAGGATGAAGGTGTCGAGCTGGTGTTGGCCGTTGGCCGCTTTGTCATAGCGCATGGCAATTGGATCGAAGAAGCGTCGCCAGTATCGATTGTACTCCGCGAGATACGTTTCGTACGCTTTCTTTTCCGCCTCACTTACCTGCTCGACCGGCCGCGCCTGCAGGGAAGCCATGCGAGCGGCGGAACCGTAGTCTTTCGAGTGGCTGACGAAATCGTCATCCAGGGTGATCGGACCGGCGGTGCGTGCGGCATCCAGGTAGCCTTTTTCCACCAGCGCGGCGTAGCTGGGTTTATCCCAGCCATCCATGCGGGCGAGGAGGGCGGAAGCGCTCGCTTCCTCCAGCTCACCGCGGGCCATCAGGCGGCGCAGTTGCGCGATTTTCATCGGCGGCCCGACCAGGTTGCGGATAAACGGATCGGAAATGTAGACATAGATGCTGGTGTCTTTTGTGACCGGTAACTTGCGGAGCATGTAACGGAATTCATCGCTTGCGCCGAGGCTGTTTTCCCCTTTGCGCGTGGCGAGGATATGGTCGCGCTCGCTCGCGCTGGTGCTGATGAGCAGCAAGTTGTTTTCCCGGTGCCAATATACGGGTTCACCACGGGCATTCTTTTTGATGGTGGTTCCATTTTTGGGCGGCACGCCGACCAGGGCGAGCGCGGTGGTGGTCAGCAGGGGATTGCGGGTTTGCACGATGATCGAAACGTCGGTTCCATCGATGAGAAACAAGTCGGGCAGGACCAGGGCGAGCTCTTCGATGGCACCGGTGCTGAGGAATTGTTTCATGAGCGTTTCCGATAATCCCAGGGTCTCCAGATAACGCTCCTTAAGCAGGTAAGCGGCGTTGCGACCGGTAAAGGTCGAGCCGGATTGGAAGATAAATTCCGAACCACCTTCCAGCAGGCTGAACAGGCCTTCCGGATCGGGAAAGTAGGCCATGAAGCGGTCGTGAGGAACCCCGTTGGCCAGGGCCAGTTCGCCACCGGGATCATCCCCTAACATTTCGGCAAAGGGGTGCGAGGTAACTGTTACCCCGGGAATTTCGCTGATAGGGATGAGGCGTGCAGCATCCGGGTCCGCGACCGGGGTGAGCGCGCGCAGCTGCAGGGTTTCCTGAATCGCCGCGCGACCACCGAGCACGCTCATGGCATTGGCGGTTCGGTTTTCACGACCCCTTCGGGCGACGCGACTGCGGTGGAACGCCCCGTTGTCGAGGTCGTATTGTTTCACCATGCGTTCGATCCATGTATGGGCGAGGGGGGCATCGGCCTGGATGTTCAGGGATAGATGTTGAGCGCGCAGGGTGGCCCAGGCCTGGTGCACGGGTTCGTCGGTTTTTTCCGGCGAGCGGGCATCCCAGGTGATGGTGCCGCGAGCGCCGGTCATGGGGTTGTAGGTCGGGATGGTCGCGATGCCGGTAGTGCCGGAGACGCGGGCATAGATGGTGTAGGTTTGAACGGCCTTTTGCTGTTTCAAGCGTTCCGATGCCGCTTCATTCATCGCTTTCAGGGTCAGACCTTGTTTTTCTAAAAAGGCGGTATCGATCGCCTCGCGGGTGATACTTCCGTTGCTCATCAGGATCCAGTGTTTTCCGTCGTCAATCGCCGGGGTCAGGTCCACCGCCAGCAGCTGAGGTGGATCGATGTGTTTACGTTCGCTGGCGGGTTGGCTGTAGAGGCGGGTCTCCGGGAGGAGGAACAAACCCTCGAGGGCCTTGAGATCGATAATCCAATCGAGCTTCGGGTCCGCGCTGAGCTGCTCGATGGTCGTGGGGGCGATGCCCGTTCCTTCTCGTGCAAATTGTTCGCAGGACCAGTAGAGGCGTTGCATGCGGTACCGACGTCCTTTGATCGCTTCGCGGTCCTTGAGTTCACTCATACGGCGTCCGCGATCTTCGGGGGCCTGGTTGCGTGCGGCCTTGAGGAAGAGTTCGTTCAAGCCCTGGTTTTCCTGGTAAGGCTGATCGACCATCCAGGGTCCACCGGCGGGAAGGGAAAGATCGCCGGCGATGATATGCAGGCCAGTTGCTTCGGCGGTGTGGATGCGGGTTTTCGTGACCTTGTGCGCCTCGTCTCCGCTGGCGTGCAGGGTGACGAAGAGGATGGAAAGCAGGATTTTCTGGGCATGTTTCATGATTTTATCTCCAAGTTGCATATCAGACTGACCTTGCAGGATTCGATCCAAGTCTGCTCTTTATTTATAAGTTGCCTGCCTGGTGTGGGTTATGTTTCGGGGCGAGTGCGGGTAAACCCTTCCAGCAGGCATTTCATGTCATGCGGGTATGCATCTTGTGTCGCATCTACCGCCTAATCGATGTCCTGCTGCTCGTGCGATGAGGGCTTGGCGAGAGTGAAGCTGAACACTGCCCCTTCACCCACGGTCGGCTGAACCAGGATTTCCCCGCCGTGCTGCTCAACTACGCGTCGGCAGATCGCGATCTGCTCGAAATTGGTCTCCAGGTGGCTGAGTCGCGAGCTGGGCGAGCAGGAGGACCCAGGGGCGTTCGGATGCCGGGCCGTGGTAGGCCAGGTGTCGACCAGAAAGGGGAGCGGGATGGTGGTCTCGGAGGTCTCTTCCTGATCGCTCAGAACGAGATATGATCCGAGTAACTCCTGGCCGTATTATTGTATCGCCGATTCGATGGAGCGCAGATCGTCCATCGTGAATAAGGTATACGTCGCCTGGTTCAGAATTTGCGTGTGTGTATTTTCGGGCTCCATGTTTACCTTCCCCGGAATCGATTTTGGGCTATTTATCCTGTCGCTCTTGAATCAGGGTCGCCCCAGCTCGACAGCTGACCGCCTTTTCCTCGTTGCCGATTTTCTCGTAAAAGGCACTCATATCCGTGAGCAATTCAATGAGTTGTCGTTCATCCCCGCCTACGTTTTCTGACATGTATTTCAGTGCATGCTGATAAAAAATTTCCGCCTCGGCATTCTTGTCCAGCCTGTTGGTGACATGTGCGAGGCGGCTGAGACAGAGGATGACGAAGGGTTCTTCTTTTCCCAGCGCTTTGCCTAAGATTTTCAAGGCATGTCGATAGGTCTGTTCGGCATCCTCCAGCTGGCCGAGAGCGAGTTGGGTGTCGGCCATGTTCTGGTAGCAGGCGCCCAGGTTCACGCCACCTTCTTCGGGCAGCGATTTCAGGATGCTCTCCGCATCGCGAAAGTAACTCAGGGCCTGGGTGTAGCATTCCTGCGCCTGGTCCGTAGCCTGCTTCGCATTCGCTTCATGACCGTCAGCCTGTAAATGTCGGGCATTCTTCTCATGGTGCTTACCTAGAATATTTAAAATCCGGCCCTGATTGTTGT
>JBLIND010000260.1:0-9490 GCA_047639095.1 Candidatus Omnitrophota bacterium | reverse complement strand
TTGAAACCCGGGGCTGAAGAATTCCGCCACTCCGTGGCAAGGAGCGGGAAGGCCATCGGGTCAAACAACGCAGCGCCAACCACAACATGCGGGGAATATTGTGATCATCAATGTCCTCTTTATGGCTGGCCAGCGGTTCAAGAATCGACCAACGCGGCTCGAATGGCAGGCGTTGTAGCGCCGCCGCCAGATAAAGGCGCACCACGGGTGAAGCATCCGCGGACGCCAGGCGGGCAAATTCCGCCAGCCCTGCAGCGCCCGGCTTCCCCTCCTCGCACAGGAACTGCACCTTCCAGGCGCGCAGTATGAATCCTCATGCTTTAACAAGGCCACCAATCGATCGGTCGGCAAACCCTGGGTCACTCGCAGGGCCCAGAGCGCACGCAAACGCTTGCCCGTGTTCGGGCCCCTTCAGCTGGCCTTCCAACTGCGCATGAAACGTTTTCGCAGAGTGTAGATTTAAAAATGAATAGGCATCCTCCGCCGGCGTCTCATGGGAAAAAGGAACCTGTCTATGAAAACGACCTGTACAAAAACCGCCCTGTTGGTGGTCATTGCCGCCGGACTGACCGGTTGTGCTTCGCCTTATTACTCAACTGCAAATACCGCACGCGGAACCGTGCAAGGCGGCGTCTTAGGCGCAGCCACGGGCGGAATCATCGGCCACCAGAAGGGCCGCGGACTGGAAGGTGCAGCCATTGGTGGAGGCATTGGCGCCCTGCTCGGTGGGGTCTTCGGAAGCTCCTATGATCGCCCCTATCCTCCGAGTTACAGCGGAGGTGGGTACCCGCGGTATGAACCGACGCCGTATTATGAACCGGCGCCTCGGCACCAGCGATATTCTGGCCGCCCCCGGCATTACGACTACCACTGCTCGCCGCATTATCATTGATCTCTGATCCGGCCCTCGACATAAGAAGGACATGCGTAAAAAGACCGCAACCCGGGATATTCGACTGATCCACGGTCCGATGCTGGGCGACTTAACGGCAGACGGGTGTACGGTCTGGATGAGAACGGCCGATGCATCGGCGATTCGTATCGTGGTTTCCACGGGGGACACCAGCCATTCGTTTACGGGCGTCACCAGTCCGGAGGACGACTACACGGGAACCGTTCGGGTAACCAACGTGCACACGCATCCCGTGATCAAGGAGGCCCTCTTCGGCTACAACGAGAAATGCTCCTTCGGACACATGCGTTTTGACTTCACCGAAGACGATCCGACCGCGACCTACACGATCTTTAACATTGATGATGAAAAGATCTGGGAGATGACCCTCGGCCTGAAGAAGGATCTAAGTTTCAAGTAAACGCTTTTGGAGTGCGGGAACTTGTTCCCGCTTTCACACAATCACTTGCGCATCCGCCGCCCGAGCAGCAGCAACGACAAGACCAACAACACCCCACTCGAGGGCTCCGGGATCGACGCCACGCCCATGCCCCCTCCGAAGTTAATCGCGAACTGATTCCCCACGCCTTCCAAGCTGCCTTCCGCGCCGACCAGTCCATCCACACCGGTCCACGTACGCCCATTGATCAAGGCCTGCTGGCCAAGCCCGAGTTCGAATAATTGATTCACCTTGCCCAGGTCGTAGGCGAGCGCACTCTCCACCGCGAACTGCTGCACGGAACGCGCCTCGCCCAGGCTGATCGCGTGATCAAAGACGGCAACATCATCCATCATACCGTTCATATTAGGATTACCACGGCCGCCGATCAGCATGGGAGCCGTATTCGAAAAGCCGTTGCCGTGAACGTAGGTACCTGAACCACTCGCCTGGCCATCCAGGTACTCTGCCCAGGCACCGTTGTTCACCGTGTAAATCAAATGATGCCATTGGCCATCCAAAACCGCATCGCTATCTCGTCCGACATTCTGATTGAACTGTCCGGCGGCACCATCATTGGTATCGATGCGCATGTTGACATCCTGGGTGTTGGAATTCCGATTCAACATCCACGATTTCCCCGGATTCCCCTCGTCGCCTTTACGCATGAACCGGAACCAATCCACGTTCTGCGCAGCATCCGCATGGAGCCAGAGGGAGAGCGTTAATTGGTGCGTAATGCCTTCCAAAGACGGAGCGTTAGGTACCGCAACAATATCAGTCGCACCACTGGCACCGGGAGCGACCAGGGCCTGTCCCCCGCCAAAGGGTGTCGTGCCGGTAAAGCTGATGTTGGCACCGACCGCTCCATGATTTCCATTTGCCGTTTGATCCGTGGCATCGGAGCTGTCGAAATTATAGTAGGCCACCAGCTCTGCGGATACGCTCAGGCTGGTCGCGAATAAGACTAACAAAAAGATTCGCAACATAACTTAAAGCCCTTTCAGATACATTATACTCTGCTGGATACTCGCCACGGGATCGGGCGATTGATCCTGTTCCACGTGACAATGCTTCACCCCGATTTCTCCCGCGGCTTCGATGATGGGCTCCATGGAAATGATGCCATTCCCCAGCTCCTTGAAAGCATCTTTCGGCACCTGACCAAATTCAGGCAAGGTCATCCCGGCTTTCAGATCCTTGAGGTGTAACTGCGAAACCCGCCCCTTGAGCTTGCGCATAAGGTCCACGGGTTGGACCCCGCCGACGTTCACCCAGAACACATCCAACTCAAACTGCATCTCGGGAGCGAACTCATCGATGAAAACGTCAAAACCGGTTTTGCCGCCTTCCAGGGGCTGAAACTCAAATGCATGGTTGTGATACGACAACTGAATACCTGCGGTCTTTGCCTTTACCGCAGCCTTGTTGCAATTCTCGGCCAGGCGTTTGTAGTCATCGAGGGTCTTGCGATTCTGTCCGTGGATGTAGGGCACGACCAGATCGGTCAAGCCCACTTTTTTTGCCTTCTCCAGGATGCTGTCAAACGCAGGCACGCCCTTCTTGGATGGATTGGTCACGCACTCCCAGGCAAAGTGCGAGGAGTACACCGCCATACCATGATCCTTGGCGGCGGCAATCATCTCATCGGCATCCGGAAAACCGTAGGGCTCGACCTGCTTGTAACCGGCTTCAGCAACCGCCTTGATGGTGCCTACGGTATCGGCCTTGATCTGGTCCCGCAAGGTGTAGAGTTGGATACCGATCTGCTTGCGATAGGCGTTGTCCGCGGCCAAGGCGAAGAGACGCGGAGATTGAATAGCAAGCGAGGCTGCGGCAGTGGTTTGGAGAAAGGATCGTCTGTTCATGGCGCGATACTAGATCAAGTCAGCACCCCCGATCAAGCCTCACCCTTGGAATGCACTTGGAATTTCTATCGAACTACGGCCAACTGAGCGCCATGAAAACCGTACTGCTCCTCCTTTCCATGCTCGCCTGTACCGCCCCCCTGCTGGCAGAGCCGCTTGTACTCCAGCCCAATGACGAAATCTTGCTCTACGGGAATTCGTTTGCAGAACGCCTGCAGGAGGAAGGTTCCTTCGAGGCATATCTTCAGCTGGCCTACCCGAACCATATGCTCACTTGTCGCAGTCTGGCGTGGACCGGTGACGAAGTCGGACACCGGTTGCGCCCCGAAGGGTATCCCGCGCACCTGAACAAACTCCTCGCCGTCTGGCCGGCTCAGCATGTCCTCGTCGCGATGGGGATGAATGAATCCTTCCATGGCGCGCGAGGGTTAAAGGATTTCAAGGAGGACCTGACCCGCTATCTACAGGAGCTGAAACGTCGGCATCCCGACGCGCGCGTGACCTGCCTTTCGATTATCGCTTGTGAACCAAACTCCTTCGCCAACGCAGGTATCCGGAACAGCGACATCCAACTCTACAATCGAGTGCTTCAGGCTGTAGCAGAAGCAAATCAGGCGGGGTATGTGGACCTTTTCATGCCCAGCCAACGCTTGTATAAAAACGCGAAGACGCTACTCACGGTCGATGGCCAACACCTGAGCAGCGAAGGGTATCGCCAGCTGGCACCGATCCTGGCCCAGGCACTCCTGGATACCGAAGCCATGGCGACCATCGACCCGGCCCGCGTGCCGGAGGTCGCACAGGCCGTCGCCGTCAAACATGGCTACAATGCAACCCTCACCCGACCGATCAACGCGGTGATCTACTACGGAGTACGTGCGCGGGCCAGCGAGTACAACGCGGAGATGCCGCGGTATCACGCACTGCTGGGCAAGGCCGATGAGGTGATCCATCAACGGGTCCAACACCCGGAGAGCCGGTTAGCGCAATACCTGCCAATCACCCTGAAACCCATGGAAGCCGGCCAGCCTCGCGACGCCCAAAAAGGAGCGGGCCAGATTTTCACTCCGGCCGAGCAGGAAAAAACCCTGAAGGTCGCCGAGGGCTATGCCTTGAATCTCTTCGCGTCCGAAACGGACTTTCCGGAAATGAAAAATCCGATCCAGATCGCCTTTGATCACCGCGGTCGTCTGTGGGTAGTCACCATGCCCTCCTTCCCGCACACGGTTCCCGGGGAGCAACCCGCGGATAAAATCATCATTCTCGAGGACACCGATCACGATGGGAAAGCGGATCGCTGCACCACCTTTGCCGACGGGTTAAACGTTCCTGACGGTCTGGCCTTTTACCGGGATGGGGTGATCATCTCGGCCCAGCCGCGTTTGATCTTCATGAAAGACACGGACGGCGATGACGTGGCGGATGTACAAGAGGAACTCCTCCGCGGCATCGACGTGACCGATGCCCACCACGGAGGAATGATCACCCTGAGCCCGATCGGAGATGTGATGTTCTGCGATGGGGTCTTTCACCGATCGCAGCTGGAGACGCCCATGGGCGTCACGCGCGGGGTGGATGCCAGCACCTATCGTTTCAACCCCACCCGGCGAAGCGTCGAGCGCGAATACCAGACGCTCACGCCCAATCCCTGGAAGATAACCTTCGACCGCTGGGGCAACCTGCATCACATGTATGGCGACGGATATGTGCAGGACAGCCATGCGGTTCCCTGGACGCCTTTCGGCATTTATCACCCCTTCGGTCGATCCATTACGATCAAGTACGGCAAAGGATCGGGTGCCTGTGCGATCAGCAGTCAGAATTTTCCAGATGCGTACCAGGATGGGATGGCATCGGCCACCCTGGTCGGTTCGTATTTTGTCGCACTGTCAAAAATGTCGGCAGAAGATGGTCCGTTTAAAGCCACGGACCGCCTGGACGTGGTTTCGTCATCGAATGCCGCTTTCCGCCCCGTCGACATGGCCTTCGGTTTTGATGGCGCAATGTACATCTCCGACTTTTGCAGTCCGATCATCGGGCATGCCCAGCACCCGATGCGCGATTCACAATGGGATCACGAACACGGGCGGATCTGGCGGGTGATCCATACCGAAAAACCCCTGGTCACGGATTGGCCGAAGCTCGAAGGGGCAAGTCCGGACACGTTGCTCCAGCTGCTGCAACATCCGCAGGATCTCATCCGCGAGCATGCCCGGAATCAATTGCGACTCGTCGACGACCTGGAGGAGCGACTGGATGCGTATGCCAGCACGCTCGATCCGATGAACCCGGTGCAGCGTCAGGCGATGTTGGAATGCCTGCGGCTTTTTGTGGAACACGGACACGTACGGACGAAGCTGTTCAATTCCCTGCTCACCTGTGACGACCCGCTTACCCGGGCGGGCGCCATCCATCTCTTGCGCTTCCAATCCAATCAGGGAATGACCTCCGCCTGGCTGCAAGATGCCGCAAAAGATCCGCACCCGCGCGTGCGCCTGCAGCTGATCACGACCCTGTCGCATCTGCAGACCCGCAAGCTGGAATGGGCGGCCTTACTGGGCCGGGTCAAAGTGAAGGATTCCCCGGCGCTGCAGCAGGTACTGGCGGATGCGAGCCACGGGGTCGACGACGCGCGGGGGCCGGAAGTGCCGATCCTCGAAAAACCCTCGGGGGCCCGTATCGATCACTGGTTGATGGAAAACAAAGATGGCTTTGTGCACTACGACGAAACGAGTAAAGAGAAACCCAAAGGCAAAGGTCTCCAATTGCGCAGCTGGCTGAATACGACTCAAGCACAACGCGCGATTCTTTCGGTAAAGACGGGCTACGTCACGGTTCACGTGAATGGCTTACCGGTGCTGAATGCGGCCACCTTCTGGAGCTCCGATTGGAATGTGCAAATCGAGCTCCAGGAAGGCCTGAACGAAATCGAAGTACACTTCGGAGATGACCAACGCGCACGCGGACCGGCTCCCGTCTACCTCTACACTACCCAAGGGCAGCTTATCGCGGATACCGTTCACGCTTTTGATGATGCATCGCTGCGCAAGATGCAGGTGGCCTATCAAAAACAACAAGGCATTCATGAAGGGGAGATCCGCATTAGCGCTGTGCCGAATCAATTGGCGTTCTCGCCACGAACCTTCCGGGTTCAAGCAGGCCAGGAGGTCTCGCTGATCTTTTCCAACCCCGACCTCGCCATGCACAACCTGGTGATCATGAAACCCGGAACCGAAGAAGCGGTCGGCCTGCTCGCCGACAAACTCGCCCTCGATCCGGATGCGATGGCCCGGCAGTATGTGCCGGAATCCCAGTATATTCTGTGGGCGTCAAAGCTGCTGAAATTTAAGGATACAGAAAAGATGGTCTTTACCGCACCAGCGGAGAAAGGGCGGCATCCGTTTTTGTGTACGTTTCCCGGCCACTGGCGCGTAATGAAGGGCGAGATGATCGTGGAGTGAGTTAAGGGACTGAAGGGACCTGAAGGACCAAAGCTTAGGTCGATTAGGACCCTTCAAGCCCTTTACCCCACTGGAAAACCTTTAATGCAATTCGTCCCTGCCCATTAAACACAACCCCCTCCTCTTCCAGCAACAGGCGTTGAATCAAATCGCCATCGGAATTTCGCCGAGGACTGATTTCGCCCTTCGCATTGATCACGCGTTGCCAGGGAACGGCTTCGTTGTCATCGGTCAAAGCGGCCAGGGCATAGCCAACCTGACGCGCATGACTGGGATAACCCGCGAGGGTGGCCACCTGCCCATAGGTCGCGACCTGGCCTTCGGGGATCCGAGCGACGGTGTCGTAGATTTTCTGGTAAGAAATCTTCATCTCGATTCGGCTCTAAACACGGCATCAGCCGCCTGGAGAACCTTCAACTGAAGGTCTTTCGCGAGATCGGGATGCGTCATCAAATATTCCCGGATGGACGCAGCTGCTTCAGGCGATCGATGACCATTAAACGCGGCATCCAACCAGGCTTTTGGGAAGAATATATCGCCAGTCGCCTTGATCTCCGGAAGCCATTCGAGTGCGCATTGCAGATCCGCCCGGGTAGTGACCAGATCCTGCTCTACCCGAATGGGATGATGCAAATAGTGCAGCGCGGTGAGCGTCCAAGATTCCGGCTTGCGATTTTCCACTTGGCGCATGGCCTGGAAATAAGCCGCACGATCGACGCGGTTGGATGCGAGTGCCGGCAAAATGAAGGCAAAGCGTTTTTTGCGGTCGGCACTTTCGATACGCGCCAACTGTTCGTCCAACACATCCACCCCACGAACCGCCAACTCCATGGCCATCACCGACTCATCATCTTCAGACAAGTCGAGGTCGAAGGTGATCTTGTGCAACCAGACATCGTGTAAATGCTGGATCATCTCTGGAGAACGAATCAGGAGGACCCAGGATTGGAAATAGGCCTTTCGTATCGATGTCGGACGATTGCTGGCAATTAAGGGCCAGAGCATCTCCGCCGGGGCATGGGCTTGAGCAGTAGCTAGCTGCCAGGCATCACGCTCCAGGCAATCCAGCAGATAAGCCGAGAGGATGGCGTTGGTCTCCGCCGGTATGTGCTCCAATAATCGATCCAGGTAATCAGCTGGCTTAATCCATCCCCGAAGAACGTTCTCACGAAACTGCATCCATTGGGCAGCAGCTTGGACCGGGGACTCCATCTCCAGGATGACCCCTCCATAGTCGGCACTCATCTGCTTAAAACCGTAGGCAAATGGATCACCAAAGCCTCCATCGGCCTTTATCCGGGCAAGCCCGGCCCCTTTCACCAAGGGATCGACCTTAGATTTCACGTCCTTACTTGTATGTGATGTAAAACACTTCAGGAGCTCGTCCCAATCCGCGTTCCCCCACTGGTGGGTCTTCAAGTAATCCCGCATGCTTATTTGGAAAGCCTCCGCACCCACCAATTCTTCCAGCTGACGCATCACGATCGGCGCCTTAAGATAAATAACCTCCCCGTAGATCGACCCGGCATCTTTCAGGTTGTCCAGCTCCTGCAGAATCGGATGCGCGCCTTCGGAACGATCGATCCGATAGGCGCCGGGATAATGGCGCAGCAGGAATTGCAGCTCGTGATTCATGTCAGGGAAAGCCGGGTTCACGATTTTCGCGGCGAAGAAGTTGGCGAAGACTTCTTTCAGCCACACATCATTGAACCAACGCATGGTGACCAGATTTCCAAACCACATGTGCGCGGTCTCGTGGGCAATCAGGGACGCGCGCCGGAGCTCGTCCTGCGAGGTTGGCGTTGCATCGAGCAGGATGGCGCGGTCCCGATACAAAATCGCCCCCGCGTGTTCCATCCCACCGTATTGAAAACCTGGAACGAGGGCGAAGTCGAATTTGTCGAAGGGTTGAGGAATTCCCGTGTACGCTTCCATCCATTCGATCGCATCGAAATGAAGCTCCATCACCCGGTCGAGATTACGCGCGAGACGTTCGGGATCGGGTTCCCGATGGAACATTCGAATCGTTCGCCCCTTGCGCGTTTGCTCGACGACCTCGTAACGCCCGACGGTGAAAGCAAAAAGGTACGTAGGCAAGAGAGCGGTTTGCTCGAAACGAACCCGCGTGCGTGAAGCGGGTATTTTTTCTTCGCTTGCCAAAGGTGCATTCGCCAGGGCTTTCCACTGCGAAGGGATTTCCAGGCTCAGCGTATAACGGGCTTTAAGATCGGGCTGGTCGAAGCAGGGAAAGCATTCACGGGCGCGGGCGGGGACGAAAAGCGTGTAGAGCAGGTCGTCGCGGCGATTCATCGGTGCGGTACCGGCGATGAAATACAAGGTCACCGAGATTCGATCGGCTTTGAGGTCCTTCGGCTCAATGACGACATGCTCATTGGTGTGCGTATACCTCGAGTCCTTGCCATTCAGAAGTACGCGGTCGATGCGACCGTCTGCGGGTGCGAAATCGAGAATGATGGGCGCGTCGGGGGCATCGGTTTTCCAGGAGATCGAGGCCTCCCCCTTGACAGGCGCGTCAAGGGCTTCGGGGATGGAGAAAGAAAGGTCATACCGGAGATCCCGGATCTGCCCGGCGCGTTGACTCGCGAGTTCGAGGGAGACGCCGGGTTCGAGAGCGGTGGTCTGGGAGGCACCCAAGACCAGTACAGAAAGTAAGAAGGCTATTCTGGTCTGGGCCGATGTATCGGCGCTCTGGGTTGGCCAATTTATTGGCCGGCATACCTTGCAATAAAAGGCCGCGGTGAGAGCGCCCATAAATGGGCCCAGTCCAGCGTTAAATCCCTGCAGCCACATGAATTTCCCGCACCTGCTC
>JBLIND010000259.1:0-9491 GCA_047639095.1 Candidatus Omnitrophota bacterium | reverse complement strand
ACGTTCATTAAAGAGCTGGTCATCAAACTCCCCGACGGTTTCGACCTTAACCACAAGGCCGGTGGTTACATCCAACTCGATGTGCCCAAGTACGACGTCAAATTCAGCGACTTCGACATCGAAGAGGAGTACCGGGGTGACTGGGACAAGTTCAAGCTCTGGGATATCTCGCACAAGAACACCGAGCCGGAATTCCGGGCCTATTCGATGGCCAATCACCCAGCCGAAGGCAATATCGTGATGCTCAACATCCGGATTGCCACCCCGCCGCCGAGTACCGACTTTCCTCCCGGCATCGCATCCACCTACGTCTTTGACCTCAAGCCCGGCGATCCGGTTACGGTCAGCGGTCCCTACGGTGAGTTCTTTATCAATGAAGAATCCGATCGCGAAATGCTGTACATTGGTGGGGGTGCTGGCATGGCGCCGCTGCGAAGTCACCTGTTCCACCTCTTCCACACGAGGAAGACTGAGCGGAAAGTTTCCTACTGGTATGGTGGACGTTCAGAACGCGAGCTATTCTACACCGAGCACTTCCGGGATATAGAAAAGAAGTTCAAGAACTTTACCTACAACATCGCCCTGAGCGATCCCTTGCCCGAGGACAACTGGACCGGATACACCGGCTTCATCCACCAGGTCGCCCTCGAGAACTACCTCAATACCCATCCCGATCCCACCGAGATCGAATACTACATGTGCGGGCCGCCCCCGATGATCGCCGCGGTCAACAACATGCTCTACAACCTCGGTGTCGAGAAAGAGATGATCGCCTACGACGAGTTCTAAGGCGAAAAGCGTAGCACTGAATTTATTCCGTCCCATGTCCCTCGACCAGCGCCCACGTCTTTCGCCGTAATACGGAATTCATTCCGTCCCAGAGCATAAGGGCTCTGTATAGAATGGCACTCGTTTAAGATTGGTTCAGAGCATGGTCTCGGGCTCGATTGGTTCTCATTCAGCCACGTAGTGGCAACACAAAAGTAGCCGCTGTTGAGGAGGAGCGACGCGTCCACGGACATGCAAGATTTCAACACCACAGCCACGTAGTGGTGGAAGAACATTCGTCGAGCCACTACGTGACTCCCGGGTAAAAGGGCGCTCACCGTGGCCTTGTACCTCGATCACCGCTACGTTTGTCAGGCCGCTACGCGGGCAAATTGTTCACCCTTCCCCATCCTTAAGTGGGCGGCATTTGCCTCTGTATAAGCCCGGTGTATGAGTATGGGTTCCCCTCCGCCCGCTCAACGGATTTACAGGATGGTAAATCCACCCTACAATCATATTCCTCATAATCTCCATATCCCCTTGGGGATTTATTCGTTATCTATCTCTAGGAGAAGCGCGTTGAGGTTCGTACGTATTGTTGGAGACCGTCCCGATTTCCGGGTATTCATATCTCTGCTTTATAGCGATTTTCACAACGTGGACACTGATGGAGATTCGCATCCGGGTCATTCTCGTAAATGGACGTATCTCTATATCGAAGACAGATCCCGTGAAGCCCCGTCCGTTTGTCTGGAGGTCTGCACCCACTCATCTTACTTTTCAGTATCATCCGATTCTGAAAGGTTGGAGGAGCTTACAGCCCTTTACTTATTGGAGTATTGTGGGGATCAAATTATGGTTGGAGAAAAAGTTCTCAGCGAAGAAGTAGTCACATGCCTGAAGTCTCGCTATGTATTTTATTTTGCTAGGGCACAAGGTTCTGTTTGGCACCAATCCTCGGACCAATTTCCATACCCGAATTTAATAACCTAGATACATCTCTTATCTGCGAGCTAAGCGGCGTCAGCGAATAATCGAGCGTCCACTGAGCCGTGGTGTTTTCCGACTTAAACAAATGCGTGATCGTCGATTCATAGCTCAACACCGGGACGGGCCACTCTCGTTGTCCGACCATCGATTACTCGCTTCCTGGGCGGCCAACTGCGCCGAACACGTGCTGCATGTATTTCAGTCACAGTCCGACGACCACCGACCCGCTGCCGCGATCGAAACAGCGCGCGCGTGGACCTCAGGTAACGCTGCGGTCGGAGATGCACGTACCGCAGCATTCGCGTGTCACGCTGCCGCTCGTGAACGGTCGGGTTTAACATCTGCTGCAGTCGCCGCCGCCCGATCTGCCGGACACGCTGTTGCAACCGCCCACATGGCAGACCACTGTCTAAGCGCGTCGCGATATGCACGGATGGCGGTGTCAAAAGCCGGTCTGGACGCGGAAGCTGAGCGCATATGGCAAATGGCTCAATTGCCAAATCGGGTTCGTCGACTGGTCACTTCCGCAATCAGAATTTAGCAGGTTGTTGAAAATCTCCTTTAGCCGCCAGGGTCGCCCAGATGCCGGAGACCACTCCGACTCCTCTACTTATGATGGTTGTCGTAGCGGGTGACGTAATCCAGCAACAGGATCAGGA
This sequence comes from Candidatus Omnitrophota bacterium, assembly GCA_047639095.1. Classification (GTDB taxonomy): domain Bacteria; phylum Verrucomicrobiota; class Kiritimatiellia; order SS1-B-03-39; family UBA6053; genus JAPYUI01. The sequence goes on along the minus strand of JBLIND010000259.1, from coordinate 7,074 downwards.
TACTCAGGATCACAATGACTCCGAGTACCCAGATAAGCAGATACAGCGGGTGTGCTGAACCGGACGCTTTGGCTTCTTCGGTGAGAAAGAGCATGTTCGCCATACCCAGCCCGAACAGCACGAGGCAGATAGCATACACGCGACGAAACACCTCGATACAAACGTCCTGCCATTTTCGCAAGTCGTCGGGAACCAGCTTGTTGATCAGTTTGGCGATCGGGGTCAACACCAGCAGGGTGATGTAGGAAATCTTCATCCAGGGGGTGACCGTCATGCCCACCCAGGAGGCGGTTTTACCGATAATGATAAAGGTCAGGATGAAAAAGGTGTAGCGAAAGACGAGGAGCATGAAGGGGAACCACTTCGGGCCCTTCGTCTTCATCATCTGCCCGATCCTGGAGTGCACCTGCGGGGTGAACATGATTTCGTGCAGACCCCAGAGGACCATCCAGAGGCCCAGGCTGAATCCGCAGATGAAATACATGAGGGGCGTATCCCAGCCCTGGACGGAGACAATAAAGGAGCCGGCCAGGATCATCGGAGCGAGGCCGATGCCGAGGGTCACTTTGACATGGCGTTCCAGCGAGCGAGTGCCGAGTTGAAATTCGTTTTGGTAGCGCATGCAAAAGCAAAATGGCGGTCAGTAGGGAAATTGTAAAGTTTTCCCGATATATGTTTACCCACCTGCCCGCCTTTCGTAAAACAAGGTTCATGGTTGAACCCTCGCATAGCGGCGGACTGCATACCCCCATTCGGTTCCTGAAAGGGGTGGGAGATTCGCGTGCCCAGGTGCTCACCCGTCTGGGAATCGAGACGGTGGGCGACCTGCTGATGCATATTCCCCGGCGATATGAGGATCGTTCGGTATCCACGCCCTTGAACGATGTGGAAGGGCATGAACAGGTCTCCGTGCGCGGTCAGGTGCTTTCCTGCGGCTGGATGGACCCCAAAACCGGCAAGGGCTTCTTTGAAGCCATGCTCTCGGACGGCCGCGGGGTTGCCAGTTGTCGCTGGTTTAATGCCCGCTATCTGGAAGACCGGATCACCAAAGGCATGGAAATCATTGCGCACGGCAAGGTGATCCGTCATCGCGGACGGAGCGTGATCCTGCAGCCGGAGTGGGAAGTCGCCGGCAACCAGGCCGGTTCCGCCCACCAGGAACGCATCGTGCCCATCTACCCGCTCACCGAAAGCTTGCCGCAGAAAACCCTGCGCAAGATGATCTGGAACGCGGTGGAGCAGTTTGAGCAAGCACTGGTGGAGATCCTGCCCGCACCGCTCCTGGAACGCCTGCAGCTTCCCGGAATTCGTGAAGCGATTCGCACGGTTCACTTTCCCGAGTCGCTGGAAGATGCGGCTGCCGCCCATGATCGCCTCGTGTACAATGAGTTTCTCTCCATCCAGCTCGTGCTGGCGTACCGAAAGCGACGAGCCGAAACCGTAACCAAGGGGCATGTGCACGCCGGAAGCGGGGAGATGCGCACCCAATTCCTGGAATCCCTGGAATTCGACCTGACCGGTGCCCAGAAACGCGTCATATCTGAAATCGAAAAGGACATGCGGAGCGCCGCGCCGATGCATCGTCTGCTGCAAGGCGATGTGGGCTCGGGTAAAACCGTGGTTGCGGCCTGTGCCATGTTCGACGCCATCGATGGCGGCGCGCAGGTGGCGGTCATGGCCCCCACGGAGGTGCTCGCGCGTCAGCACTTCAAAATTTTTGGGCGCTTCCTTACCCGCCTCGGGATCGACAGTGCCTTACTGGTGGGTGACATGCCTGCGGGCCAGCGCCGCAATGCCCTGGCCGGTTTAAAGAGCGGACGAATCAAACTGGCTGTGGGTACGCATGCCCTGATCTACGACAAGGTTCAATTCGATAACCTGGCCCTGGTGATCATCGATGAGCAGCATAAGTTCGGGGTCGGGCAACGGGCGGAGCTGTATGGCAAGGGCAAGCATCCGGATGTGCTCGTAATGACGGCGACACCCATTCCCCGCACCCTCGGGATGACCATCTATGGCGATCTGGATGTCAGTACGATTGATGAGCTTCCGGCGAACCGTCAGCAAATCGTTACCCGGGTGATCAAGCAATCTCAGTTGCACGATGCCTATGGCTTCATGAACAAAGAGGTCGCGAAGGGACGGCAATGTTACGTGATTTACCCGCTCGTCGGCGAGTCAGAGACGCTGGATCTCAAAGCCGCGGAAACCATGTACGAAGAGCTGCGTGAATACACCTTCAAGGAAGAGCGCCTGGGATTGCTGCACGGTCAGATGGACAACAAAGACAAGAACGAGGTCATGCGTAAGTTCAAGGAGCATGAACTCGACATCCTTATTTCAACCACCGTGGTCGAGGTGGGCATCGATGTACCCAATGCGACCGTCATGCTCATCGAGAATGCCGAGCGCTTTGGTCTGGCCCAGTTGCATCAGCTGCGCGGCCGGGTAGGGCGGGGCGAGCATAAGTCCTATTGCATCCTCCAGGGGGATGCGAAAGGCATCGACTCCTGGAAGCGCCTCAAGATCATGGAAGAAACCACCGATGGATTCCGCATCGCCGAAGAGGACCTGAAAATCCGCGGCATGGGCAACCTGCTCGGTAAAGAGCAAAGCGGTTTCCCCGGCTTCAGGATCGGCGATCCCGTCGCCGACACCCGCTTACTGATCGATTCCAGGGATGAAGCCTTTCGCATCGCCGAGGCCGACCCGGACGCCGCCGATCCCCAATACGCATCCTTACGCAAATACGCCAAAGAGATCTACAAGCGCACCTTCGCCGAGATTGGCTGACCTCGAGTGCGGCCGCTTGCTGCTGCCTTGATCTGGAGCAGCTTACTGCGGCCTATCTATATCGAGTTAGCCTAGCTCCATTCATTTATTCTCTAAATCCCCTAGAAGAGGCTCCCCATTTCGGCGAACATGTTAATCATGAAGAAGGTGCTCCAACTGGATAGCATGGGTCAAAGCGCACTGATCATCACCTTCATGCTCTTCTCCTGGCTGATGATGCAAGTGGTTCATGAGATGGGCCATGTGATCGGGGCCTGGCTCACGGGAGGCGAGGTTACCCGTGTGGCGCTGCATCCGTTCATCTTTTCGCGCACAGACCTTGAGCATAATCCGCACCCGCTTATTGTCGTTTGGGCAGGGGCTGTTTTCGGCGTGGTCGGCCCGCTGCTTGTCCTGCTTGTTGCGAAGTGGCTTCGCTCACCCGGCCTCTATCTATTTCGATTTTTCGCGGGCTTCTGCTGCATGGTTAACGGCATCTATATTTCCTGTTTCCCCGTAGACGGCATGGCTGACCCCAGCGTGATGATCGAGTATGGGTCTCCCCGATGGGCGCTGATCCTATTTGGTGTCGTCACGGTCCCGTTGGGATTCTACCTCTGGCATCGTCAAGGCGCGAGGTTTGGTCTGGGGGATTCCGAAGGGCATGTAAACCGGAGCGCGGTCATCGTTTCCTGCGTCTTACTCGTGTGTGTAGTTGGACTGGAATTGCTGTTCAACAGCTTGTAACGAAATCGTCGTTACAAGCTGATGGCGACGAGTAATCCTACTCGTTATTCGAGGCGGTCGGCAATCATCTGGCGCAGGTCGGCAATCTTCACCCGTTCCTGAACCATCGTATCGCGGTCGCGGACGGTGACCGTCTGATCTTCCAGGCTCTGGCCATCCACCGTGATGCAGTAGGGTGTGCCCGCTTCGTCCTGGCGACGATAGCGACGACCCACGGCGGACTTCTCGTCGTAGAAGACGTTGAAGTGCTTTTTCAGGTCGAGGTAGATTTCTTTCGCGACCTCGGGCATGCCGTCTTTTTTCACCAGCGGAAAGACGGCAGCTTTGATCGGCGCGAGGCGGGGATGAAATTTCATCACCGTGCGTTCCTGCATTTCGCCTTTCTCATCCGGGGCCTGGTCGACGGTGTAGGCTTCGCAGATGAACGCGAGGGTTGCGCGATCGGCACCCGCTGCGGGTTCGATGACGTGTGGCACATATTTTTCGCCGGACAGGTTGTCACGGTAGCTGAGGTCTTTGCCACTGCCGCGGTACTTGGGTCGTCCATTCTCATCGAGCTGGACCACCAGGGGGTTGGACTTCTCGTCCAACTTGCCTTCCATGTGGCTGCGTAAATCGAAGTTGCCGCGATGGGCGACGCCTTCGAGTTCGCCGAAGTCACCGTCCTGGAGGAAGGGGAATGCGTATTCCACATCGGCGGTGCCGGTGGAGTAGTGCGAAAGCTCGTCTTCTGCATGGTCCCGCATCTGCAGGTTTTCGGAGGACAGCCCGAGGTCCTGGTACCATTTGAGCCGGCGATCGCGCCAGTAGGTGTACCATTGATGCGACTGATCCGGATGGCAGAAGAATTCCATTTCCATCTGCTCGAATTCGCGGGTGCGGAAGATGAAATTCTTCGGCGTGATTTCGTTACGATAGCTCTTGCCGATCTGCGCGATACCCAGCGGTAGACGATTGCGGGTCGAGTCCATCACGTTTTTAAAATTCACGAAGATGCCCTGCGCGGTTTCCGGACGCAGAAATGCACGACTCTTGTCGTTCTTCACCGGGCCGAGGTTCGTTTCCAGCATGAGATTGAACTCACGCGGCTCGGTCAGGGTGCCGAGCTCCTTGGCCGTCGGGGCGAGGACCCGGCTCAGGTCTTCGATTTCCGGCAGCGGCGTGACTTCGCTGTTCCATTCCAGCTGGTCCACATGCTTCGCGCGCAGGCCAAAATGTTTGAGCACCTGTTTCTCGATAAGATCGGGCGCGGTATCCCCTTCGGGGGCCGTGGCGAAAATCTTCTCTTCCCCGCGGGTCACCCAGCGGCCGACCAGCTGGTCGTAGCGAAAGCGGGCTTTGGTCTCGCGGCAGTCGACCATTTCGTCTGCAAACAGGTCGTAGTGACCTGAACAGCGCCAGACCTGGGGGTGCATGATGGTCGAGCAATCGAGTCCGACCATGGAAAAGGGTTCCGGTGCGCCGGGGAGGGTGTTCATATCGTCATGATGCGTAATCATGTCCCGCCACCAGGCTTCTTTTACATTCCGTTTGAGCTCAACCCCAAGTGGGCCATAATCCCATAGACCATTCAGCCCACCATAGATTTCGCTGCTTTGAAAAACGAAGCCGAGACGTTTGCAGAGCGCTACGATGTCGGACATGGATTTTTTTGGAGTATTTTCGCTCATGGGGCGCGCATCCTGCCCAAGAAGGTACTTGCGGTCAAGCCAAAGGCTGGGATAATGGGAACGATTGTAAAGGAAACCATGTATCGATTGGAATATCATTTAGACGAGGATCAGCCGGACGGTCGCAAGGAATCGATCGTGGTTACGCGGGAGAATGTGCTGCTCGGGACCGACCCTGATTCGGATATTCTATTGGATGCGGATTCCCCCTGTCGGGTGATCATATCGGAGGCGAGGAACGGCCAGGTGACCATCCGTGATCTGGACGATCGCCCATCGATCGAGCTGAACGAACATATGACCATGATCGCCGAGTTGAGCGACAAGGACCAGGTTCGGATTGGCAATGCGGAATTCCGTTTCATGCGGATCATTCCTCCGCAGACCCTGGTTTCACGTTCGCGAAGTATCCTCGAACATTGCAGCACCGCCGCGGTCTGGGGCGTGATGGCGGCACAGATGATTTTCCTCTGCTGGGTGCTGATATTCTGGCGCATCGGCGGGATCGATACCGCCGTTGCGGCCACCGGGGAGGCGCCACCCGTAGAAGTCGCGCAGGCTCCCGATCGTGTAACGGTTGGCGATCCATCGAAACTCAAGCGCGTGTCTGCCCCGCCCGCGGAGCCGGCGCCAACGAGTTCGGAACCCACGGCGATCCCCGTTCCGGAACCCACGGCGATCCCCGTTCCAGAACCCAAGGCGACCGCCGTTCCAGAACCCAAGGCGATTTCCGTTCCGGTACCCAAGGCGATTCCCGCTCCGGTACCCACGGCGATTCCCGCTCCGGTACCCAAGGCGATTCCCGCTCCGGTACCCACGGCGATTCCCGTTCCAGAACCCAAGGCGATTCCCGCTCCGGTACCCACGGCGATTCCCGTTCCAGAACCCAAGGCGATTCCCGTTCCAGAACCCAAGGTTGCTGCCGTTCCCGCGCCTAAGCCGATTCCGGTCCCAGCGCCCCGTAAGATTCCGGTGCCAACACCCAAACCGATCCCTGTTCCGGAACCCAAAGTTGTTCCTGTCCCGCCCACGGTTCCGGTTGCGCCGACCGCGACGCCTGCGGTTGCTGCAATGCCGAAGCCCGCTCAGGTTGTGATCGATAAAAACGAGCCTTCGATCCTGCCGGCGAATCTGCGGGATCCCTCGATGAAGCCGCGTCCGAGTACGACCGTGAACCCCGCAGCCGTTGAGACGCCGCCCGCTCCTGAAATCGATCAAACCCCGGCGGTGGTCGAGCAGAAGCCGCGGGTTTCGCTGGAGGAAAACCTCCTGGACAGTGCGATCAAGCAAGCCAACCTGGGTAATTTTGAGCGGGCCGACACCTACCTTGAGCAGATCCAGCGAATCGATGAGCACTTCCTGCCTTCCTATGCCGAGCGGGCCCGCTTATTCGAAAAACGAAAAATGTATTCGGACGCGATCAAGCAATGGCGGACCTTGTCAGACCGCGGCGTCAACACAACCTGGCAGGAGATTGCCGATGGCGAAGTAAATCGCCTGCAGAAATTATCCGAGCTGGTTGTGACCTCGAAGAAGATGGACGTTGCATCCGCTCCGCAACCAGCAGTGCTTGGCGGGCCACTACTGGAGATCGAAACCGCCGAGATCAAGCGTCTGGGCAGCGGCGAGAATTACGACGACATGCGGATTTTAAATATCGAGGTCGGGCTCACGGAACGGGTCAAGCAACTCTCCGGAAACGATATTCGCATTCGCATCCACTTCTTCGACCAGGATCGCAAAACCCGTCAGATCGCGTCGACCGAAGTGCCGACACCGAATACCGATTTCACCCTCACCGGCCTCCTGTCCAACAAGGAGCCACTCACGGTGACCCGACCGTACATTGTCCCAAAGGATTTTCGCCGCAAACAGTTTGAACGTG
>JBLIND010000258.1:0-9549 GCA_047639095.1 Candidatus Omnitrophota bacterium | reverse complement strand
CAGCTATCCGAGTTACAATCCGCATTGCCCACGATTGCCGTTGCGAGTACACGCACCGACGGTGCTTTCGAGTCAGCAAGCGGGGGATACGGTTACGTTTACCTACCGGGAGAACGGGGCCGAGGTCGTTCATGCCGACCTGATTTACACCTTGAACGGTGGGCACCGAGACGAAGAGTGGTTCCGTGCTCCCGCGACCGTGATCCCCGGTATGAACGTCTCCGCGCGGTTACCCAAAGGCACGACCCATTATATCATCAACCTGATCGATGCGAATAACTTCCTGGTCAGCTACCCGGAAATGGATGAAGCGGAACGAGCGAAGCAAAAGTCTTCGTATTCCGAACGGGCCCTGAAATTCCGTGCAGACTAGCGCATCGTCTGGCACATACCTGCACCGTAAACGTTGCTCTCCGGTTGATCTGCAAGCCGCTTGGTCCGTACCCGCAGGTTCGTTCTCCGCATGATAATGAGAACAGGGGCAGGCCAGGCACGGACCCGATTGGATGATTGACAGATTGCCTTGGGGTGGTTCAAGAGAGCGGCATATGCGCCACAAGCGGAGCATGGCGTTCCCCCTACGCCATCAGGTCATGCCCGCTATTTCACCGGGGGCTGACTGGACAATTGCACCAAGGCTTCGCGCAGCCGGGCATTGCGTAGCGGATCGAGGATCAAAAAGCGGTGTCGCTTATGTCCGCCCGGGGTGAAGCGGGTAAAGCCATCGTCTTCCACCGTCACCTCGCCGTGAGCCGAAAGCGAAAAGTAATCCCGATCCGGCCACACCGCGGCAATCACGCTGGTCAGATCCCAGGTCGGCCGGTCGTGCGGCGGCGGATTGAAGAGGTAATACGCTTCTTTCAAAGGGTGGTGTTCGACGTACGCGTAATCCCGCTCGATGCTCTGGTGCGGATAGGTCGCGGCGATTCCGATTTCAAATCCACTCCAGATGATGGGCGTGGGCCAATCTTTCGCGAGCACCTTGGCCGAGGGGATATCCATTTTCACGTTGTACTCGATGTAGTGATTGTTGTCGCCGATGGTCTGGTAGGAACCGGCCATGATCGAAAGCATCTTGACCTTCTGCTGGATCAACTCTTTTCCGCTGAGCGGCGAAAGGTCGTCCGGCGGGGATTCCAGCAAACGCCGAAAGTTGGTGAAAAAACCAACCTGCACCAGGGACACCGACTGGTCTGCACGCCCGGCCAAAATCTTGCGCAACAGGCCGGTCGCCTCGGGAGCGTCGGCCCCGCTCATCAGGTCGTGCGGGTACACCAGGCTGCCATCCGCATGTTTCTTTTCTGCGAGGCCGTTGAATTTCCCTTTCTCCTTTGCCGCGCCATCGCGCACGGTGCCAATGAGCATGTCGGGCTTGCCGTAAAACGTGTTCACCGCATCGGTAAAGGCCCCGGCAAGCGGATGGTCCTTGGTTACGGTAACCGCAAGTAGTTCGCATTGCCCCCGCGACTGCAGGGTATGGATCATACCCAGTGCCAGCACATCATCCACGTCGTTCCCGATGTCGGTGTCGAAGATGAGGGTGGTGGGTTCGGCCGCGTGAAGCGTCGAGACGAGCATAAGTAGCGTAAAAATTCGTTTCATGGTTTCTCCAGGGGTGGGGTGACCGATTTCACCCGGGTGATCGGTTTACGATATTTACATTCAAAACGTCCACCTCGAAGGCGCGCCTGAGACACGAGGGTAGCGTCGAGTACAGAAAGACCAAATTTCATCATGACGGTTGCCTTCGTGCCACCCGTGACCTTTTCCGCAAGGCGTCTACCGCAACTGCCACCACGATGACGACTCCGGTGATGACTCGCTTGGTTGGTTCCGTGGCGCCGATCTGTGCGAGGCCGGCTTCGAGGGTGGCAATAATCAATACACCTAAAAAACTGTTGATCACCGAACCGCGTCCGCCCATGAGGCTGGTGCCGCCGATGACCACTGCGGCGATGGCTGCGAGCTCCATTCCAACTCCGGCGTTGGGATCCGACGAACCCAGACGCGCGGTGTGAAACAGAGCCCCCAGGCCAACCAGGAATCCCGAGATGACAAACACCGCCACCTTGTACGGGCGGGGATTCACCCCGGAATATTGCAGGGCCCGTTCGTTGCAGCCGATGGCCAGGAGGTACCGCCCGAATACGGTTTTGGTCAGCACCACGTGCATGATCACCACCACCAGAATGGCTATGAGAAAAGACAGCGGCAACCCGATGCCGGGGAGGGGGCGCGCCAGCGGTTCCACCGCCGCGCCGATGTACTTGGTTTGTGAATTCGTTACCAGGTAGGCCCCGCCACGCGCGGCTTCGAGCATACCCAGGGTCACAATAAACGAGGGAATGCCCAGGCGCACGCTGAGCGTTCCGTTGACCAATCCCGCCAGCGTACCCACCGCGACGCACAACAGCGCGGCTGCACCGAGGGGCCACCCCCAATCGGTAAGCGCCAGCCCGAGCGTAGCCCCGGAAAGTCCGAGTACCGAGCCAACCGATAAATCGATGCCGGCAACGATGAGGACCAGGGTCATGCCTGCGGCAATGACGGTCAAGGTGGGAACGCGCCCGGCGAGAGTGGTGAAGGTTCGTGTGGTGAGGAAGTTGTCGCTGAGCGCCCCGAAGAGCAGAATTAACCCCACCCAGATCAGGGCGAGGACCAGGTATTCAGTCCATCCGTGCAAGCGATTCATGCCGGAGTGCCGTTCAGGGAGTCACCAGGTCAACCGCAGTGGTTTTGTCTTCGGGCGTCGCCTCGCCGCTCAGGATGGCCAATGCCGCCTCGATACCGAACACCGCGAGTTGGTCTCCGTGCTGATCCGCGGTAGCGGTCACCCGCCCGTCGGCAAGCATGGGCTTGATTGCCGCAATGTTGTCGAAGCCGACCACTTTCACCTCGCCATTTTTACCTGCGGCTGAAACGGCCGCCACCGCACCGAGAGCCATGCTGTCGTTCGCGCAGAGAATCGCCTTCAGGTCCGCATGCTCGCTGAGCATGGCCGCCGCGACGTTGTTGGCCTTGTCCATTTCCCATTGGCCGCTCTGGGTGGTGACGATGTTCATGCCCGCGGCCTCCATCGCATCCTCAAAACCCTTACGACGCTGTTGCCCGTTAAATGCGGTAGTCACGCCTTCGATGATCGCTACCTTGTCGCCGCTTGTCAGCTGGGCCGCCAACGCCTCGCCCACCTTCTTTGCACCCGCGCGGTTGTCGGGCCCGACGAAGGACACCTTCAAGCCCGCCTGTGCCAACACCGCTTTGTCGAGCTGGTTGTCGATATTCACCACGGTGATGCCCGCCTCCTGCGCGCGTTTGAGCACAGGAACCAGCGCCTTGGAGTCCGCCGGAGCAATTACAATGGCCTGTACGCCGCGGGCCACCATCTGCTCGACGAGGTTGACCTGTTCGGTGAGGTCAGTTTCGTTTTTGATGCCGTTGACGATCAGGTCGAAGTCATCCGCGTGTTCCGCCTGATACCTTTTTGCGCCCTCGGCCATGGTGCCGAAAAAATCATTCGCGAGCGACTTCATGATCAAGGCAACGACCGGCTTGGCGACCGCTTCGCCACCGCCGGCAGGCTGTGGTGCCTTACCGCAACCAGCGATCAGGGTCAGCAGCAACATGGTGGCGATACTAAGAAGAAATGGTTTCATGGGCGTACCTCGTGTGGTGTCAGTGGGGTGAGAATGATGCAGGTAGTTCTTAAAATATCGGAGCGAACCGTAATGCATTTGCGCGGCTTAATAAAGCGTGAAACCGGGTCGTAAGATTTAGACGCCGCAAGCGGAGCATGGCGTTCCTGCGCCGTGTTGGGGTGACCCGCTTCCCAGCGGGTCGAGCTCGACGAGCGATGTATTCCCTCCAGCGAAGGAAGCGAGTTGGGGTTCGAGAAAACAGCGCACCGCCTTCACGCGACGCTACCGGGGACACGGGCCGGGCAGGAGGCCCCTGCTCCCAGCCCTAGGGATCGAGCTTTTCGATCGCCAGGCGCAGGAAGCGGTGTTCGTACGCGTTCGCGGGTACCAGGCCTTCGTGCACTTCCACCCCAGCCTGCGTGTCGATGAGGACATCGCTTACGCCATTGGTTGACCAAAGCGGAGCCGAGAGGGTGTCACACACTTCCAGACGATACCGAAGGCCTCCGACAAGGGTGTCGCGGGGATACTGCACCCGCAGGCGGAGCGGTTGCTGCAGGATCTCGCCTTCGAGCGGATGATCATCGGGAATCAAGGGGCTCAGGCCGAGCGCGTATTCCAGCAGATGCACATGGTCATCGCTATCGACGTCGTCGCTCAACGAAATCGCCCCGCTCTCCAGGGGGAAATGGGTGTACAGCCAGGCATCCACGTGGGCAGGCAGAAACGGTCCACTGCCGGGCGAAGGCGTCGCCGCCTGCCAGCTCAGCGCAAAGGAACCAAACAGATCCCGACCCAGGCGATGCAGACTTAAACCGCCCCCAGCCGGACTCACGGGCCAGGGCGCCTCCACGCCATAGACCACGGTGTCCTCAACCGAGTAAGGCGTAAATCCCGGCTCGTCGACCGGCGAGGCCTGCGGGCGCATGAGCCGCAGCTCGTCGCCCTCGTTGGATAAACGATCACTGGCAAACGTACCGGTATAGGAAACGGTATTCGTATCGAGTCCGTAGGCCAAAACGAAGGCCGCCATCGCATTCGTATCTGACGGATCAAAGGGCAGCACGAGCAGCGCATCAAAGGCGCGGACCACATGGCCGGTGGGGAAATCCACATCGACCCCGCCGCGCAAACGCCAGCCGCCGAGATCGACGTCTTCGCTGCTCAGATTTCCAATTTCGATGTACTCGAGCTCGGCGACATCGAGCGGATCCTGATACATGAATTCGGAAATCACCAGCGGACCGACGCGCGGCCCCGTATTCGCAGCCGCAAGGGAAACCGATCGCATCGGCACCAGCTCACCCAGGCCGTTGGGCCAGCGTCCAAAGGACTCGCCACTGACCGCGGCCGCAAAAGACACATCATCCTCCAGGCGTAGCTCGACGCCATTGCCATCGGTCTCCGTGAGCCAGACTTCATCCCCGTGATGAGCATTCAATCCGAAGTGGTTGGTCGTCGGAGTCGTGGGCGTCGGGTTAAACTGGCTTTCATCGATGACCAGGTATCCGCCAGCCGGAAGGAGGCTGTTCGTGGGCAGCAGATATTTAAGCAAGTTGACGGGACTGTCCGACAAACCCCAGCCGGAGAGATCCAGGACGTTGGTGGTGGTGTTATAGAGCTCAATTGCATCCACCGCGTTACCCGCGGGATGAGTGAGCACTTCGTTGATCACGATCCGACGGGCAATGCCGCTGCCCTGCGAGCCCGGTGTACCCCCGAGCTCCCCGCCGCTCCGCCAGTTAGTGGGATCGCTGGCATCGCCTGCTGGATCGATGATCTGCAGAGCCACCCCCGCCCCATCGGGTTCCTCCGGCCAGCCCTTGGCATCGCCATAGGTGAAATCCTGGATGGTGTTCCCATCGGCATCCAACAGATGAACCCGCTCACCGCCATCGCTCAGCCGCCCATCGGCCCACACGCCGGCAACCGGCAGTCCGGTCCCGTAGAGGGATTCAAAGGCGGTGAGGTCGCTGACGAGCAACACCCGCGCGCCCGGATCGAGCAGGTAGCTGCCAAAGACGTACGCCGCAAAGGGGTTTCCATCTTCGAACTGCACGCCCTCGAGACCGATCGTCACGGACCCGATATTCATCAACTCGATATACTCCGGCGCGAGGGGGTTGGCGGGATGATACATGATCTCGCTGATGCGGAGGCTGTCGCGCACCAGCAGGCTCGCGGAACTGTCGACGAGCATCAGGTAATCAAAGCCCGTCCGCACGGATTGTGCGGCATCGGTGGACGCGAAGATCCCGCCTTTCACTGCCGTGGTCCCGGCCGGCAAATTCGTGGTGGCGATCAACAGCCACTGCCCTTGGTCCCGTCGCTCGAAGCGCAGGGCATCGCCGGCGCGCCGGATGCGAATCGTCGCTTCGTTGTAGGTGGCCGTTTCACTGCCCACCGAGATAAAACTGCTTCCCGAACTCACCTTCGCGGACAGGATCAACCCGTCTTCGAGGCCAAAAACATAGCGGCGGGGAAGACCGGAGACATCCATATCCAGGATGAGGCCACTCATGAAATTTCCGAGCGGGTTGGTGTCGAGATACAACTCGGTCTGCAGCGACCAGTCGGCGCCCCCGGGAAGATCGCGCCAGATGATGGGATGGGTGGCGGCGGTCGGATGAATCGGCTTGCTGACATCATCCAGCACCTGCACCAGCAGCGTGCCGGGCACCTCTTCCTGCGAAAGCCAGGTCGAAGGCGCATAATTATCCCGCACCGCCACATTGACCCGCTCCAGCGGGGCGGCAACCCCGGCAGAACCAAAACCATGATGGTCGTTGTGGAGATAGACCGATGCTTCCTGACTCAGGCTGATCGCTTGTGCCTGGTCATCCGTCACTGCGACCGTAAAGGTGTACCAGCCCGGACGCGAAAACATCGCCTCGGCCTGGCTGCCATCCGCCGAGAGGGTAACGCCATTTGTGGGCGTAACCGACCAGGCAAAACTCAGCGGACTGCCTTCGGGATCCACGCTGCCCGAAGCATCCAGATCAAAAATCTGATCGAGGGCCACATTCCAGGAGCCGGGATCGGCCGCGAGGCGGGGAATCGGCGGCGCATTGCCTGACTTATTCACGGTAAACACCAGGCTGTCCAGCACATCGCCATTGTGATCGAGCCCTTCAATCGTCAGCACGTTGGCACCGTTCCGCACCTCCACCCCACTCAGCGTCCAGCGAATGAGGGTGGTCCAGGTGAAGGTCGCTTCGGGATGCCCCACCGCCCGGATCGTATGGATGCGTGACGGCGAAGCGCCTTCGAGATCAACCACGGCATCGGTGGTGTCCAGCGAAACCCCGTTGCCGCTGATCATGGCAAAGACCGCATTTTCCGACCCCAGCAACTGGCTCGTGGCGTTCGCTTTACGATTCGCGAACCAGTTGCGATAAAAAGGGGCGTCCATCGTGTAGTCGCTCGAGGCATCCTCCTCGGCCTGAAACCACCCTTCAATGCGCGGCGAGTTTTCGGTCAGGTGATGGATCATCTCGGACAGGTAATAAATAAACCAACGTCGGTTATAGGTCGGGCTGAAATAGTTCTGCACGCCACCGCTATTCCGAAAAAAATCATCGCCCGGATTGCTGAAGGCGAGGTCGCTGTCCCAGTGCAGCAACATGAAACGCCCGTCCGGCTTGCGGTAAAAGTAGCCGTTCTTACCCCGCCGCACCGTAAACGTATCCCAGTCGCCCACATACCCACGCACGGCCGCATTGGCCATGACCAGCTGAACATCCATGAGCCGATCCATCTGCTCCTGGGTGAACGCATTCGCATCGATGGTCTTGATGAAATTGAGCAGAGAGCTGTAGTCGTAATCCGCCTCGCGCGACCGCTTGATCCACTCGGTATGATACCGAACCGCTTCGTCGGTGTTCTTGTACACCCAGTTGGCATCCGCCGGCGTTCGACCCCAGGCATCCGTGAACCACCACTGGTCATCGATCCGATACAACTCGCCGCGCGTCCCATCCTCGAAATTGCGTTTGATAAAATCGGTGGCGACGGGCTCCACTTCTTCCCGGAGCTCCGGGTTGCCGCTATTGATGATCACCCGCAGGAACTCCGCTTCGTTCTGCGGATGGCCGAGCAGGTACATCCAGTGGCGGATGATCCGGTTCTTGTGCCGATTTCCGCCGACCGCATCGTTGTCGATACTGAATTTAAACCGGTTGCGAAACGGCTGATCCGTCGGCGTCTTCCACTTGGCCCGGCTCAAGCCGTTGCCGCCATCGCGGGTCCAGGGACTGCCGCTCTTCCGGATCTCGCAACCGTAGTAGATCTCCCGTTCGTTGGAGACATGGGTCATATTGAAGTAGTGGTTCGAGAGGCGCGGAAATTTATAGTTATACTTCGCCCCTTGGCCGGCATTTCCGATCGCATCCAGATCGTAGGCGGAAATGATATAGCGCGACGTGCGCAAGTCCGTGTTGATGGCATCGTTGTCCACCACCCACATGGCCGGACGCGCCGCACCCTGTTTCGGCTGGAAGGTCTCCAGGCCGTTCGCTACCGCCCGCACGTAGAATTGCACGATGCGATTGTTCGTCTGATACTGGTTCAAGGTCGCGGTGTATACGCCATCCCCCGCGACCTCATCGCCCCCGCTCACCCCATCGTCGACCATGGTCGTCGCTACCCAGGCGGCATCGCCATTGATGTTATCCGGGCGATGCACCACCTCGACGACGCTCAAGGCATCCGCTGATGACACCCGGGCGGTCACCCGCACGGGTTGGGTGCTGTCGGGAACGGCCGGGTCGTGACGCAAGGCCTGAACCTCCGGGGCGGCATCCGCGAGTAAGGACGAATTCGGGGCACCCGGCGTGCCGAGGTCGTCGGGCACCGCGAGCAGAAAGGGAAAGCCGAAACTGTGATCCCAGGTCTGAACGATCAGCCGGGGCTTGCCGCTGACCCAACGCGCGTCAAAGGTCAGGGTGCAGTCATCGTTGTCCACCAGCGATGGCATATCGATTTCGGCGCGATTGGCGCGGTTGTCACCATGCCCATCGCTGATGAGGTGTAGCTCACCGTTGTCGGTATAACTGGCGTGGTGCGTTCCCTGTGCGAGCCACCCGGTTGCGCTGCTGCCTGTAGTGGTCATCTGGGTACCATTCGCGACCAGGTTGGGACCCGTACCATCTTTGCGCAGTTCGATATTGCGCAACACGACATGCGCATCGCCCACGAGATGAAGGTGCAGTTCTTTGTAATCCGTGGCGCTCCCCGCCGTTAATAGCTCCTCGTACCGATCAAAATAACTGATGCTCTGCCAGCCGGCCTTCCCACTCTCATCACTGTTACGCCAGGCCGACGCCACGGCGTTGTCCATGTCAGGATGCGCCAGCTCCATGCTGCTGCCATCGCCATCCGTGGCATCCGGCCAGTTGCCGCCCACCCGGTAATTCACCTCGTCCACGAGGTTGCCCGCCTCGTCGACCAGCCGCAGGATCTCTCCTTTATTCGCGAGCTCGCCCGAGAAGGTACCCGCAACTTGAAGCCCGTAGGTGGATTGCATCCAGGCCGCATCGGACGCCAGCACCAGGTACGCACCCGAAGCCAGCGAGGTCCCCAGCGGAACGTCGTACGAGATCCCATCCGTGAAGGCCCATCCGGACAGATCAACTGTTTCGGTTCCGCGATTGTACAGCTCAATGAATTCACCGTAGGACTGCCCCGAAGGCAGGTCGAACATCACCTCATTGATCACGATGTCGGCTTGCCGTTGCGGCAGGTTAACCGCATTGCGCGTGTGATTGGTGGACGCATACCATTCGCCACTGCCCGCGGGAAAGGCCTGACTGTACAAGCGACCCGCGCGGGGCTCCACGCGCGCGGCATCCAATACATTCCCTCCCGTATCGATCAGATAGAGCATGCCGTCTTCGGAGTCGATCCCCGTATCGAA
>JBLIND010000257.1:0-9572 GCA_047639095.1 Candidatus Omnitrophota bacterium | reverse complement strand
GCATAACGTTCGAGGGTATGTTGCTTGGTGCCCTTGAAATGGAGGGACCAGGTTGACGCGCCATAGATCTTTCGGAAAGCCCCCGGCCCATGGCCCAGGATGGGGCGCTCGGCCACGGCCTCCGCGCCGATCTTCAAGTAGGTTGTACGTCGACTCAGCGAGCGATCTTCCGGATTCGCCAGGCTCACTTGACGCTCCCAGTAGGACGGCGGGATCACACAAACCACGCCAACCAGAAGAACCGCACCCCCGGAAAGCACGAGTCCGAGTCGACGGGGCGGACAACGCAGCAGGCTTTTGCCGATGGTGTAGAGCAGCCATCCGCCGCACACCAGGGCGCCCCCACGCGAGTAGGTAGTGACCAGGCCACCGAGACTCATGAGCATCATGATGAACCAACCGACTCGGACTGGCGCGGTTTTGGCAGAGACGAGGCCATGGAGGAGAAAGGGCATGCCGAAAATCACCAGGCCAGCCAGGCTTGGAGCGGAACCGGAACCGCCCAGGCCACGCTTGAACACTTCTGAGTCGTCCAGGAACATGCGTATATCAAACAGGAACCCCATCACCGCAAGCAAGGCGCTGAGGCTTACACTGATGCCAATGATCGCCGGCAAATGGTGAAAAATATCTTTGTGGGCAAGATAACGCAGGCCGAGTGCGAAGAACAACAAAGCGGTTGCGAGTAAGATGATGTTGTCGATGGAGTTCGCGCGGTAGGGAGAGAGAACGGCGGAAAGAATGTTCACGCAAAGGAACGCGAGCAGAAGCGGCCAGAGGTGGCTTTTCCATTCCGAGGGGAATGTGCGATCACGCACCGCCTGTAAAACCACCAGCAACAGGAGGCCGAAGGCCAATATTTTCTGCAGGGGTCCCCGAAAAGCCCCAAAGGGAATTAAGAGCAGGATCGCAGCAAACATCCATTGAGGGCGCACCGCAAATACCACTGCGCCCATTGCAAGCAGGCCCGGCATGACGGCCAGATAGGGCCAGGGACTGCATAAGAGTGCGATCGTAGGCGCCAGGATAGCCAGGCCAATGGCAAGGCGAGCGCCGTGATAGGACACTTGCTGAGGTAAGGACACTCCCTGCATCATCGGGCACCTCGCCGGAGTCGGTGCATGACATGGTGAACCTTGAGCGAAAAGCCCGCTTGATCCAGGCCCTGGCCAATCCCATAGCGCTGCAGCTCGAGCAAGGGCGTCTGCTCGGTACACGGGCCCTCTTCCGTGTTGACCGCCACGGTTACTCCGGCATCACGCAAGACATTCATCGCTACCGCATCGTAGTCGTTCAGACTTCCATTCGGATACGCGAACAGGGTGCAGGGTGTTCCGGTCATACGCTCAGTTGCTTCCAGTGACGCGAGAATCTGGCGGGTCTGTTCCTCGGGAGATTCCCGACGGAGAATGCAATGTCCGGCGGTGTGGCCACCGAAGGAAATCAATTCGCTCTCCGCCATCTCCCGAACGTCCGACGTTTGTAACATACGAAAGGCGTTATCCAATGCCAGGGACCCCTCCGCCGAGAAGCCAAGGTCTTTGCGCATTTTATGGAGCTCCGCGGATAACTCCGCGAGCGGACGTTCCTTTAAGCGCGTGCGTATGTGGGAAAAGGCGTGGGCTTTGTGTGGGATTGACGAAAGATTGAGGCGCGTCCCACGAAAGACCAACTCCTGGGCTGTCGTCTCGACGAGGGCCAGGAATAACGATGCGTCCCACATGGCCCGATCGGAATCGATAAAGTCGGTGGCGAGGAAAATGGTGGCCGGCAGGTTGAACTCACGCAGGATCGGATACGCACAGGTGTAGTTGTTTCGGTATCCGTCGTCGAAGGTAATGGCAGCCAATGGGCGGTCGCTTTCGGCTTCGGCCAGGTGTTCCGCCAGGCTGGCAAGCGGAACCACGAGGAAGTGCTCCTTCAGGTAGTGCATCTGCTCACGGAAAGCGGACTCGGTTACGAAGCACCAGTTAGGCAGCGGCAAGGTCGATGGTTGCACGGCATGATACATGCAGATGGAAGCTGATCGGGGGTAATGGCGTCGATGATTGCGCGCCGGATAGCCGGTTGCCGCGAGCAGTCGACTGGCAAAAGCGCGACCCAACTTCACTTAGCGCCCTTTCACAGAGCCGGAAGGGATTTCCAGGAGCACCGGAAGGCCGGTGCTTCTAGCGACATCTTCCGGACGATGTATGCGCTGATCGAGAAAGGCGAGTAGGAATCCCCAGGCACAGCCGGCGACGAGGCCAGCAATCAGGCCAAAAGCCACGAGCAGTTTGGTCTTGGGGAAAATGATCCGGGCAGAATGTTGGGGTGGGTTGATAATAGAAATCCCGGTTTGTTGATCGGCTATGGCAAAGGCTGAACGAACCCCTGTCTCGTCCTCCCAGGTTTTGAATTTTTCGTGTTCGCTGAGGGCGACCTTGAGTTCAGACGCAATCTGCTGTTGATCGATGATTACCTGCTGGAGCTCTTCGCTGCGTTCGTCCAATGAGGCCATCTGTTGTAGCAATTCATCCATGCGCTCATCGAGATGGGCATTGGTTTTCAGCCCGGTTGCCAGGGATTCATCCCGCAGGCGCGAATAGCGGTCGAACAAATCAAATCGCAGCGTGACAATTGCCTCGAGTTCTTTTTCGGGTTGAATGGAGCGGCTGCTCTCAGCAAGTTTCAAGCGTCGCTGTTCCAGCTCGCGGATGTTCTGCGAGCGCTGGTCGACCAACTTGGAGATCAACGCGGTTTCATCATTCAGGGCGCCGATTTCCATGCGATAGGGTTTGTAGGCCGTCAGGTGCGTCGTGAGGATTCGTTCCGCATCATCGGGATTGCCTGCCGAGCATCGAATCCTCAACACATGGGTGCTGGGCAAAATCTGTGCCTCCAGTCGATCCTGCAGCCAGCTGGTAAGTTGCTGATGGCGATTGTCCCTGCTGGGTAAACCGTGCAGGCGTGCATAGAGAAAGGCTTGGATGCGAGTGGTAAGCCCCTCGCCCTGGGGGCCTTTATCCAGCTCAAAACCCTCCGCTTCCAGCCGACTCACGGTATGTCCAATCAATTCACGCGAGGTCAGGACTTCGAGTTCCGATGCGAGATCTTCATGCGAAATTTTTTCTGCTCGCCGCGCGGCCTCCAGACCCGTGGGTGGTTTCATCAGGATAGAAGCCGAAGCGCGGAAAACCGGCGGGTACACAAGCGCGACGGCAAGCGCAGCGAAGAACACGAGCAGCGTGGCCACGATGATCGGCCAACGCGACATGTAGAGCAGCGCGAGGAACTCTTTTTTCCAGTCAGGTGCGGTGTTCATGGCTGTGGAAGCGTAATTTCCTGGGTGTTGATTCTCTGAGTACTGGTGCGGGTATCGTCCTTGTTCAGATCGTAGGAAAAACTGAAACCCCAGCCGCGGAAGAACAGGATATCGGATATTTCCCGGGCGAGCTCGGCGGATTCCGCCAAACGGCTGGGCGGAACATAGACGAGATCATCCGGCTGAAGCATCAAGAAGCGTGCGCTTTTTCCCATGCGAAGGGTTTCTTCGAGGTTGATGACCCGCATCTGCATCGCGCCGTTTTCCATGCGCATCACGACCACCTCCGAGAGCTTGGCCGCAAAGGGATGCCCGCCGGCCAGACTCAGAGCTTTCAGCACATTGATGGGTCGCTCGAGACGATAGGCACCGGGTTTTTCGACCTGGCCCATTACGTAGATGTAATCATCCGCATGTTCACTCAGGAGGAGATTGCAGCGGAGGTTGGGATGTATCTGGCTGTACCGCTGGTTTAACTCACCCGCGAGGTCTGGCAGGGTTCGACCCCGCACCATCAGATCACCGATGCGGGAAAAATTAATGCCCCCATCCGGACGCACTTTAAGCAGGCGTCGGGCTCCCTGACCGGATTGCAGTTCCTGCATCAGCCGGTCTTCCGAATCCCGATATTCACGCACGACGACATAGAGTTCAGTGGATTTCAGAATCGACGCGTATCTTTCTTTCAACAAGCCGGTGAGTTCTGCCGGGGTCATGCCGGCAACAAATATATCTCCGAGGTACGGCAGGGAGATATTGCCATCCGGGCGAACGGGCTGCAGCTCGTTGAGCTGCGGGGTGTCGATAAATTTAACTTCGACCATTTGATCCGGGGCAAACTGAAACGACTGCGTGGCAGAGCGCTCAAAGTAGTATTGAATCTCCAACGCATCGTCGCTTTGCAGGTGGTAGCCGGAGAAAACGGGGCCGCCCGGCTCCCCCGCTCCACCCCCATAGAACGCCAGCGGTTTGGCCGATGCGGTGCTCGGTCGTGGATGATTGGTTGCACATCCGCAGAGGCCGATCGCGAGCAGGCTCATTGCGAGGAGACTCAACTTATGCTTCATCGGACATCCAGGGTGGTAAGGTTCGTGTGCGCCGGTTCAGCATCACTCCGAGGACCTTGGCCTTCACGTTGTTCAGGCGGTTTTGCGCATCGGACAAAGCATTGGTCTGGGTGCGTCGGCAGCGGGCGACCAGTATCACGCCGTCGACCAAAGGAGCCAACATAACCGGGATCGAGTCCGACGAGAGATCCCCCCCGTCGACGACCACGACATCGAACCGTTGCGCAGCAGCCGCCAGACGTTCCTGCCATGGCGCCTGGTGAAGGACGGAGGGGCTGGTTGCCACGGATTGCAAACAGACGGTCAAACCGGTGGGTGCTTCCAACTCGGGCAGCTCGCTGAGTTTACAGCTGCCATTCAACCACTCGACCAGACCCGGAGCGGCTGTTTCATCGAAAAATTCTGACCCCGCAGGCGCGCTCGCGTGGGCATCGATCCATAGAACCGTACGGCCCGCTTCGACCACCGCTCGTGCCAAGGCGAGGGAGGCGGTCGTCTTCCCATCGGCGCGTCCAGGGCTGGTAACGAGTAAGGTTTTGGGTAACGTTCCCGACGCAGCACTTAATAAACGCCCGAGAACGCCGCCTGTTCGGGCGCGATCCAAGATCCTCATGCAACGAGGATGGATTTCCAGTTTGCCATAAGTCTTTGCTGTCATAGAGATTGCATCTGATATTTACCGATTACTGCGCGGCTGAAATGTAAAGCAAATGCCAAGCCAAGCCAAGGCTTTGTCACTCCCGTCATAATGGTCATGTTTGGTAAATTGTCGAAGCGCAAGCCCCCATGCACGGATAAACAGACAATTTTTACAGGATGGGCTTTGCAGGACGCCAACCTTGGCTTACGTTCCTCCATTTCGGAGCGGTAAGCGCCTTGCATGAGCAAAGACCTGATAAATGAACGCCGCCTGGCGCTGTCCGAGGGGCACGCTCTCGAAGTAGGCACGTCTGAGTTATCTGCTGCGATCCAGCGTGCATGGAACCTGCAACCGATTGAGACTCCAGCGCACGCCCTTTGCCGACTTAATCAGACAAAGGCTCCCGGATCATCCACCCATTTCCCAGCTGCTACCGGTGTCTTTCTTGAAGATGGCCGATGGATGGGCCGCCTGAGCGTTGACTTTGCCCAGTTTGCTCCCGGCTGCGACCTGGACGTGTATAAGGGCGTTCAACCGGACGACCTTCTTCCCTGGATCAACGTGCTGTTGCCCTCGGCGGGCGTGTTACCGATCCACGCTTCGGCATTCCGCTTGAAGAGCACGAATATCCTCTACGCGGGTTTCGCCCACAGCGGGAAAACGGGTCTCCTCATGGCGGCGGCTGCCGCAGGGGCCAAAGTGATCGGGGATGAATGTATCTGGCTGACCACCGGCGGGCAGTTGCAGGGCTTGAACCTGCCCATGGAAGTTCAGTTGAAGTACCTGAAAGAATTTCCGGTTTTCGTAAAACGTATTCCTGCAGCGGATCTTCAAAAAGCAAAGGGCTTCAAGCGTCTGGCAGCGGCCGTGCGTACGATCCACCCGAGATTTGGAGAAAAACTGAGTAAACGTGCACGGATGACCCTGCCCTTTGATGCGCTTTTTGACGGCTCACCCAGCCGGGGTCGTCTCGACACCCTGCTCCTCTCCACACCCTGTAGCTCGCGAAGCATCGAACTGGCATCGGTCACGAAGGACGAGGCCGTCGCGCGTCTGCTGGAAATTCAACTGGCGGAATTTCGTCCGATCCTGAATCGATATGCCGAATATCGATATCACGTTCCCGGTACACGCAATGCCTGGCTGGATGCTTTGACAGAAGCGTTACGACCGGCCCTCGAGCAGGCCTTGGGCAAAATACCCTGCTTTCTGGTTCGCCATCCCTATCCGGTCACGGCAAAAGACTTGCTCCACGCCATCACACAAACGATTTAATCCAGGACGGTCCATATTTCATTTACGGTTACACTTATCGGAGGAGACGGTTCAGGGAAGACCACGGTAACCCAGCATTTGCTGGATGCCTTACCCTTCCCTTGTCGCTATCTTTATATGGGCGTCAGCATCAGCTCCAGCAACCGTGTATTGCCGAGCACGCGTTTATTTCATGCGATCAAACAGCGCACTGGCAGCCCACCTGATACCGCAGGACCACCTGATCCTGAACGAGTTCCGGACCAGCCACATACAGCACGCGCGCGACTGATCAAGGCCCTTCGCAATGTCGTTCACATCAGCGTACTCATCAGCGAAGAATGGTACCGGCAGGTCATCGCCTGGTGGCATCTCGCACGCGGACGGGTTATGATCTATGACCGCCATTTTTTTATCGATTATTACGCCTATGACATCACCCGACCGCACGGTCTCGTACATCGCCTGCACGGACGGATGTTAAAAAAACTTTACCCTCGGCCGCAGTTGGTCCTGTTCCTCGATGCGCCGGGTCAGGTCCTTTTTGAACGCAAAGGGGAAGGCAGTCCGGAGCTGCTCGAGCGTCGACGAGGTGATTACATGGCGATGAAAGCGGTCATCCCTTGCTTTGCTGTCATCGATGTCACGCAACCCGTGGAGGTCGTGACCCAACAGGCCCAAGAGCTGGTTTGCTATTTTAAGGAACATGGAGCCTTACCTGATGGCTGGTGAAACGATCCTGGTGACCGATGCTGGATTGAGTAGCGCGGTATGTATCATCCGATCACTATCGCGTGCGGGCTACCGGGTCATCGCATCGGATAGCGTAGCAAAAAGTCCGGGCATGGTCTCACGGCACGCATCCGCTACCGTGGTGTATCCGGCACCCGATGTCGATCCACAGGCCTATGTGCATGCACTTGAAGCCGCGGTTGGTGAGCACGGGATTTCGGTTATCTTCCCGATCAGCGACAATGCGATCCTGCCGCTTTCGGCGGAGCGTGATCGATTCCAGCCGGGTTGCAAGTTAGCCATGGCGATTGCGGAAGCGCTTGCCGCTGCCGCCGACAAAAATCGCACCGCGGATGATGCGCGCACCCTGGGCATCCCGGTACCGGAAACGGTCCTGGTCCATACTGTCTCTGAAGCGCTTGCCGCAGCCGACGGACTGGGCTGGCCGGTCGTGGTTAAGCCCCAGGCGTCCAACGTTTTTCATGGCGATCAGATCGACAAGTTAACCGTCACCTATGCCGGAAATCCGGAAGAGCTCACCCAATGCATGGAGCACCTGGCCGGGCGTTGTGCGGTGATGCTGCAACGCTGTTGTCACGGTGCGGGTGTAGGCGTGGAGCTGCTCATGTTAAACGGGAAACCCTTGTTGGCCTTTCAGCATGAACGGTTGCGTGAATTCCCGGTGCATGGTGGACCCGGAGCACTCCGAAAATCGGTGGCGCTCGACCCAAAGCTGTACGCGTATGCCTCCGGCCTGCTCGGGTTATGGAACTGGACCGGACTGGCCATGGTGGAGTTCAAAGTCGGCGAAGATGGCCCATGGTTGATAGAAGTGAATGGGCGGGTGTGGGGCTCCATGCCCTTGCCCGTCTACGCGGGCTTGGATTTTCCCGCGCATTACATCCGGATGCTGTTGGATGGGCGGGAACCCAATGCGGGCGATGGGGCCTACCGTGAAGGGCTTCGTGCCCGACACGTGGGCAATGACCTGATGTGGATCGTATCCGTCCTGGCCGGGGTACCCGGGAAACGACATGCTTACCTGGCGGCCCCTCCCCGCACCGCGGCCCTCCGAGCAATCGCGCAGCTCATGAATCCCTCCATCCGAAACGACATCCAGACCTGGTCGGATCCACGTCCAGGCCTGCTAGATCTGATTCAGATTGCGCAGAAAATACGCAACAAGCGCAAGGCCTACGCTCAAGTTGCGCCCTGATGACGCCGACGATTGGGCGTGGCGACACTCTTACGCAGTAGGTACTGCTGAATCAAGTAATGGCTGTTCTCGGTCGTGGCGACATAGTGCACCACATAGTCCATCAAGCCGTTCGCATCCCGCGTCTGAATCACCGTGCCCCGACATTGTGCATGGCGCATGGTCCGGCCCTCGGTCAAGGTAACGCGAAGCGTCATCTCATGTCCGGGTTCAAAACGGAGATTTGAATTACCGCGAATGCGAAACGCATGATCGCTGATATCCAGCATGGGCATGATGTGGGATTGACCTTGAATGGAAAAGAAAACCGATGTGCCCTGTGTGACGTAGCGGGTGTGCTTGCGATCGACGACCTCGTGCTGTCCGCGGATGCGCACCTGCCAAACCTGCAACTTCAGGATGCGCCAGGTATTCACCAGCGTATTTTGAATCACGCGCATGGCGGTAAAGGCAATCATCTGGATGTCGGCCCGAAGCGTCCGCTTGCGGGCGTACATGCGATTGTCAAGCATGGTCCGGATCCGTTTGGGCGTACCATGCGGCGTGAAGACCTGAGCAAATCCGATCAGGCCGGGTTTCACATTGAAGCGCTTGTCATAGTTGCTGATATACTGGCAGACGTCTTCGTAGACCTCCTGGCGTTCCGGCCGGGGTCCGATAAAGTTCATGTCGCCCAACACGATATTTAAGAGTTGAGGAAGCTCATCCAGGCGAGAGTCCCGCAACCACTGGCCAAAGGTACTGGCCATATTCGACCCTTCCTTGTGCAGGCTGGACCCCATCAGTTTGTTTGCATCCACGCGCAAGGTGCGAAATTTGTAAATAAAAAAGGTGCGTTGACCGCTACCGAGTCGAGCTCCCTTGTACAGAATGGGACGCCCGTCAAAACAGAGAACGAGGACTGCCAGTACGAGGAGAAGCGGCGAACACAGGATGAAGAGAACGAGACCCAGGCCACGATTTGCCAACACGCTCGGGATGCTTTCCAAGCCGTTAAGCATCTGCGCTTGAGTTCGGGCTCCCTGAGCTAATTGTGTTTGTGAATATTCCATAGGTTCGACCCCTTAATTATCACATATAGGCGTAAACACACCTAATGACGCTTACGAACAGTATGGATAATACAAAACGTGCCTACGGGTCAAACAAAAAATCTATATCCTATGGATATACAACTGTATATTAACAGGCGCTACCAGTCAATATATAGTTGTCCATAAATTTCATGCAGAGTTTTTTAGATCTCTTTCGTGTTCTCTGGGTGAAACGGGATTGAGTGTGGTGAACACCACAGGCTTCCATGGACGGCATTTACCTTTGATCCATCGTTCGGGATGTTCGGCGCGCTTGGCCTCGTAG
>JBLIND010000256.1:0-9633 GCA_047639095.1 Candidatus Omnitrophota bacterium | reverse complement strand
TACCTTTTTAGTTCTCCATGAAACTCCAATCTATAATAAACGAAACACGTCGGCGTTCTCTCGAACACGATACGCGTCGACAGTTTCTCGCTCGCTGTACAACGGGACTTGGAGCGATGTTTCTCGCTGGCCAATCGGGTTCGTTCGCGAGTGGTTTGGATTATTCGACTCACGATACGGCAGACCCTTTCAATTCTCTCCCGCCACATTTTCGGGGAAAAGCAAAGCGGGTTATCTATCTTCATATGATTGGCGCTCCGAGCCAACTTGAACTCTTCGATTACAAACCGGATTTACAGCGACTCGATGGTCAGGCTTGTCCTCAGTCGTTTCTCGAAGGCAAGAACTTCGCCTTCATTCAAGGAACACCCAATATGCTCGGTCCGCAGTATCCATTCGAGCAGCACGGACAATCTGGCGCTTGGGTATCCGATCGACTCCCGCATTTTTCGAAAGTGGTGGACGACGTTAGTTTTATAAAAACGCTCCAGACGGACCAATTCAATCATGGTCCCGCCCAATTGATGGTGCACTCGGGGCAGGCGCGTATCGGTTATCCTTCCATTGGTTCCTGGGTTACTTGGGGTATGGGTACGGAAAACTCGGATCTTCCCGGGTTCGTCGTTCTCCTTTCCGGTGGCCGCCAACCTCGAGTTGGCAAAGCGCTTTGGAGTTCCGGGTTTCTTCCTTCGGTTTACCAAGGCGTGCAGTGTCGCTCGGTAGGCGACCCCGTACTTAATGTTTCCAATCCCGATGGTATTACTCGCGATATACGTCGTTCGGCATTGGATACGTTGAAAACGCTTAACAAGCAAACGCATAAAGACTTCGGGGATCCCGAAACGTTGACCCGCATAGCTCAATATGAGATGGCCTTTCGTATGCAAATGGCGGTGCCTGAGGCCATGGATATTTCCAAGGAACCGAAGGATGTCCACGAACTTTACGGTACGGCTCCTGGTAAGGAGAGTTTCGCAAATAACTGTTTGCTGGCTCGTCGACTTGTCGAGCGAGGAACGCGTTTCGTTCAGCTCTTCGATTGGGGCTGGGATTCCCACGGGGCGAGTGATAGCGAGGCGTTGAATGGAGGGTTTCAGGATAAGTGTCGCCAGGTCGACAAACCGATGGCTGCGCTGCTAACCGATCTCAAACGGCGTGGGTTATTAGATGATACTTTGGTCGTTTGGAGCGGCGAGTTTGGACGGACTCCGATGCGTGAAAATCGCAATGGAAAGGAAATGAAACTGATCGGCCGCGATCACAACCCGGGCGCTTTTACCGCTTGGATGGCTGGAGGAGGCATAAAGCCTGGAGTGACTTACGGCGAGACCGACGAAGTTGGCTACAGCGCAGCGGTCAATCCTGTACCGATGGAAGATTATCATGCGACAATGCTCCATTTGCTAGGTTTCGAGCATAAGAAACTGAACTATCCTTTCCAAGGACTCGATCAGCGCCTGACAGGAGTTAAAGACGCGAAAGTGATCAAAGATCTACTGGCGTAGGTTTGACGAAACTAGGTTAACGTCAATTTGGCCGCGGCAGGATTTTGTTGGCTCGCATCTCGCCAAAAAAGGTTCTTTGCGGCGGAACAGCCCCCTATGTCACCTTTGCGAATACGAGAGGCCGGCTCGTCGAAGTCTGACGAAACGATGAGCTTGGTAACGTCGCTGATAGCCGTCTCAGGCGGATGCGCTGCAAACGTCAGGCAGGTTGAGGCAAAGCATAGAAGCAGGGTAGAGTATTTTTCATTGGAACGGAAATATCGATTTTCGAGACGATCGCCAAGTTTATACGGTTCGACGATTCTTCTACTTGGAGTAGGTTCTGGTTTGATAGCTAGTGCATCGTCTAAATAATTTCGTTCATATTCATTGATACAGCGAGCGACCTGCGAAAACAACAGCTAAGGTTTTATTCCCTCCGGGCAAATACCTCGAAGCTTGTTTCGTTGCTGATGTTGGTAGCGGCCGATCTCCGAGCGGCCACTGAACGATGCAATCGTTCAACTATAAGAAGAGGAAATGGCCGCTCGGAGATCGGCCGCTACCTTTGGATACCTCGCTGCCGCTCCGGCAGTCGACGAAGTCGAGAGCTCGCTCCGGGGATGCTTTCAAGAATATGTACTAGTGCTTCTTGATTGAAAAATTGTATTACCATTTCAATGACAGGAACGAATGGCATAATCTTGCCAACGATGCGAGCCATGCTGACGTCATGCGCTTAGCATGTGAAGTGGTTGCCGGAGGAAGAAGCTGCCCCGGATCCGGCTTAGTTCTCTTGCGCGCATGATTCCTCGAAAACCGAAAACTTACCCGAAAGGTTGACTTTCCAGAGGGTATAGGCGCGGAATGCCCTTCGATTGCCAAATACCGATCGCCACCAAAACAAAAATTATCAAATCTTCTTATCGATGCTTCTTGTTTTGGGTCCTACCCCTGCGAGCCCTGCCGTATGTTTTAAGCGAAGCAGGCCCACCACACCTCGGCGACTACGCCGCTAAAAAGGAAATCCCTAGAGGAAGCGATTTCCTCTCAGTTTGATCAAAAAGCGATTTCCGCTTGATCAACACAATCTATGACACCGCAAACAGACAAGCTCCTCTTCACTCCCGGACCTCTCACGACCAGCAATGCCGTTAAGGAGGCAATGTTGCGCGACTTGGGATCGAGGGACGCCGAGTTCGTTGCCGTGGTGGGTGAAATTCGGCAACTGCTGTTGGCCCTTGCTGGCGTCAAGCAGGCGGACGGCTACGAGGCAATACTGATGCAGGGAGCGGGAACGTTCGGCATCGAATCCGTGATTTCCTCGGCAATTCCAGTCGACGGTAAGCTTCTTATCATCATCAACGGCGCTTACGGCAAACGCATCCGCGACATTGCCGTTCGGCATGGGATCGAAACGGCCGTGATTGAAGTAACGGAGAATACGCAAGCGGATCCCCAGGAGTTGCGCAGACGCCTTGCCGATGACAATGAGATCACCCACGTCGCCCTGGTGCATTGCGAAACTTCGTCCGGCATTCTCAATCCGCTGAACGAGATCGGATCCGTGGTCAAAGAATTGAGGCGGACGTTCATCGTCGATGCGATGAGTAGTTTTGGCGGCATCCCGCTGAATGTGGCCGAGGCTGGAATCGACTTTCTCATCTCGTCCGCAAACAAGTGCATCGAAGGTGTGCCGGGCTTCTCGTTGGTCATTGCCGATCACGAGCAATTGGTCGCCATTGATGGCCGGGCCCGCACGATCAGCCTGGATCTGCTGGCGCAATGGAAAGGTCTCGAAGCAGGCGGACAATTTCGTTTTACCCCACCGACGCACGCCATTCTCGCGTTCCGCGAAGCCCTGCGCGAATTGGACGATGAAGGGGGTGTTACCGGTCGGTCCATCCGCTACGCAGCGAATCACGCGGCGCTGCTGCGCGGCATGCGGCGGATGGGTTTTCGCGAATACGTTCCCGCCGAATTGCAGAGCCACATCATTACGGCCTTTCTGTTTCCGGAAGACCCGCGCTTCGGGTTTACGGAGTTCTATCAGCGGCTGTCGTCCAAAGGGATGTTGATTTATCCCGGCAAGCTCACGGAGGGGGATTGCTTCCGGATCGGCAACATCGGCAGGATTTTTGAGAGCGACATCGAGTCACTACTGACGGCGATTGAAACAACTTTGTTGGAAATGAATATGAAAAATACAAAACTAGGGATTACCCCTTCTGCCGATCCATCGGCCCCCGTCGAATACGAGGACTACAACAGCACGTCCGGAAATTATGACGACACCCGGGTCCCGATCGGTGTGCCGATCATCCTGGATTTTCTGGCCTCGACGCCGACTCCTTTGAAGGAGCAGTCGATTCTGGACGCGGGCTGCGGAACGGGCACTTGTCTGGCCGGGCTACAGGGTCGGGTTGGCAAGATCCATGGCCGGGAGTTGAGCGTGGGCATGCAACAGGTCGCGAAAAAACGATTCGCTGACGACCCTGATGTGCAGATCGATCAGGGCAGCATTACGGAATTGCCTCATGCGGATGAGAGTTTCGACGCAATCGTCTGTAACCAGGTTCTTCACCATCTCGATCATGGAGAAGGAGCAGGTGCCAGTGCTGATGACTTTCCGAACGTGGAGTGTTTCTTCCGCGAAGCCTTCCGCGTATTGCGGCCTAATGGCATCGTCGTGATCAACACCAGCGGTCACCCACAGCATCGCGATGGGTTCTGGTGGGCCGCCTTGATCCCTGCAGCCATCGAACGGATGCTGCGACGTTTTCCATCGATCGAGACCCTTGAAGAAATTTCCAAACGAGCCGGATTTATCAACTCTGAGGTCAACGTGCCCCTCGATGAAGTGTTGCAGGGCAAGCAGTATCTAAATCCAAAAGGACCGCTCAGCGCAGCTTGGCGGGCAGGGGATTCCACCTGGTCTCTGGTCACTGAGGAGGAGCTGCCGCAGGCCCTCGACAGAGTTACCTCCATGCTTAAGGACGGCAGCATGGCGGCCTTTATAGAAGAGCGCGAACAGCTCCGCGCGAAGATCGGACAGACGACTTTTCTGGCCGTCCGCAAACCATAGACAACCAGAAAACACTTAATGAGTTCCAAAGAAAATCCTATGAAAACAGTTTATATAGCGATGAGCGCTGACCTCCTCACACCGAGTCACGTAATTATTATTCAGGAAGCTAGCAAGTTGGGCGAGGTGGTCATTGGCCTGCTGACCGACAGTGCTGTCGCCGGTTACCAACGCCTGCCCTATATGCCATACGAGGAGCGCAAGCTTGTTATGGAGAACATGCTCGGCGTCAAAAAAGTGGTAGCCCAGGACACGCTGGACCACGTGCCGAACCTGCTGAAGATCAAGCCTGACTACGTATTTCACCGCCACGACTGGAGCACCGGGGTGCTGCGAAAGACCCGCCAGCGCGTCATCGATACGCTCAAGGAATGGGGAGGGGAGCTGGTCGAGCCGAAGCATATGCCCGGTATCACATCCATGTCGCTCAGTTCGGCGATCCGGGCAGTCGGCATCACGCCGCAGATGCGCCTGGGGATGCTGAAACGACTGTTGGAAGCCAAGCCGGTGATTCGCGTGATCGAAGCGCACAGTGGCCTGACTGGGTTGATCGCCGAAACTGTGGCCGTCCAATGCGAAGAGCAGGTTCGGGAGTTCGATGCGATCTGGCTGAGCAGTCTCACTGACTCGGCTTTAAAGGCCAAGCCGGACATCGAGTATGTGGACCGCATGCATGCCGTCGGCGACATTCTCGAGACCACGACCAAGCCTATCATTTTTGATGGCGATACCGGTGGCGTCACGGAGCACTTCGTGTTCATGGTCCGCACCCTGGAACGCCTGGGCGTTTCAGCCGTGATCATTGAAGACAAGAAAGGACTAAAAAGGAACTCGCTGTTCGGCACCGACGCCGGGCAGGTTCAGGATACTATCGAGGACTTCTCCCTCAAGATTTCCGCGGGGAAGCAAGCGCAGGTGACCGATGACTTTATGATCATCGCCCGCATCGAAAGTCTGATTCTCAAGACCGGCATGGAAGACGCGTTGGCCCGCGCCCAGGCCTATATCGCGGCTGGCGCCAACGGCATCATGATCCACAGCAAGGAGAAAACCGCCGACGAGGTCATCACCTTCTGCAAGGAATACGCAAGGCTCACTGATCGTGTGCCGCTGGTGGTGGTGCCGTCGACGTATTCCCAAACGACCGAGGATGAACTGGTAGCTGCCGGTGTGAGCATCGTGATCTACGCCAACCATCTTCTGCGCAGCGCCTATCCGGCCATGGTCAAGGTTGCCGAAAGTATTCTTCGGAACGGCCGGGCAGCCGAGGCCGAGGAACTCTGCATGCCGATCAAGGACATCATTAGCCTCATTCCTGAAAGATCGTGAGCGAGGCCATGATTCCATGTGAAGACTTTCTCGAATGGCTGACAGCTCGCGGTGTCGATTTCTACGCGGGTGTGCCGGATTCACTGCTTAAACCGGTTTGCTTCTACCTGGCAGACAACGCGGGTGACAAACACGTGGTGGCGGCGAATGAAGGCGGTGCGGTGGCCCTGGCGTGTGGATACCATATGGCCACGGGAAAAGTGCCACTTGTTTACCTCCAAAACTCCGGCCAGGGCAACACGATCAATCCGCTGCTTTCCTTGGCCGACCCCGACGTCTACAGCATTCCCATGCTGCTGCTGATCGGCTGGCGGGGCGAGCCCGGCACGAAAGACGAACCGCAGCATGTCAAGCAGGGCAAAGTCACCGTCGGTCTGCTCGAATCAATGGGCATCCCTTGGCGCGTCATGGAGTCGGATCCTGATTTGGCCCAGCGCAGTGTGGATGAGTTGGTAGCGATCGCCGCTGCTGAGAACCGGCCGGTTGCCTTGCTGGTCCGAAAGGGCACGTTCGCGTCTTACACTCCAAAGGATCAGGCCTCGGGGGCATTCGAGATGAGCCGCGAGGAGGCCATCGAGTTGGTCGCTGCGCAACTGGGCGACCGAGACGCGATCGTTTCCACCACCGGGCACATTTCGCGCGAACTTTATGAATACAGGGCGCGCAACGGCCAAGGCCACCATCGGGAATTCCTGACGGTCGGCGGGATGGGGCACGCCTCGCAGATCGCCATGGGCATCGCTCTGGCTAAGCCGGATCGACAGGTGTTTTGCCTGGACGGTGATGGCGCCATGCTGATGCACATGGGCGGCACTGCGATTGTCGGCGCGGCTGGCGTGGGGAACTTCAAGCACGTCATCTTGAACAATGGCGTGCACGATTCCGTGGGCGGAATGGCCACCGCGGGTTTGCAGGTTTCATTCACGGAAATCGCCAAGGCATGCGGCTACACCGAAGCGTGGCGCGTCGAACGTGCTGAGGACATCGCTGAAAAGGTCGCTGAACTTCGTAGCGTGAAGGGACCAGCCATGTTGGAAATCATGGTCCGGAAGGGCGCTCGGGCCGACCTGGGGCGACCGAAGACCTCGCCGATCGAAAACAAGACGGCCTTCAATAAGTTCCTGTCTGACTTCGATTGACACTATTTTTGCGATCCCCTATTTTTCCTAGAAATCTGAGGAGGACCCGAACCCCCTGTTCCACCTGTCCGATTCCATCCGCAGTCTTCAATCATGACCCCGAAACTCGTCGGCATTCTTGTTTACCTACTGATCCTGTTGGGCATCGGGTGGTTCGCCTCCAAGCGAGTGAAATCTCTCGGCGACTATATCGCGGCGGGAAAGCGCCTGGGGTTTCTTCCGGCCGCCCTCTCGGCGCGAGCCACCGGTGAATCAGCTTGGCTACTGCTGGGGCTCACAGGGATGGGCGCTGCGATCGGTCTCCAGGCTTTCTGGGTGGTGGTCGGCGAAGTCGTGGGGGTGGGCATCGCCTGGCTCGCGATGAACCGCCGGTTTAATCGGCTCACCACGCAATATGGCGCTCTTACAATTCCCGATTACCTGGAGGCGCGGTTTCGAGACACTTCTCATTCGCTAAGGCTCGTTTCCGCATGCGCCCTGGTCATATTTGTCCTGATTTATGTGAGTGCCCAGATCGATGCGACGGCGACCGCATTCAACAGCTTCCTGGGTTGGAACTACCTTACCGGCGCGGTGGTCGGGTTCACTGTCGTTGTCATTTACATCGTGGCTGGCGGGTTCCTGGCCGTGGTCTGGTCGGATGTTTTCCAGGGTACATTGATGTTCATCGGACTCGTGACCATCCCGATTATCGGTCTCTTTTACGCTGGCGGTTTGAACAACGTTGCCGAGGGGCTCGTGGCGCAAGATCCCGGTCTGATGTCCATCTGGGGACCGGCCGGATTTACGCTGAACAACCTTCTGGCAATCGTGGCGCTGGTTTCGATCGGCCTGGGATTCCTCGGCTCGCCACAGATTTTTGTTCGCGTCCTTGCGCTCAAATCCGAAGACGAGGTCAAGAAGGGCGCCATCGTCGCGATCTTCTACACCACTCTGACCGATTGCGGAGCTGTCCTGATTGGAATGATCGGGAGACATCTTCTCATGGGGCCGCAAGATTCCCTGGTCGGCGTCCTCGGGGCCAATGGACAAGACGTCCTTCCCTTGATCGTTGAAGTCCTCATCCCAGTGACCCTCATCGGCTTTGTCATTGCCGGGGTCCTATCAGCCGCGATGTCGACGGTCGATTCTCTGCTGATGGTCGCCGCGAGTTCCGTCGTCCGCGACGTTTACCAGAGGATCCTGCATCCATCGCTGCCCGATGAAAGCCTGGTAAGACTATGCAGGTTGACGACGGTTGGGCTGGCCATAGGCGCTTTTGCGCTCGCGATGACGGTCGCCTACGCCATTCCCGAGCGGACCGTCTTCTGGTTCATCGTCTTTGGCTGGTCCGGGATCGCCGCGACGTTTTGTCCAACCATGATTCTGTCTTTGTTCTGGGCGAGATTCACCCGGCGAGGCGCTCTCGCCGCCATGATCTCGGGATTTCTCGCCGTGCCGTTTTTCAAGTTTGGGATGCCCTTACTGCCCGGCGCCACCGGCGAGGCTTTTGCAAATCTCGAGGAGATGTTCCCGGCCTTCGTGGTCGGATTTCTCGCCGGCATCCTTGTCAGCTTTTTTGACCGAAAAGGCCAACTGGCGCTCCAAGGAATCGAGGCCGAATTGAAATCATAATTGGACGGACGTGGTCGTAAATGGGCTCAGATAGTGAATATCTGCGCCCTTTGTTTGCCACCCCGGAGCAAGCTCTCGACTTCGTCGACTGCCGCTTCGCCTCAGCGAGGCATCAGGGCAAACAAACGCTTCGCGCTTCGGGGCTTGATATTTCGAGCGTAGCGACACATTCATCGCAAAAAACAGCAACGAAGTAAGCTTCGAGGAATGAACCCGGTTGCGATTCACTACTGATTTTTCCAGCCTGCGACTGAGGACTGTAAAGCGGCTGTGAGTTTTCTTCGTCTCAATGCGAAGAAACATGGAATCGATCCCGATCGTTTTGTCGTATGGGGATCCTCGGTTGGCGCTCATCTAGTGGCTCTGCTCGGCGTGACGAATGATGTGGATGATTTCAATACGCATCCCGTTGCGAAAAAAACGTCTTCAAGGGTTCAAGCCGTTTGTAATTAGTTTGGCCCTACTGACTTATTGCGGATGAACGATGTGAAAGGTAAGATTGATCACGATGCTGCGGATAGTCCCGAATCGTTGTTTATCGGGGCGCTCATTCAGGACCACCCTGAGAAGGCGCAAAAATCCAATCCCATTAATTATGTGTCTCGTTCGGATCCGCCAATGCTATTGATGCATAGCGATAAGGATGGTTTAGTGATCTATAACCAGAGCTTGGTAAACTTCGGAGTTTACCATTGGGGCAGGATTCGAATCTTGATGCGCTGCTTGATTTAGAAAGTAGTCAATGAGGATTGGGATATCAGCAATCCGATCGCGCAAGGGTGGTATCTCAATGGGAAGCGCATTTAGTCGAAAGTAGAGGTCTTCGCGAAATTGACCCTTTAAAATTAAAGTCTTCAGGTCCAGATTGGTCGCTGCAATGATTCGTGTATTGCTGGAAAGAGGGCTCCTTCGTCGCCAAGGAAGGTTTTCGAATGTTTCGTTATATCAAACCCTTTTTCCCGGCGTGGCCGGAACCTTATTG
>JBLIND010000255.1:0-9651 GCA_047639095.1 Candidatus Omnitrophota bacterium | reverse complement strand
AGAGGGAGCAAGCCGGGATCCGGGCCACCCGGTGTCCCGAGGTAGGCATCGCTCGCCCGCCAGCCGGCCTTATCATCCCACCAGATCGAGTCGGCCAGTTCGTCGCGTATGGTAAGCGAAAATCCCGCGCCATCGGTTTGCGGATACCAGCCGTCCTTGTAGTCGAAGCGCTGAATGTCGCCGAAGGTGCTGTGCACCAGTGCCAGCTCCTCCCCACCGTTGCTCAAGCTGCCCCCGAGGAACGGACCGGCCAGGTTCATCCCATTGGTGTTATAGAAGGTGGCAAACACCGGCGGATTTTTCGCGACGACCAGGTAGCCACCCGGAGCAAGCGTTCCATACGGGCTGGGAGGAAAGCTGAACGTGAAGCCCTCGAACGACAAGCCGCCCAACTCAACCGGGTCCGTGCCGATGTTTTTTAACTCGATGAATTCCGCATCGGGATTCACCGGGTTGTACATGATCTCGGTAATCACCAGGCTGGGCAGGTCGGTGATATAAGTGGCGATGGCGAGCGGGCTCCATTCACCGCTCTCGAGCACCCGCGCTTTGATATCGCGAGACTGATCCAGCGTGATCGGACCGGCATAAGCCGTTCCGGCGACGAGGCCACCCGCGGCGCGCGGATCGCTGCCGTCGATCGTATAATAAATGATCCCGGTGACGTTCGAGTGGGTGACCGCCACCTGGGATCCGGGGGCCACCTGCCCTCCAGGCGTGGTGAAGTCCGGCGCCAGGGTATCCGGCCACAGCCCTTGATTGCGCAGCTGATCAAAATATGGAACGCGGCGGGCGTTGATATAATTTTCGATGGCACTACCATTCATTCCGCCGCCTTTGATCGCCAGACGGATCGGTGAGAAGCGATCCTTGAGGTAGGTGTATTCACCCCAGATGCTCGCGTCGCTCAGGGGGCCGCCGTTAAAGAAATGTTGGTACACCCGATCGGCAAAGAGCATACGCCATTCCGGGCTCTGCACCAGCTCGGTGTAATACCGGGGCGTGTCGCTCGATTTATTCAGGAGATCGCTGACAAAGGAATCGTAGGTGACGGCGTTACGCGTGAAGCCGCCCTCGGCATCCCAGATGTACCAGCCATAGCGGCCGGTTGGCGAACGCTCCCGTGCCGCATACCAGTTGTTATGCGGCCAGTCCCAGGTGCTTCCATAGGTGTTCACGATAAGATAGTCAGCGAAATTCTCCGGATCGACATAGGTGAGCATCGTCTGATAGTCCGCAAGATCACTCAGGTCCGTGCTGGCGGCATCGCGAAACGTCCGGGCTTCGTTCCAGAAGTCCTGGGTACCGTCACTCAGGCCACCGTGATTCATGATGTCCCAGTCGTAGGAGCTCTTGTACGCATCTTGGAAGAACGCATTGATATAACGCGCCGCCGGGTTGTAGTACGACTTGTACTCGCCGTTGTAGTAGAGGTTGGCGATGACCCCGGGACTCCCGGGTTGTCCGGTGTTGATGAACAAGCGACGCATGAGCTCGTCACGGATAAAAGGATTGTTGAAATCGTTTTTCCCTCCGCGCAAACGCAGGCCATCAAAGGAGGTGACACTGGAGTTCGGCATCAGCGCATAGTCCAGGCGCCCGGCGCCATAGACTTTGCGGAAGAACATATTGAACTGCGGCTTGTCCTTGTGCGCATTGCCATCCCACCGATCGTCCATATCCACTTGGTTGAGCACGTAGCGTGGACGCGTGTAACTGCTGCCCGACATGCGCATGCCCGCATCCACCTGGACCCACTCATTACTGGCTGCGTTGATCACCTCGAACGACACTTCCCGCTCCCAGGACCGACCCCGTTCCATCGGAATGTTGTAATCATCGGGCCCGGTCGCGCTCCAGGTTCCGCCACTGTATTGTCCACCGACAATGGAAGCCACCCCGTGTGGCGCATACATGGCCTGCGGCTCGTGTCCGGTGATAATGATCGCGGGTTGGGCGATCACCGCGGCCGGCTGATCGAGCAGGTAGGAGCGAGTCACGGTTTTGGACGGAACCGCGCCCGCCTTAAAGCTGCGCGCCCGCAACGAAGCGCTGCTGTTCAAGGTGATCGGCCCGACGACGAGGGTGCCGTTGGTCACAGAGGGAACACTCCCGTCGGTTGTGTAATACATGCTGGCACTCACGTCACTGACCGACACCGTCACCACCAGCGGTGACGCGTAAAAGCCAGGGTCCGGATCAAACTTCGGTTTCTTTACGATTTCGGTGAAGGTCGCGCCAGCGTTCGCGGCACCGGGGCTGGCGGAGTCAAAATAGCGGTAAGCGCCGGCCGTTGTGTCCCAGCCATAGGAATAAAAGAGATGCTGATCGGGATACTTGCCCCCAATCTCGGAAACCAACTGGGCCGCATTGTTGTAAAGCGCGAGCGTCTCGCCACCCATATCCAGCCGGAAATTGGTGTGCAGAAAGGCGCGCGCAGGATTGATCAAATTCCGCTCCGTGCAGAATACGACGCGATGCTCCCCGGGCGCCAGGGTAATGCCAGGGAAGGTCCACTTCGCCGGCTGGCTGGCATCGTCGCTCAAAGTCCAGTCCGTCAGGTCAACCGGATTCCCACTCGTATTGGCCAACTCTATCCAATCGGGAAAATCGGTGTCGGAGTCGAGGTCCTCGTCCTCCGGTGGGGGTGAAGGCTCGCTGCTCCCAACGAAATATTTCCATTGATCGGTGTGGTCGACCAGCGCTTCTGGATTGGGGCCGGCGAGGTCGAGATCGGCGATGATCACCAGATCGCTGCTGTTAAGCGCAACGTTGTGCGCCTGTATCGCAAGCACATTGACCCCCTCGTTCAGGTACGCACTGGCGGGGGAAAGAACAATCGTCTCGGGAGCCCCGCTTTCGCGATTACCCGTGGCGGTAGTCGTATGCGATATGAAGGTGCCGGGTACGCCCATGAAGCTGCTGCGCGCAACCTCGATGCCGTTCAGATAGGCCACGAACCCGTCGTCGTAGTCCATCGTGAGTTCGAGCGCCTCAGGCGAGGCGGCCGTCGCCGCCGAAACGGTGAAGGCCTGCCGGACGTAGAGACTAACCTGCTCGTTGGAAAGTTCAGCCTGCAGATCTGTTCCCATGGCAATATTGGCTTCGTAGCCCAGCGGTCCCGGCCCGCTATCCCAGGGAGCATCGTTAAAAGAGCCCTGGCCCCAGGTCACAGAGAGCCCC
This sequence comes from Candidatus Omnitrophota bacterium, assembly GCA_047639095.1. GTDB lineage: Bacteria > Verrucomicrobiota > Kiritimatiellia > SS1-B-03-39 > UBA6053 > JAPYUI01. The sequence continues at coordinate 6,468 of JBLIND010000255.1, read as the reverse complement.
GCGCCGGAACCCAGCAGGAGTTCATGGTCGAAAAATCCGCCCGATGGTTCGATGACGCCGACAAAATATTTCCAGGTTTCGTTGGAGCTAACGAGCGCGGTGTCAGGTGCGGTGATCTTCAGATCCGCGATCAGCGAGAGATCATCGTTGCCAGCATCCTCGTTGTGTACCTGAATGGCAAACAGGTTCTCGCCCGTCACCAGAAGATCGCTCGCAATACCGAGGGTCAGAATTTCCGGCGTGCCCGCTTCGTGTGCGTTGTAGGCCACCTGATCGCGATAGACGAACGCGCCCGGTGCGCCGAGATTCTTGCGCGCGATTTCCTTTCCGTTCAGGTAGGCAACGAAGCCGTCATCATAGTCGATGATGAGTTCCAGCGCATCGTTGCGTCCGGCATCCGCACCCGAAACCGTGAAGACCTTGCGGAGGTAGAGCGAAGGCGTCACCCCCTGCATGTCCGTGTTCAACACCGTGGCGTCATCGCCATCGCCGTAACCGAATCCACCCGGACCCGAAGACCAGTAGTCATCCGCGTACGCGGATTGATACCAGGTTGGCCCGCTGCCGATACGCGCCACGCCATTCTGCCAATTCAGCAAGCGATCGGAGCGGCCGGCGGAAAGTTCGTTGATGCGTACCTGAGCAAATACCAAATCGGTGAAGGCGAGAACAAGGATCAGGGAGGAGATATGGAGAGAAGGCTTCATTCGCATAGGCATAAGCGTATGCTGAAACCGGCCTCATAATCAACGCTTTGCCGTATGCGCAATCACTTTGCCGGGGCCCCCTTCGCGGGCCACCGGCTCCCATACAGCAGGAACGACTTGCCGTTACCAGCAGTCACGAATTGCGGGGAATCCCCAGTGCTTTTTACGTGAAAAGCATCCAATCAGCCTACCTTGCGGCGATGGAGGGGAAAGCGGAGCATGACCTGCCCCAGCCGTGTTGGCGGGGCAGGTTCCGCACCATTTATACATATCTCCACCGCGCGGATTGACCGGCTCAACTCCCGACTACGTATATGCTATGATTCCACCTGGAAATACGGCAGGTTTTATACATGACCAAGAAATGGAACCTGTTACGCGCAATCGCCTGCTGGTCGGTGCTGTCTGCAAGCAGTGTGCAGGCCTTGATCATCTCATTCCAGGCCAGCGATTTCGGATTAAACCCCACCTTCAGCAACGTGCAGACCTTCGAGTTTTCGATCGATCTCGCGGGCACGCTCACCCCGGGAACGACCTACAACAATCCGACCCTGAATGGGGTCGACTATCATGTGTTCGGCACCCTGACCACGACGCCTTCCGGATTTCCGGCGTTCAACCTGCTGCGCTCCATCGGCGGTGCAGAGTTTTACACGCAGGGTAGCTCCTTGTCCTTCACGATCAGCCCCACGGCCGACCTTTCCGATGGCCTCCAGGTTTCGGATTTTTCCGGAACCGATCCGGTGTTCACCTTTAACGGCCGAGAAGTCGGAACCGGTCGCTATCATCCGGCGCTGTTTCAGCTGAATGCCGATGGCACCGGAATCATCCAGAATTCCAACAACATCGGTGGCGTAAACCCGAGCAGCGGAATGGTCGTCGATGTGGATTTCGGGGAAGAGTACATCACCGAATTATCCTTTAACCCGGCGACCTTAACCCTGGCCGGACCGGTTGCGGTTCCTGAACCGAGCACGCTGGTGAGTCTGCTCATTCTGGGTGCGTGCCTCGTGCGGCACCGACGTCGGTAATTCGTATCGCGCAAGGGCGCCGGCAAAGCGGTGATTGCTTTTTCCTTTTTTGATCGAAGGAGCGTGGCACGATTTGTCAGGACTCCATCGAACAATCAACCAACGGACCGACGCCATGAAATTGCTACGCATCCTACTCTTGCTCCTTTTGCCCGCCCTCGCCGGAGCGGCGGAAAAGAAAACCAACTTCGTCTTTCTGCTCGTCGATGACCTTGGCTGGGGGGATTTTGGTTGTTACGGGGCGGCGTTCTATGAGACCCCACACATCGATCAAGTCGCCCGCGAAGGCATGTTGTTCAGCAATGGTTATGCGGCGTGTACGGTCTGCTCACCGAGTCGGGCGGCGATCCTGTCCGGCCGTTATCCCGCGCGGTCGCACCTCACGGATTGGATCCCTGGCCATGGCCAGCCAAAAGCCAAACTCACCGTGCCGGACTGGCAGATGTACATGGATCATGATCGCGTCCTCCTCCCTGAAGCCCTGAAAGCAGGCGGCTATCGCACGGGCTTTTTCGGCAAGTGGCACCTGATGCCGAAAGGCGATGCAACGGAGCACGACCCCACCGCGCATGGATTTGATATCAATGTCGGCGGACGCGAATGGGGTCAACCGAAGGGTCCGGGAAAGTATTTCTCGCCCTTCGACATGCCGAACCTGGATGACGGAAAGCCGGGTGACTTCCTGACCGACAAACTCACCGATGCCGCCATCGACTTTCTCGACACGACCGATAAATCGACCCCCTTCCTGCTCTACTTCTCCTACTACACGCTGCATGGACCCGTCATGGCCCCGCCGGAGCTGGTGGCGAAATATAAAGAAAAGGCCATGACTTTTGAGAACCGGAAGAACGAGCATCTCGATCCGGCCCGGGCCGGCATGGCGGAGAAGCTGGACGACAGCGTGGGCCGCATCATCGCCAAACTGGAAGCGCTGGGCATTGCGGACCATACCGTGGTCGTCCTCACCGGCGACAACGGGGGCAATTACGATGGCACCACAGGTGGCTTGCGGAAGTTCAAAGGCTTCTCCCACGAAGGCGGCACCCGTGAACCCTTCATCGTCAAGTGGCCGGGAAAAACCAAAGCCGGTTCCACCTGTGATGAGATGGTAATCGGCACCGACTTCTATCCAACCTTTCTGGAAATGGCCGGACTGCCTTTACGCCCGGGTGAACATCAGGACGGCATCAGTATCGTTCCGCTCTTGAACGGCTCAACGAAGACGCTGGATCGCGACACCCTCTACTGGCATTACCCGCATTACCACCGGACCAAACCGTATGGGGCGATCCGCCAGGGCTATCTGAAGCTGATCGAGTTTTTTGAAGACGGTGCGCTCGAGTTGTACGACCTCGCAGACGACCCGCATGAAACGCATAACCTCGCCGCGAACCAACCGGAAAAAGCCCAAGCACTCCTGAAGCAGATGGCGGCGTGGCGGACGGAGGTCGGGGCCCAGTTGATGGCCGAGAATCCGAACTACGATCCGGATTACAAGGCGCCGGCGAAGCGGAAAAAGCCGAGTAAGAAAAAGTAGGGTTGGGGCCTAAGCCGGCTGACGAACACGCAGGATGGATGGCTGAGTATTATCAAAGGCCGGGCATGGAAGCAATTCGGGCCATGATCCGGGCGGCGAATGTGGCATGGCCGCGTGCGTTGGGATGCAGCCCACCCCAGAAGCCACCTGCGGCCAGGCCATGCGAGACCGCAGGCCCAAGATCGATCACCGCAACCCCCTGATCGCTCGGGTGGGTCGCCTGGTAGGCCTTGACGACTCGGTAAATCTCTTCGGCTTTATACCGCCCGAAAGGAATGATGAAGACGATGTGTGCACGTGGTGCGGCGCGGCGAAGATCCTCCAGATACAGCGCAATTCCGGCCTCTACATCGCTTACATTCGCATTGTGCAGAATATCGTTGGTCCCGTAATTGATGAGCACCAGAGCGGGTTCCTGACCGCGCGTGCCATGCCCGCTCAGGTGTCCCTCGGAATCGAGCAGCGCGTGATTCGCATCGATTTTGTTCCACCGGCTTTCCGCATCGAGGTAGGTGCCACCTGCCCCAGCAACCGAACCGGTAACTTTGTAATAAGCCGGGACATCACCCGGAGGCTGATCCCCCCGAATCTGCCAACCGCTCCACCCGCAGGCGCTGATCCCATATTCGAACGCCAGCTCCTGCAAACCTTGTCCCACGAGACTGGACCAGCCTTCGAGCTCCTTCACCCCAACCCCTTCGGTCAGGCTGTCGCCCACAATCAGCGCCCACTTCTTTCCCACGACCGCTGGCGACGGCTGACTCCCGGCGGACAGCCTGACACCCTTGATTCGCAACACATTCACGCCACTCACCCCTTCGCTCCCCCAGCGTTGATCCTGGGTCGAGCTCGCGAGATACCCGGTGAGGACATGGCGACCCGGGCTTTCCGGGCCGGTCAAAACGACTTCCTCCTCATGGGGATGAAAGGGCTCACTCCAACGCCCATCAATATTGCAAACCACACGGGGCGGCTTGAACCCGTCGGGGTACGTATGCGTATCGAGCAGCAGGGTGATCGCACTGGAAGCGTTGGTCGACTCCCAGCTGACCCGAAAGTAAGCACCCGCATTCCACGCCTGCCGATAGGCACGGCCGCCCCGGCCCGCATCGCCGACCCAATTTCCCGGGGAAAAATAAAATGCGGTGTCATCCACGCGAAGGATGCGCTCCGATTCATCTTCCGACCACCCCGGGAGCGGAAGGAATACGAATAAGGTAAGCAGTATGCGGATCCAGTTCGAGTAATTGCCCATCTGCGTATTCTGATAGGGTGCATCCCAAAAGTAAACGCTGCATCTCCCGCGTGTTCACGATCGGGGTATTCGGATCAGGGTTGGAACACTTCTGCGGTAAAGCCCGGCCATTCGTCGGTGCGGAAGGGGGTAACCGGCAGGCCTTTCTGGTCATAGAAATTACACACCGGGTTATCGGCCCAGGCGTAACGCAGCGCGATGGGAGCAGCAACCTGCTTGCTCCAGACTTCCACCTGATCGGCTCCCTTTGTACTTCGGTTCATCCCTTCGTGTTCATCCCTTTCCGGTGCTGACACTTGTTGGGGCCTCGTGGTGTGAGTGGCTCGTGTTATCCCGGCAGAGTTCCCCGTTCTTGGAGTGGGGTGTGGATGGTGTTGTCGATATGGTTACGGAGAATCCGAATGTGATCCTGGAATGCAGCAATGTCCGTCTTGTCGAGAACGTTCCACCAATCCAGATACTCCCTGGGATCTTCCTCGATCTCTTTTACGTCGTCGAGGATACCACGTAGGTAATCATCCTCACTGTGGTACTGACTGCACGCAGCACCGAGTTCAGATGAGAGGGTGTCTATGGCTTCATTAGCGAGTCGGATGCAGTCGCGAGCCATCGGTGTAAGGAAGTCCGTATCCATTTCTCCAATTGCCCCAATGTTATTGCTCTGCGGATTCGCGTAGCGGATCCTCAGAAGTCGCTGGTTGCTTCTTATTTCTGGTGGATTTGGCTTCCTCCATAGGGTCAGTCCATTCCTTCTCCATGCTGGAGTTCTTCAGCACGCGTTTTACGGTAATAATTATTTCATCCCGCTCATCAACCTCAATGAGCCCATCTTTATTCAGGTCTCTGAGAAGTACAATGTGGACGTTCTCAACCTTCAACTTCTGAACCGCCTCAAGAATGGGTGTGAAGTCAGACAACCTGTTATGTTCACCCAATATCAACCGTACGCCAGCTGACCCCGGATCGATTTTGATCATTTGCTGGCAGTGCTTTTTTATTTTTTCGAGTCCGATCTTCTTACCCTGCAAGTAGTAGGTGGATTTGTGATCTTCGTTACTGGCAGTGATGTCGTAAAAACTCAGAGCTACGGCCTGATTCAGCGTAGTGAGAAAGATTAGTAGAGCTAAAGTTTTCATTCTATTTGCACACAACGCTAAGCTGAGTCTTATGTGAAGCGGCAGCGGGACACTCATTGTCTCCAGCGTCTTGTTCGCTCTTGGTTCAGGCGCTCCTCGATCCGTGCTGTGTCTTGCCGACAATCCAGAACGGCATGTACGGCGACTAGATCGTCAGCCATCGTGTAGTAGATGGCGTACGGGAATCGCTTCGACAACATCCAATGAAAATCCTTGGTTTTTCTGGAATGGATCCCCGCATAAAGTCCCAAAGAATCGATATCCGAGTAAAAAGAGTCCAAAAATTCGGGCCGACACCCTTCGCTTGGGCCTCATAGAAGTCGAATCCGTCCACAAGATCCAACTTCGCACTGTCGAAAATCCGGATTCTCACGAAACCCGGTCGTTAATCTGCTTTTTTGCAGTCTCCCAATCGGTAAAACCGACTTCTCCTGATTCCGCGAGTCGCGCCCGCTCTTCCAGAATACGACCGTGCCAATCGGGGGGCGAATACCCCTCACGAGTACTCGACAGGTCGGACCAGATCTCTTCCATAATCCCGATCTTCTCTGAAACCGTCATCTCTTTCAGTGGCAATGTGATCTTCATCGTTAGAATTTACCTAGATTTTCTGCGGGCGTCAAGGAGACGAACACCTCGCGCCTAGCCGGTTCACCGGAACAGCTAGATTGTAATTTCTTCCTCGCGAACAGTTATAGTATACGGCGTGCGGCCTATCCGGATCTCTTTGAACGCCGGTGAGCCAGACGATTTTAGAATATGTGATAACTCTCATAAAGGACTCCTTGCAAAGATCATA
>JBLIND010000254.1:0-9655 GCA_047639095.1 Candidatus Omnitrophota bacterium | reverse complement strand
GCATCTACGTTGTGCGGGATCCGCTCGGGTTTCGTGCGCGGGCGATCAGCCCGACGGGTAACGAGTTACACTTCCTTCAAGGCGGCTACAAGGGACAGCTCTCAGCGCGTGGAGAATCGGTAACCCTGGTGGATGCATCGACGAATCTCGTGGATAGCTTCACCTACGCCGGCACGCCGACCGAGCTCCAGGTCGACTTGCGCATCACCGAGATTAATTATCATCCGGCAAATCCAACGCCGGCCGAGCTGCTGGTCCTGCCAGCGGTGACCGATAACGACTTCGAGTACCTGGAATTGATGAACATTGGGGCGAGCTCCGTGGACGTAAGCCGGGCTTCGTTTACTGAAGGGGTCACCTACACTTTCCCGACGAACATCCAACTGGCCGCCGGCGCGTATGTGATTCTCGCGCGCAACGCCGCCGCGTTTGAGCTTCGCTATGGAACGAACGAGCCGGTATTCGACCTGTTCACCGGCAACCTGGACAACAAAGGCGAGCGCCTCACGCTTCAAGACGCCGTGGGCGAGAACATCCTGAGCTTCAGCTATGAAGACGCCTGGCAAACCCCGACCGATGGCGGTGGCCGCTCACTGGTGATCACCGACCCGAACCTTGGCTACCAAAGTTATGCCGTATCGAACAGCTGGCGCAACAGCGGAAAGATCAACGGCTCCCCGGGCTGGGATGACAGCGATCTGGCCGACCTCGATCAGGATGGCATGGCGGATAGCTGGGAAATGCAGGTACTCGGGAGTACGGCCCCCGATGGAACCGATGACGGGGACTTCGACGGGATGAACGACCTCGGCGAATACGTCGGCGGGACCGCGCCCGGATCGGGCGGCAGTGTGACCCGAATCCTGTCCCTGCAAACCAACGGCGTGAGCGTGATCGCGTTGCCGACACGCATCGCGAGCGGCACCGGATACACGCGCGTGGAGCGGCGGTACACCCTTGAATCCACCGACGATCTCGCCCGGCCTTTCACGCCCGTCCCGGGGATGAGCGATATCGTGGGCGATGGCTCAACCCTGATGTACAGCAACCTCACCCGCGAAGTGCGTTACTTCCGCGGCTCGGTAGAGCTGCGCTGAGCCCTGCATCCCGTGGGACAGACACTCCTGTCCGTCCAGCACACGGACGGACAGGAGTGTCCATCCCACGGATCGTAAACACGTGATTACAACGAAACAGATAGCGAGCGTTTACAACAAACGCAGCGGAATCTACGACCTCTCCAACCGGCTCTACCCGTTTATAGGATTTCGATTCGAAGCGTATCGCCGACGTGGAATCGAACGGCTCGACCTCCAGCCCGGCGATACCGTGGTCGACCTCGGCTGCGGCACCGGATTGAACTTCAAGCCGATCCTCGACCGGATCGGCCCCGAAGGCGAAATCATTGGCGTGGATGTATCCGAGGGCATGCTGGACCGCGCGGAAAAACGTATCGCTTACGCCGGCTGGCAAAACATCGATCTGCTTGCCTGCCCCATGGAGACGTTTGCTTTTCCCGACCGTGTGAACGCTGTCATCACCACCGGCGCCCTCGGCTTCGCCTCGGACCCGGCAGCCCTGATCACCCGAGCCGCCCAAGCGCTTTCCCCTCATGGCCGTTTGCTTATCGTCGATCTCAAGCATCCGGAGACCTGGCCCGCATGGTTGTTTCGATTCTATTTCGTCACCCTGGGTAAACCCTTCGCCGTCACGCCCGAATATGTCGCCGACCAACCCTGGATCGTCCTCGACAGCTTGTTCGAACAGGTATCCTTCGAAGAAGCTTACGGCGGCGCCGTCTACATTGCATGGGGCAAAGGACCTCGCTCGTAGGTCAACCATGCTGGGACAGAGCCTCGCGCTCCAACGGATAACATGGCAGGTGGAAAGAGAGGCTCCGTCCGAGCTTTTCAGTCCTCAAAAACCTGGAGCACCAGCTGACGAATGGCGAGGAAGTTGACCCAGTTCCGCAGGGCATACCCACAGCTCTTCATATTCTCCATGCTGTAGTCATTCGTCTTTCCACCGCTCGGGTGCACGCCATCCTTGGAGATGATCGTCCCATCCCACGTAGTCCCGGGCCGGAGCTGGAGACACGCCGCATGGAAGTCCACCAGTGGAAGATGCAGCCGCAAGGCCAGCTTGCGAATGATCTCGTTCGCGGCCTCCACCGCTTCATCGCGATCACGCCGTGGCGGAATCGTATTCAGGATGGGAACACAATGAGCTGCGATACACTTTTGCACCACGGCTTCGAGATCGGATGCGTAGCCCTGCGGCACCTTTCCGCCCGAAATATCGTTGGTGCCGATCATGATGATGGCCGCCACGGGTTTATCGCGCGCAAGGACGGCATCGACCGATTTCAAGAGCTGACCCACCGTCCAACCCGAGTAGTTGGCAAATTTCGCCCCCTTGTCACGAGCCCCTTTGATGTAGTCTTTCCATCGCTGGTTCTTCGGCGTCTTCGCGAGCCCATCGTCCGCAGTCAGGTAACGCTCCGGGCGGTCCCAGCTCATCGCCGACCAAAAGGCCATGGAGTAGGTAATCGAATCCCCAAACTGCGCCACGTAGCCAGCTTGCCCCTTGAATCCAGCATGCGCTTTCCGCATCGCTGCCACGACCTCGGGTGTAAGGGGCTTGGTCTCAACACCTTTTACGACCTCCGGCTCGTGGGCGAAATCAATGACCAGCTGGACCTCGCCCCGAACGAACATGCGCTGACCCGCGACCGACGTTTCGGGCAAGTCTTGCCATTCTGAAACCCGTACGTTCCCATCCTGAATAACTGGATCCTGGGTCTCAATTTTCATGGGTGGACCGATGAGTAGATTACCTTTCAGCGCAAGCCCCTCGTTGGTCCGATGCGCCCAGACCAATCGCTGCATCCGACTCTCGGGATCGTGGATGGTGTTAATCAAAATCCGGCAATCCCGCGTGTAACATGCGAGGATCCCCGTCTCGGGACACCGCGAAATCAAATTGTTGCGCACCACACAATCGATGGCCTGCAACGGAGAATACCCCAAGGTTGGATTGCCCAGCGCAACCGCGATATCGCTATCGATAAAAATATTTCGTTCGATGATACAGCCGCGCCCGTTCTCCGAAATATAGATGCAGGCCCTCCCCTCGCGCGTCCGCCCCTGGATACCGATGAATACATTATCCGTGATCTTCCAATTGAGCGTGTTCTTCACATCGATGCCCCCGATGTAATTGCCATTAAACCGCTCCGGCTTTTCCGTCTCGTCATCCGAGAAGCGCTTAGGCCGGTCGTTGTAGAACAAGCAGTACTGAACCCGACAATCCCGGGGGCTCAATTCCTCTTGGCGGTCTTCCGGAACCGCAGGGGATTTGACCCCGCGCTGCCAGATGTTGTGGAGCACGCAGTTGTGTATGACGACCGCCTGGGCCCCCTTGTCCGCATTGATCTTGATCCCGTTCCATTTAACATTCTGAACCGTCAGGTCCGCGATCATCACCCCGGTACAACCCGTGATGCCGATCAATTCCCCATGACGGCTATCACTGCCGTCCAGGATCACCCCATCGCGATTCCCTGATGCACTGCGCAAGGTGACCTTATCGGTGGTGATTTTGAGATAGCGCGGCATGCGATAAAGGCCATCCGCGAGGGCGATCGTACCCCCAACCGGGACCTTCTTCACCGCGTCGAACAGCTCATCCACACTTTCGACCAGCAGGTGATCCTCAGGCATCGGGAATCCAGACGACTGGGGAAACCATGTGGCTGATGGAACGCCGGCATCGAGCAGGGACACAAGATTCCCGGCCAAAACGCCTGCGAGAAAAAACAATTTAATCAAATGCATAGTCGACTCCAAAGGGGTTAATGCGGCACGCCACCCAGCCCTATCAAGCATCGCACCGCATGACGAGCCCAAGCGTAAAGCTGTGGTTCCCGTGCCACAGGGCTCACGGATGACCGGAGGCCAGACGTTACAGGCAGGATCACAAAAATCTTACCCCTCAGGCGGTCCTATCCTAACGCAGATAGATGCAGGAACCATCGACAAACCCCATCGACTGCCCCCTCTACCGGACCTCCGAGCTCACGGATAAAATCCTGGGAATCGCCCCGCCGGTTAACACCTTTCGCACCATCTTCAAAGTCGTCTTAGGGCTCACCATTGGACTGTTGATCCTGCTCCCCTTGATGCTCAAAGGGCAAATCAAGCCGGGCTGGCTGACGGTCCTCGAACGCTATGCCCTGCCCGCCGGAATCATCTCCGGCCTCGCCCTCGGGATCGCCGAAGTCCTACGCCGGAGCCTGACCAGCATGCTCGAGATCGTCGATCGCCTCATCGACCTCACGGAACGGATCAGCGCCGACTGGCGCAGTATACGAACCGGCGACCGAACACTCCCCGCGCCCGACGAGCTGCTCCAACTCGCCTACACCCAGGTCTTTCTCCCCTGCATCGAAACCGCCCTCGCGGACTCCTTTCAGGTGTTAAATGAGGCATTCCGCATTCATTGCGAAAAATGTTGATCGGGCGTCGGCTGGTCTATTTTTCCGTGGTGGTAAGAATCTGGCGGTGTTGTCCGCGCTGAAGGCGTCGGCCCCGCTGTAGGGTTCGGGCAATACCATAAAAGAGTTGGCTCCCGGCGAAGATCCAGAGCATGGGGATCAGTTGGTTAAAGATCAGGGCGGCGGAAAGCATGAAAATAAACACCCCTTCGTCGAAGGAGAAAATTTTACGTTGCTCCCCCAGAAGCCAGCGCAGATTGGCGGTAAGGCCGTGCCCCAATCCGGCATGGGCGATGCGTTCCTGCTCGATCTCGGCGACCTCCTGATGGGAGTTTCGGAGGTACTCCTTGTTCGCGCCCATTTCGATATAGATGGTGACGTACTTGATGTATCCGCGCAGGAAATAGAAGGCGACGCCAATAAAGGCGAGATAGATCGGCAGGATGCTTTGGCTTTGAACATTCGCCGCATACCCTGCGGCTCCGAACCACAAAAATACCTGAACCAGATCGGTGACTTTGTCGTAATAACTACCGGTCCGTGACGACACCTTGCGGTATCGCGCCATTTGCCCATCCATACAGTCGAGGACGTGACTGAGGTGGATGAGCAGCGCGGCCAGATAGAATGCTGTTTGTCCGCCGAGCACCATCAGCCCCGTCGCGACGATCGCGACCAGGAAGGAGAGCAGGGTAACCAGATTCGGCGTCAACCATTTCCAATCAACCACAAAAAAGTTGGCCACAATGGCCAGCGGTGATGTGACAAACGAGGACCACCATTCGTCGTTCTTGTTTTTTGTGGCCCAAAGCCGCTCGAACTTCTCGTTCATGTTCTGAATTATTGGAAGGTGGGGCTGGGCGCGATGTCGATCAGGCGATGAAGCGCTTCTCTGACGGGAATGAACTCCTGCTGCTGAGCGGTGTTCCATTCAACGAGGCGATTGTAATCGCCCATGTGATCCACCTCGGTCCAGAAGGCTCCCCCGACGTCTTTATGGAAAATATCCGTTCCCTCTTCGATGAAGGAGTACAGCACACCTTCCCACCAGTTCCTGAAATCTCCGAGGACGACCATTTCTTCAAGGCGTTCTTTGAACGCGGCGATAAAACTTTTATCGATGCGGACGATGCCCACGTATTCACAATCGGTCTCGAGATTGCTTAACCGATTCCCGGTTTTAAGAATGCGATTCCCGCTTACGCCAAAACGGAAATCTGCGTCCTCGATGCGGGTGGAGTCGGAGAGCATAACCGCATGATCCGTTTCCGCCATCGCGGTATCCATCACCGCCTCATCGTAAAAGAGATCGGCATTCATAAGCATGACGTCATCACACAGGGTTTCTTTGGCCAGCCATAACGATGATATACTGTTGGTTACAGTGTAAAACGGGTTATGCAGGTACTTGACTCGGGATTGCAACTCCCGGTGAATGAGCTCACTTTTATAACCGGTTATAACCGAAATATCGGTGATGCCGCGGCGCTGGAGATTAGAAACCGAGCGGCTGATCAGGGTGATCCCATTTACTTCGATCAGACATTTCGGCTTGTCGCCAATGATTTGTTTGAGCCGCGAACCAACGCCGGCGGCCATAATAATCGCTTTCATATGCTTACTCTTTCAGTGATTGCGTGTGGGTCTGGAGCGGCGAGCTCCTGGAGCGCCGCAATCAAACGTGTGATGTCCCGGTCGTTCTGTGCACCCATGTGGGCGACGCGAAAGACCTTGGATTTCAGAGGGCCGCCGCTGGGGGCGACCACGATATTAAAACGATCACGCAACTCCTCAACCACGTTAAAGGCATCCAGACGATCACACGATAGTGCGGTCATGGCATTGGACGGACGACTTGGAAGGACCTTGAAGGGTAGATCCGAGATCTCCTTGCGGAACCGGTTGGCGCGCTGCATGTGTTCTCGCACCAACACGGCTAATGATATCCCTTGGATGTCCTTCAGGCGTTGATGCAACTGCATCAACAGGCCGATTGCCGGAGTGTAAGGCACCTGTCCTCGCTCCTGATCGGTGAGGTAGTTCGTGAGATTGAAATAGAGGCTGGCCGGCCGGACGTGTTCCAAGCGATCGATCGCCCGCTGATTCATGGCCACAAAGGAGAGCCCGGGGGGCAGAGCCAGTGCTTTTTGCGAGCTCAGAATGGCCACGTCCACATGCCAGGCATCCATGAAAAAGGGATCGGCACAAATGGTACTGATCGCATCCACAATAAACAATATGCCGTGATGCTGAGTGAAATTCCCCAGGGTTTGAATGTCGTACAAATGACCGGTCGAAGTCTCATGGGCATTCACCAGCACAGCCGTATAGTGGCCCGAGGATAGGAGCTGGTCGAAGTTTGCCGCATCCAGGTCGGTTCCGAGCGGTACGGGGAGTTCGTCGTACGCGATCGCGTGCACGTCACAAAGCTCGCACCAACGTTGACCGAACGTTCCTCCATTGATGATGAGAAGCTTGTCCTCAGGTCCGAAAAAATTGAGCACGGCAGCTTCCATTGCCGCCGTCCCCGAGCCGGTAAGCATCGCTACGGAACCATCCGTCTGAAAAATATATTTGAGCCCGGCGAGAATTTCGTGGGTGAAGGCGGAAAATGCTTCGGTTCGATTGTAGGGTGGTTGCTGTTCGCCAATGGTACGAAGATGTTTTTCGATCGGCACAGGGCCGGGGGTAAATAGCAAGGGGTCCGCCATGATTTGCTAGCCGGCCCTGTTCTGGGCTTGATCTGAAGATTCAAGCTCAGCACACCGTTCGCGCACGGATTTGAATGGCATGCCCTCGGGCAATTCATAGCGTTCCGTGCGAATGAACCAGAACGCAAGCCCACCGCTATTATGATAGGCCGTGGGTGCCTCCGATCGTTTTGCGCGTACACCCAGCGATCCTTTGCGCCCGGTTTTTTTCCAGCCACGCTGTTCCATGATCATGCGAACCAGGACGCCAATGGCCTGTCGCAGGCGGGTGCTGCGCCGCACATGGACCGCACCGAGGAACGCATTGACCTCAGGAATCGCCTCCAGCTCGCGTACAACTCCGGCGAGCGGCGAGCGGGCGTGGTGAATTTCCGCTTCTTCCATTCGGCGTTGGCGGTCGGAATCGTGAAAAAAGTCCAACACCTGAGCAAAGGGTTGCTCGGGATCATTCACGACGTCCACAAAGGTTTTTCCCTGTGGGTCATTTAGAAAGTCTTCTCTGCTGATGTGTGGAATGGGCATTTAGGGTCGGACTCCGTGGAGGTACGAGATGCGATATTCAGATTCAAAATTTGGACGTACAATAATTGTATCTCATCTGGAAGAGTTTTTCCTGCGAAAATGCAAGCAATAATAATATAAAAGGACATTTTTATCGAGAAAACGCCCGGTTCGCTGGTGTCTAAGATCCCGTGAGCTGAGTAGCGAATGATTTCCACACCGGGACAGGCGGGTGAAATAGGTGAATTTGAATGACCTTCATCTTTTCGCCCAGGCCTGGCAGAAGGAAAATGGCTTCATCCGTCACGCTGTAGAAGCGTAGGAGGGGAATAGCCTTTAAATACAAGACGCCTGGGGCGAATTGAAAACGCTCAATCCATCAGGATATCCATCCATTCACGGACTCCCCCGCCCTTTGGGGCTACAAAATTATCCCCGAAAAGACCTTCACTATATCTATCTATTTCATACATATAATGTTGTATTACCTTGTATTACAATATCTTACAAAATATGTATATCTACACACAGATCTTCACTAAAGCTTCACCTAATATCTATTATGTCACCCGAAAACGACCAGACTTTCACCATGGACCCCATGTTGCCAGACCTGCAACGAGGGGATCTGGCGGAGCTATGCCAAGAGGTCACACTGATTACCGGCGAGCTGAACGGGCTCCTACCTTCCCCCGTCGTTCAGGCCCAAGTTGCGCGTCTGGTACGAGGGATGAACTGCTATTATTCCAACCTTATCGAAGGACACAAAACGCTCCCGAGGGATATAGAAGCCGCCGAGCAACAAGATTTCTCTGACCAGCCGGAGGAGCGGGACAAGCTGCTGCTCGCACGAGCCCACATCCACACCGAGGAAGCCATGTTGTTGCGGCTCCAGCAGGCGGACACCGAGGTCTATTCACCGGACTTCATCTGCTGGATTCACGAAACGTTCTACCAGCAACTTCCCGAATCGATGCGCATGGCGAAAACTGTTTCGGGTCAGAGCTACCCCATCATTCCCGGGAAGTTTCGAGACTTCATGGTCGATATGGGTACTCATACGCGACCGGAGTCCAAGATCCTGCCGGATTTTCTCCAACGCTTTCAAACCGCTTACGGTCGCGACGATGTGCCCGCGACCCAACGACTGATCGCCATCGCGGCGGCGCATCACCGCCTGGCCTGGATCCACCCCTTCGGCGACAGCAATGGCCGGGTTATACGCCTCCATTCCCACGCCCTGCTCCGGCACCACTATCTGGGTGGCCACGGGCTGTGGACCCTGTCTCGTGGATTGGCCCGCAGCCGCCAGACCTATTACGCACGTCTGGCTGCTGCCGATCGACCACGCGAAAACGATTGGGATGGACGAGGTCCGCTGAGCGCCAAAGGACTTACGGACTGGTGCACGTACTTTCTGGAAACCATGATTGACCAAGCCGGGTTCATGCGCGACTTGCTCCGGCTGCATGAGCTCCGCACCCGTATTGAAGATTACTTTCGCTTTAAAGCTTCACACTTGAAGAAGCACCGGGAAGACCTGATGCAGGTGGTAAGCGTTTTGGCGTACGAAGGGGAACTTCCCCGGGAGCGTGTGCAGGCGATCACCGGCAAAGGCGCAACAACGGCCGCGGCCATCATCAAACTCGGCCTGGCCGAAGGGTATATCCACACGCCTTCCCCGAAGGGCGTTCTGCAGATTGCGTTTCCCACGCACGTGCTACCGTATTATTTTCCCGGTCTGTTCATCGATCTGCCCGAAGAGGGGTGAGATCGTACGTATGCCGTCTGGGGCTTGCCGAGCCCTGCGAGGGATATACCGTGCACAAGCTGCAGGGTGCAGCTGATTTTGATTAAGAGTAAGAAACCCCTGGTACCCAGGGCGGGAATCGAACCCGCATGACATTGCTGTCGAGGGATTTTAAGTCCCTTGTGTCTACCATTTCAC
>JBLIND010000253.1:0-9668 GCA_047639095.1 Candidatus Omnitrophota bacterium | reverse complement strand
TGCCCCCCAGTTTGAATACACCTTTCGCCCCGGCGAAGAAATTAGCGAAGCGATTGGCTACGCGGTGACCGCTGAAAGCGCATCCGGCACGCCCGCCCCCAGCGGACCCACCGTCATTTCCACCCGTAATCTGGTCGGCAAATTGTGAGCCCGAAACGCGGTGACAGGTCACGTCAAACCGGTTATATTGAATTGAACACTAACAGAAAAGGCGGGTGACATGGACTTCGTAAAATTCAAAACGTTTTATTCGACGCTGAAAGCCGAAATGATGGGCAACCTGCTCGAATCCAAGGATATTGAGTTTCAACTCAAAACCGAAGAAGCCATCGTCGGCCAGGCCGGCTCTCCGCTCGGCACCGCCCTCTGGGTCCCCCAGGAACAACTCCAGGTAGCCCATGATCTGCTCGACGGCCTGATCTCCGAAGGTGAACTCGCTGACGAGGATCTCCACAACCAAGGTTAAGATTGGTTCGCCATCTAAAGGCGTACGCCTATGGAGCTGACGCCCGAACAATTTTTTATGTTTATGATCCTGGCGGGCACCCTCGCCTTGTTCGCGTGGGGACGTTTCCGCTACGACATCGTCGCCATGGGCGCTCTGCTGGCCAGCGTCGTCGCGGGAGTTATCGAAGATCCCAATCAGGCCCTGTCCGCCTTTGGTCACCCGGCCGTGGTGACCGTGGCCGCCGTGTTGGTGATCAGCCGGGGCCTGCGTAACTCCGGGGTCGTGGATTATATTGCGCGGACGATCAACCCGCTGACCCAGTCCGCCTCCACCCATGTCGGCACCCTCACCGGCGTTGTCACCATACTCTCTGCGTTCATGAACAACGTTGGTGCCCTCGCCCTCCTGCTCCCGGTCGCGCTGAAGACGGCCTTCAAGCGAAAGCGTTCGCCGGCCATCCTGCTCATGCCCCTCGCGTTTGGCAGCATCCTCGGCGGCCTCATGACCATGATCGGGACCCCGCCGAATATTATCATCGCAGAGTACCGCTACGAGCTCACTGGCCATGCCTTCAAGATGTTCGACTTCCTCCCCGCCGGGGCGGCCGTAGCCCTGATCGGCGTTGTTTTTGTCTCCTTGATCGGCTGGCGCCTGCTCCCGGACGTGCGGGATCGCAACACCGCCCGCTCCGGCCTGTTTGAAATCCACGAGTACATTTCCCAGGTCAAGGTCCCGGAAAAAAGCCCCCTCGTCGGCAAGCAACTTGGGCAGGTGCAGGAGTTGCGCACCGAAGATGTGGTCCCGGTTGGACTCGTACACGGGAGCAACGAGGTCGCCAAACCCGCACTGAGCCGCGTCATCCAGGCCAATGACATCCTCATCGTTAAAGCCGACCCGCACCATCTCAAAGAACTGGTCTCGACCTACAAACTCAAGCTCGTGACCGCCAGCGGCAAGACGCACGACGAGCTGCAATCGGAAAATGTACGCGTGGCCGAGCTGCTCGTGGGTGCGGACTCGCCGTTGATTGGCAATCGGGCCAACTACCTGCGTCGCCGCACAACCCATCGCATGAACCTGCTCGCGCTGGCGCATCGCGGCCGTCCGATTCGACAACACCTGCGCAACCGGGTCTTTGCTGCCGGGGATGTGCTCCTCGTCCAGGGCAATAACGAAGTCATCGACCTCGCGGTACAGGATTTACGCCTCGTGCCCCTGGCTGAACGCGATTTCGTCCTGAACAAGCCGCAGCACATGACCCTTGCGGTGACGATTTTTGCGATCGCGGTCGGTCTGAGCGCCCTCGACCTGCTGCCCGTCGCCTATGCGTTTGGCGCGGCCATCCTCGCGTATGTCGCGTTGGGGATCATCAAGCCGCGCAACCTGTACCGCGATATCGAATGGCCCATCATCGTGTTGATTGCCGCGATGATTCCCATCGGACATGCCTTTAAAACCACCGGCTGCGCCGACCTGGTCGCGGACCTCATGCTGCACCTGAGCGAAGGTGCACCGATCTGGGTGATCCTGACCCTGCTGATGGTCACCACAATTGGCTTGTCGAACATCATCAACAACGCCGCGACCGCATT
The DNA here is from genome assembly GCA_047639095.1 of Candidatus Omnitrophota bacterium. Lineage (GTDB taxonomy): Bacteria > Verrucomicrobiota > Kiritimatiellia > SS1-B-03-39 > UBA6053 > JAPYUI01. The sequence continues at coordinate 7,628 of JBLIND010000253.1, read as the reverse complement.
GGTCATGGCCCCGCTGGCCGAACGCATGGCTCAGAATTTCGACGCCCACATCGACCCTTTCCTCATGGTCATTGCCGTCGGTGCATCCTGCGCCTTTCTCACTCCGATCGGTCACCAGTCGTGCACCCTGGTCATGGGGCCGGGCGGCTATCGCTTCGGCGACTACTGGCGCATGGGCCTGCCCCTCTCCGCCCTCGTCGTTGTGATTTCCATCCCCATCATCATGCGCGTCTTCCCCCTCTCCCCCTAGCCTGCCGTCCCCACGTCCCTCGCCGTACCATGGCAGTCCCCTGCCGTCCCCGTGTCCTGAGCAACCCGAAAGATTTGGGTCCTCGCCTACTTCACTGGCACAAACAACACGTGCCCCTTTCGCTCCGCCCCGTCCTTCTCCATATTCAGCAACCGCCACAGAAACGAAAATTGATACCCATCCTCCTTCGAATCCCATTTCATAAACGGAAAAATATCCCGCGCCACATTCGCCCCCGTCTGCTCGCGCCGATACAGGTACTTCAACACGCTGAACCGATTCACCTCCTTATCCCGATGATAGTTCACCGTTCCGAAGAGCAGCTTCGAAGAACGGAGATCGTTCTTCAGGTCGTGGTAATCGCTGTAGATCAGGGGCACCCGGTACGTCTGCATCGACATCTCCCCATCCTCATATCGACGCCACCAGTCGAAAACCAGGGTATCGAAATTGCGCACGGCGCTGGAGCGATTCACGTGCACCAGCGGCCAGACATTCCAGTCGAGCTGTTCCCCGTCCGCTTCATATCGGATCAGCGGCGTAGCATACCAGGACACATCGTGTTCCGTCTTGCGGTAGCCCGCGAGAGTGAGTGAATAGAGAAAATCCGGGTAGCGCGCCTGGTTGGATTTGGCCATCAGGGGCCAGAGGCGCCAGGAGGATTTCGCTCCGGTCTGACGTTGATGATACAGCATGCCGAGCATGAGATCCCGGCTCTTCCCCTTCTGGGTTTCGATGTACATCGGCCCGAGATAGCTGGTCAGGTAGCGTTCACCTTCGGCATTTACGCCGCGTCCGAAGAGCGGGTTGATCGAAACGTGACGGCCCTTTTCCTTCTTGTCGTACCAGAACGGCACCACGACCTGCATCTCGCGGTTCTTGTCCTTTTTGTGATACCAGAGCGGTTGCAGGCAATGATCGAATCGTCCGTCCTCCCAGCTTCTGCTCCGGGCGATGCCCAGCAGTGCGGAGCGCTCCCGCTTTTTATCGGTGAACTCGTGGCGGTAGATCGGCGACCAGAACTTCTGACCATCCGAATCGGCCGAGAAGAGCGGAAACAGTCCGAACGACGCCCAGGCCTTCGTTTTTCTATCCGCTTCACGCCAGGCCAAAGCGACATGGGTGAACCCGGGACCGGTGCCATAGAGCGGGAATACGCCATGCGCCTCGTCCTCTTCCATCTGCCACCACGGCCCGATGTAGTCGAATTCCTTACCCGAGTGAAACAGCGGGAAAGCGCCGAAGTAGTCCTCGTATTTGTAGGCGGTAGCGAGCCAACCCACCTTCCGCTTCGGATTGAAACTCGAGAGCGGAAACAGAACCGAATAGTCGTTTTTCTCTCGGTTAAACAGCGGGCGCACCGCAAACCCATTTTCATCCATGTCCACGATGGGCCAGAGCACCGAAAGCCGGTCTGAATGCTTGTACACCAGCGGCCAGACATTGATCCGATCCGGATCCGTCAGCGTCTGCCCGCTCTCGTAGAACGGGGAGATCCGCATCATGCGTTTGCTGCTCGCACAGGAGCAGAGGAAGAGACACGCCAGAAGAAGGACCGATACACGTAACATGCCCGGATCGTGCATCCCAATCCACTGTCGCGTCAACCGCGATATGCACTCTTGGGACCGGGGGCATCCTGCATGCCCTGTTCACTGGCCCGCGAAAGAACGCGAAAAGGGTGTGGGTCCGGAAAGTCCCCAAAAAGGGGTTGCCATTCTCCCCGGATGCAGTATCTGTACTCCATCTTCTCACGCGCCAGTGTAGCTCAGTTGGCAGAGCACCGGATTTGTAATCCGACGGTCGTCTGTTCGAATCAGATCACTGGCTCCATTTATCCTCTTCATCAGCGCCGATAAGGGTGGTATTTCCATTCGGGCCAAAGAGAAGCGGGAGAAAAGTTTTCTGACGGCTTAGCGTGGCATAAATTCGAGGCTGTTTTTTGGCCCCATGCAGAGGATTCCATGTACTGCTAACCAGGCGAGTCAACGTACGACCTCCGCATCGGGGACTATTTCTTCCGGATCAAAAGTCTCCTCTCGAGGTACGATCTCCGCACATGAAAAACACGAGCAGACGAAGCATGAAGGTACCGACGAACGCGTGGATGTGGTGCCTCGCGGGGGTGATCATCAGCGGGTGCGGACGATCCATCTACGCCGAATCTCCCATCAGCACCTGGACCGATTCGACGGGTCGAAGTGTGCAGGCACGTTTCGTCGATTTGCAGGACCGGAAGGTTACCTTGAAGCAGGCAGACGGACGCGTGATCACCCTGCCCATCCATCGGCTCGACGATATCTCGGTGGCAAAAGCACAGGCCCTGGCGGGTCCTGACCCGGCATCGCCGGCCGCCGTACCCGACGCCGTAGCGCCGGCTCTACACGGCACCTCGGGAAAGGAAGTCGCCAGCCTCCACGCGGCGAACATTCACCTGGTCATCGAAGGCGATGGCGATGCGTTCCTATCCTGCACCGGTGGCGAGACCTTCCCCCTGGAGCTTTCTCCCCGTGTGCACGTCGTTAAAAACGGACAAAAAGACCGCGTGCGTGCGAAGGCGCAGGCCGCGCCCAAAGTGAGCGATCACGAAGCCATTCTGTTCCTCGCCGTCGGGACCGAAATGAGTATGGAACTCCACTACGAACTGAATCCCGCCGGCGAATGTCTCGTATGGTACCGATTTAAAAACACCGGGGCGTCCGAAGCGGAATCGCAGGTGCGGGTCGGCTTTCCACAATTGGTGGCCAAGGAGGCCCTCGGAGACGGCTATGTGAAAAATCGTACCGAGGAGGCGATGACCGAGGCCCAAGTGCGATCCTGGCTGGGCCGCAAGACGATTAAGATGAGCGGGTTCAAAGGCTATGGCAGCGACAAAATGAGCTACACCAAGCCAGCTGCCAAAGACACCAGTGGCACCTTTAAATCATTGAGTATCGATGCTGGAACCTACCACGATCAACCGGTGCGGATGGATGCCCCCAAATCCCGGGATGCACAGGCTCAGTTTTTTATGCTCGGTGATTTGAAACCCCTGAATGGTTTCTCTGTTCGCTTAAGCCATGCCGAGCCCTGGGAGCGCAGTGACCGTTCGCTGGGATTGACCCTGCATTTTAAATAGTACGGCTACCCACCCAACAGGAACTCGAAGTCCTCGCGGGTCAAGCCGGCTTTCACGTCGCGGGCCTCAGCGCCTTCCAGCACGGCATCGAACACGGCTTTCTTCTGCTCCTTGAGCACCATCATCTTTTCTTCGATGGTGTTCCGCATGATCAACCGCGTAACCATGACGGTTTGCTTCTGGCCCATGCGGTGGGCGCGGTCGGTGGCTTGATTCTCGACCGCGGGATTCCACCAGGGGTCGACGTGAAAGACGTAACCGGCGCGGGTGAGGTTCAAGCCGACGCCACCGGCCTTGAGGCTGATAAGGAAAACCGCGGGTCCTTCGCCGGATTGAAAGTGCTCAACGTTTGCTTTGCGTTTCTTGGCGGAGGTCTTGCCGTCGAGGCGCAGGGTGGCGATCCCGGCTTCGGTGAGCGCGGCTTCGATGAGATCCAGAGAATGGACAAAGGAGGAGAAGACCAGGGAGGCGTGGCCTTCTTCCTGAAGCTCGGTCAACTGGTTTACGAGGAACTCCAGCTTGGGCGCGGGCTCTTCAATCTCGGGATGATTGATCTGCGGCGATACGCAGAGTTGCCGCAGGCGTAACAGGGCGGTGAGCGCGGTGATCGATGCTTTCCCCGCATCGCGATCCGCGTAGGCGAGATCGATGTCGTCCCGGACCTCTTCGATGGTCCGGGTGTAACACTCCCGCTGCATGGGCGAAAGGTCGAGGTACAGTTCCTGCTCAATCTTGTCCGGCAGCTCGTCGAGAATTTCGCGCTTGTTCCGGCGCAGGAGAAAGGGCCGCGTTCGCCCGACAGCCTGCTCCAATGCCGTATCCGATCGCATGAACTGCCCGTAGTCCCCGAGCAATCCGGGCAGGGCAAAATCCATGATGGAGTAGAACTCGCCGATATGGTTTTCAAGCGGCGTGCCGGTCAGGCAGAGCCGAAAGGCCCCATCGAGTTCATACACCATTTTTGCACGAGCTGAATCGCGGTTCTTGATCGCCTGGGCTTCGTCCAGAATGACGAGGTCGAACTTCACCTTCTTGAGCTTGTCGATACTGCGCTGCAGCGTCCCGTAGGTCGTGAGCACGACATCGGCGCCTTTGAAGCCTTCGTTGCGGCCGATGCCGATGTATTCGTAGGTTTTCAGCGCAGGGAAAAAGCGTTTAATCTCACTGCTCCAGTTGAAGATCAGGCTGGCGGGCATCACCACCAGGTGCGCCCGCTTTTTCTTGAAGGGTCGTTTGATGACGCCTTCGTGCAGGGCCGCCATCAGCGCGATCGTCTGCAGGGTTTTTCCGAGGCCCATGTCGTCGGCCAGGCAGGCGCCGAAGCGATGATTGTAGAGGAAGGCGAGCCATTCGTAGCCCGCGTGCTGGTAGGGGCGCATCTCGGCCTGGAGCCCTTCCGGCTTCGCAACGCTCGGAAGGGTCTCGAATGAAAAGAGCGCATCGAGCGTGCTTTGGGCTTCTTTCGGCAGCGTAAATTTCACCTGCTTTTTGTGCAGCTCGATCCAATGAAACACCTCCAGCCGGGAGACCTCCGCAGAGTCGCCATCGGCTTTTTTGTCGCCCATGAGTTTCTGCAGCAGCTCGAGGAGATCCAGGTCCTCGCCCGCGACCACCGCGAGGGAATCGCCTTCAGGGAAAGCGCCGCCGCTGCGCACGATCTCCAGCCATTCCTCGCCCTTGAGGCTGCGGTTTTCGAGTCGAATGGTTGGATGCAGGGTGAACCAATCGATGTCCTCGCTGCTGGTCGCATCCAGTTGCACATCCAGCTTCACCCGACGAACCGGTTGACCGTCGACCAGGCAGGGCATGCCGAGGTCGGTCAAGCCGGAGAGCACCCGGGCAAGGTTGGCCTGGAGCTTCGTGAACTCGCAGCGCAGGACGAGATCGGCTCCGCTGAGCATGGTGTCCGCCGCGACCAGCTGGCGCATGATCGCGCCGGCCTGCATCAGCGGTTTGAGCGGCGATTCGATTACGCGCCAATGGCCCTCATGCAGGTAGGTGTAAAAAATCGTCGGACGCACATAACAGGTATCGATAAGGGCGAGCTGACTTTTCACCCGCTCAATTACCGAGGGATGGCCGAGACCCGATTTCTTTTTCAGCAGCCGGCTTTGTGCGGCGGCCGCCTTTTTGCGATTTGAAATCATGAACGACGCGTCCACCGCATGCAGCATGTCTTCGATGCATTTGGCATCCTGGAGATGCTTGATGCGCGGGGCGATCAGATCCATCACCACTGCATGATACAGCTCTTCGAGTGCGGGAAGCGCTTCACCATCCACGCGGATGTCGAACTTGACCTGGTAGACCTTCTTTTTGCCGAGCTTGCGGGAAACGAGGTCCACGCCGATCTGGGGCACCAAGGGGGTGAGTTCCACGGCTTTCCCCTGCTCAAAAAACTGCATCTGGGCGGAAGCGGTGGCCCAGTCCGGACCGGAAAATTCCAGAGGGGCCTCCGGGCTGATGGCAACGGAATAGCCACTGGGATCCCGGCTGGTCTTCGCGAGGATCTTGTCGACTTCGTGATGCAGATCCACGGCGGCGGAGGGCTCGCGTCGATACAGTGCGCGGGTGGTGGTATCGAGCGCGAGCATCGGATGCGGGAACACCCAATCGGTCGATGCATCGTCCTGCAGTCGGGCCATGCAGATGAAGCGTCGATCACTTTGCGCGTCGAGATGGAGTATCGGCATGCCGGAAAGGGCACCCGACCAGGTGAGCTGCTCCTCGACGGTCTGTGGCGTAGCGAATTTTATCGATGCGCCGCTATCGGCCACCCGCGCTTCCACCGCGTCGAGGGTGTGGCGATCCGCATCGGCGACGACCGGTGCCACGGCCAGACCGAGTTCGATCTGGGCAGGTGCCACCACTTTTTCCACGAGGTCGAGGCCGCCATTCTGGCGGAGGACGAGATTCAGTTCAGGCTGGGTCGCGACGGGCGGGGCAACGAGCTCGTCTGGAAAAGCGTTAAAGAACCAGGTCTTTAATCGCTCATGCTGGATATTGTTGCGGCTGAGCACGCGGAGCTGTTCATCGTCCACGAGATTGCACAGGGTGAACATGGCGCCGATGAGGTGGCGACAGGGATGCGCCGGCATCCGCCCACTGCAGCTGCAGCCACCGATTAACGACCCATCCTTCCAGGCCAGCTCCACGCGTTTGCGATCGACCATGGCTTTAAGATGCACGCCCGACTTCAGCCACTCATAGCTGTAGAAGTCCTGCTTTTCGTAGTGGCGAAGACCCAGCTTTGCGACCTCTTCGGACGCCAGCTCCCGGATGGTCGTGGCCTTCATGCCGGTAAAATAGTGGTAGATAGATGCGTTCATATCGTGTCCCGGGTGGAGGGCGGCTCCAAAACGGGTATCCGAATTACCACCCCGGTAAGAGAGGTCAAACCCAGAAGGTAAGGAAGCGTAAAAGGAGGGGGAATCCCGCAAGGACTGCCGGGCTACGGGATGCACCCTGTTAATACGTGCTACTTCCCAGCTAGCCGACAAGCCTGGACCCTTGTCAATCGCTCGGACGCCCTGTAAGAGACGGCCTCATGGAGGGATGGTTCTGCTTTGCTTTTTTTTGGCTGGTGCTCTTGGGCGTTTGCGATGCGCTTTCAAGACACCGACGTCAGCATCAGAAAGGTGCTATAGGTGAGCGCTGGGTAGACCGCCGTCTGCGGAAGAGCCTTGATCCATCGCTTTACCATGTGCTCAGTGATTTGACCCTCCCTTCGGGGGACTTTACGACCCAGATCGATCATGTCGTGGCATCGCCGTTCGGAATTTTTGTGATCGAAACCAAGAATTACAAAGGCCTGATCCTCGGCCGGGCGGAAGCGCGTGAGTGGACGAAAGTCATGTTCAAAAATCGGTACGCCTTTCAGAATCCGCTCCATCAGAATTATAAACACACCAAGACCCTCTCGGAACTCACGGGTATCTCGCATGACCTCTTCATCTCCGTCGTGGTCTTCGTCGGGGATTGCCACCTGCATGAGGCGATTCCGGAAAATGTGCTGCACGGTCGGGAGATTCTCCCCTTCATTGCGGCGCATACCGAACATCGGATAAAAGTCGAGCAGGTCCCAGAAGTCGTGGAGGCCTTTTCAGAATGGGCGAATACCGTCACCCGCGAGAAGAAGCGGGCGCATGTTGCGAATCTCAAGGTGGCACGAAGCCAGGCGCATATTCAACGACCGCTTGAAAGCTGTCCCCAGTGTGGAAACCGACTTGTGGCCCGCAAAAATGGGAAGACCGACCAGGC
>JBLIND010000252.1:0-9716 GCA_047639095.1 Candidatus Omnitrophota bacterium | reverse complement strand
GTCGAAATTCGGAAACTTTTTTTTCACCCGAAAGCGTTAATTAGCCCGCAAGACCCTGTTAATAACTGCGCCTCTCGAGGGGTTTACATCCACGGCAACAAGCACTTAAAAATGCGACTAGCCCTGTTAATAAATCAGACATCTTCTCGTATGATTTTTTAAGCTCATACTCTATCATATTTGCTCATATGGGTTTAGGATAAGTATGTACCTGAACCCACGATGCCTACGATCAATCAAGCCGAAGGAGAGCTGTTCCGCAAAGCGCGGGATGTGCTGGGCTATACCCAGAAACAGCTCGCGTTGGAGGCGGGGGTTGACCAGTCCACCATCTCTCGACTGGAGCGGGGCGACTTCAACGGCGTGAGTGCCGGACGCCTGAACGAAATTCGTCTGGCCCTCCAACTGCCGCTGCCGAGTCTCGGTCCGGACCCGCGCTCCCTGACCCTCGCTTGCTGTAAGAACCCCCATTGCATCAGTCACATCGCCATCGAATCCGATGCGACCTACCTGCTGCCGCACTTTGTGAAGGTGCAAACCGACCGCACCGCCTTCTGTCGCTACTGCCCCGGTGCACTCGAGCAGACCTGTTCCTGCGGCGAAGCTTTCGTGGACGCGATCCGCTGTCCGCACTGCCGGGAATTTTACGTGAACGTGCTCGACGCATTCAACGCGCCCGGCTGGGCACAAGACCACAACGAGGCCGCACGCCTCATGCTGGAACTGAAACAACGGCTGCAATCGGCCGACACGGAAGATGTGTACGAAGTGATGCGAAACGATGATGGCCCGGATCGAAGCCCGGAACAGCCAGTGAACGATCAGAACGAGGGATTGGGTGGTGAAAAATCTAAGCGACTTACTGGAAGACCCGAATAACCAGGCCTTCACGCCGGAGAAAACCTTTCAGGTTTTCCTCATCAGCGATCGAGCCGCGAGCTTGATCGTGGCGAGTCGTGATGACGAAGGCCACTTTAAACCCCTCGACGTCTTCCCCTACTTTTTCTCGCTCGATCTCGGCGTCTCGCCCGGGGTCCAGCAGATGTTGGACGCTTTTGACTACTGCTGGAAACGCATGCGCGAAAAATACAAGATCCGCTTCAAGGGCATCGTCCTCTGCCTGCCGGAATGCGTCACCAAGGGCTATCCGGTGGAGGACAGCTTACGCATCAGTCACCAGGAGGCCACCCAGTATCCCGATGTCACCGACGATCACATCCGCGCCCTCGAAGAGAAGTGCCTCCAGAAAATCGATCAGGAAAAGTATGAAATCGTGGGCTTAAAACCGCACTACTACACCCTGGATACCGGGCGGCGGGTCGACTGTCCGCGACGAGAAATCACCACGACCCTGGACCTCTGCGCCTATGTCACCGTGGCCGAACGCGGCCCCTTGCGCCAGCTATTGAAAGCCATGGCAAAGAAGGACCTTGAGGTGGCTTCGGTGTTCAGCGCGGCCGAGATGTCGGGCGGCCTGCTCGCCGAACACGAACGTCAGTACGGCACTATCGTGATCGAAGTCGATGCCGACCACACGAGCTGCTCGTTCTATCAGCAGGGTCAACTGAAGATCGAACACACCCTGCCCTACGGCAGCGAGTGCATCCAGGCCCACGCCGCGATTGCCCTGTCCAGCGACATTGCCGAGTTAAAAAATGCACTCACGGATACCCCGGAGTTCCGCATCGCCTCCGACAGCCACGCGGTCATCCGCATGGGCGATCGCCGCAAGAAGCCCATCAACCTCGACACTCTCATGTATGCCGCGCAACACGCGGTGCAGCGCATCACTGCGGGAATCGTGGAGTTCCACGCTGTATGCAGCCGGGACTGCGACCTGCCCATTCAGAAAATTGTGGTCAGTGGTGACGACTACCTGTCGACGCGCGCACTGAACGCCCAACTTCGGAAACAACACAACCTGCCCAGTGAACGTCCGGTGGATGACCTGCTGGCCTTATGCCAACGATTGAACGTGCCCAATGCGTGGCGCGCGATCGGCGGCTTTAAAATGGCCATGCTGGACTTCGAAGGCCGCAGGCATATCGCCATTGAGCGCTATGCCCAACCCGTTGAAAAACGGGTGCAGCGGGAGATCCGGCTCTGGACCTGGGTAGCGAAGGAAACACACACACGACACATGATTCGCTTGCGCAACAAGCTGATCGCTTCATACGAGACGCAAAAGGAGGGGCTCTTGCGCAAGCTTTAGCCCCCCTGAATGGTCTCACCTTGGGTTGCCCCCGCTTCTTCACCCGGAGCGGGGGCATTTTTTTGATCCAACCGACATTGTTTCAGATAACGGTTGATCTTCGAAGAATTCTCGACATATTGCCTGCTTCAACGGTCGGAGCGTGGCTCAGCCTGGTAGAGCACTACACTGGGGGTGTAGGGGTCGCTGGTTCGAATCCAGTCGCTCCGACCATTTTTTTACTCTCGTTCCATGGGGGCTGTCTGGGGGGAGATGAGGGCTACTTCTCTGGGGCCGCTTCTCTTGATGCCAGCTTACCTGTTCGTTCCGTGAAAGTTGCATGGGAGGAGTTGGGTTTTTCTGCTCCGGGGCCGCTTCTCTTGATGCCAGCTTACCTGTTCGTTCCGTGAAAGTTGCATGGGAGGAGTTGGGTTTTTCTGCTCTGGGGCCGCTTCTCTTGATGCCAGCTTGCCTGTTCGTTCCGTGAAAGTTGCATGGGAGGAGTTGGGTTTTTCTGCTCTGGGGCCACTTCTCTTGATGCCAGCTTACCTGTTCGGACCCGGATGCATGGGAGGAGTTGGGTTTTTCTGCTCTGGAGCCGCTTCTCTTGATGCCAGCTTACCTGCCCGGACCCGGATGCATGGGAGGAGTTGGGTTTTTCTGCTCCGGGGCCGCTTCTCCAAAGTAGGATAGGTAAAAGGACATGCATCGGGAGCCTAAGCGACCAGCGCAGGGCCGTTACCTGTCCCTGGTCCACAAGACAATCGGTCCCACGCGGCCAGCGGGGGACAGATAACACCAATCCCCTCATTCCAGGTGCCTGCTTACCTGCTCGCTCCATGTGACCCAGCTTCGGGGAAACGCGTTTTCCTTCTCCGATGCGGCTTTCGGCCGTTTCCTGGGAGTCCTTGGTGCTCATTCAGGCTCGGGGCTCCGCACCGCTTTGGCATTTTCACTGGATTTCTCTAACATTTCCCGTTTGGATGGGGTTTTACTGCCTAACAACCTGAAACGATCCTGATGTTACCTGAATCCAAACCAAGTCCTGACGCCGCGCTCGCTGATCGGCATGACAATGAGATCGAGCACGGTCGCTACCTCGCGGAAGCGGGTGCCGAGGACGTCTGGGGCTGGGGATCCCCCGCCGGACGCCTGCGGGCCATTCGCCGTGGCAAAAAAATTCGCGAGGGCGCGGTCCTGACGCCCGAAAGCAAAGTGCTCGAGGTCGGATGTGGCACGGGCATCTTCACCGAAATGGTCGCCGAGAGCGGCGCCCATATCCTGGCCGTGGACATCAGTCCGGAGCTGCTCGACGTCGCCCGTGCACGCGGCGTCAATCCCGAGCAGGTGGAATTCGTTTGCAAGGGCTTTGAAGATGCAGTCGTGGACGGACCTTTCGATGCGGTCGTGGGTTCCTCGGTCTTGCATCACCTCGATGTTGAAGCTTCCATGCGCAAAATCCATGAGCTGCTCAAGCCCGGAGGCTGGATGAGTTTTTGCGAACCGAATATGATGAATCCGCACATCGCGATGATCAAAAATATCAAATGGATCGGCCGTCGCCTCGGCGAGTCGCCGGATGAAACCGCGTTCATCCGCTGGAAGCTGGCAGGCCTGCTGGAATCCATCGGGTTCACCGAGGTATGCATTACGCCGTTCGACTTCCTGCCACCCATCACCCCTACCCCATTGATCCCACTCGTGAAGGCGGTCGGGACCTGCGTCGAAGCCCTTCCCGGCCTGCGGGAAATCTCCGGCTCCCTCCATATCGTGGCACGGAAACCCCTTGGCTGAAATGCCTTCAGCGCAACCAGCTGAGCCATCCTCCCTGCGACCGCTGCGTCGGCATCTCTTAGGCAGTATCGTGCTCCTCTGGTTTGTGCTCTGGCTCAATTCCGGCACGCTCGCCCCCTATGCGGGCACCTTGAACGTACCCGTGGTCGACGAGGCCTGCGGCTACCTCTTCAACTGGGATCACGATCATCACATTGCCCAGTTCAAGATGCTGGAAGGCGCGCCGCAGGAGGAGTGGGGCTTTTGTGTCCACCTGAGACGGGTGCTGTACCCCCTGTTCAGCATCGCGCTCATGGAAAACCTCGGCTTCAACTGGGGCGGCTTGATCGCCAACTTCCTCATCTACGCCCTGACCCTTATGGGGCTGGCGCACTACCTCCAGCGCCACATCGGGATGCACGCAGCCAAAGCAGGTCTATGGCTACTGGCCACCTATCCGGGCGTCGCCTACTACGGAGGCCTCCCCTACTCCTACACCCTGCTCGTGCCAGGATTTCTCGCCGGCTTCCTACTACTCGAAGCGATTAGCCGGGCCGAACAATGGAAAGACGCGATGCGCTATACGCTGCTCATGGGCATCATGTTCACGGGCTATGACCACTATGCGTTTTTCATTCCCGCCACCGGCCTGGTGCTCCTGCTGCGGCGCAAGTGGTTCTGGATCCCCCCCGCGGTCGCGCTCATGGCCCTACCCCTCGTGATCGTCGTCCTCATTTTGATTCATGGATTTCATGCGGACCTGTTTAAGGTCAATCACTACGCCGACGTGGTGAACGCCTACCTGCACGGGGGCGACCTCCAAGTCTGGATCTGGTATCTCAAACAACTGCCCATGGTCTTCATGGACAACGTTCTCTTCTCCAGCTTCCTCTTTTTCCCCCTGGGTTTTATCGCCTGCTGGATCCTGAATCGCAGAGGACCCAGGATCCGCATCACACGTGCGGAAGGCTGCCTGATTTTCGTGGTCGGGCTGCTTTGGGCGTTTAACAACCTGGCCCCACCCTACGAAGGATTCAAGGGCTGGCAGGTGCGCGGCTATTGGATCGCGCGCATCTATCAACCGCTCTCCGCCGTTCTACTGGTCTACATCTGCCGCTTCTACCAGGCGAGTATGGATAAGAGCGCCACGCTCCAGCATACCGCACAAGTGGTGGTTGCGATCGTGCTCATGGGCAACTTGCTCACCGCCTTTTCCGGCATCCTCGGTTTTCGTCCCGGGCACATGGTCCTCAACATGTATTATAAACATGCGGAACGAACCCAGGAGATGTTCACACCTCGCCGCTACGTTGAATACATGAGCAATCGCTACTACGCCGAGAACCTGAAGACTTATGGCAAACGGCCGGTCGGCTTCTGCCGTGAAAACACATCGAGGTAAGGCCAGCGAAAGTGCTTTTTCTTTCGGTAGGCCCCCTGCGCCTGCTCCGCCTGCATGTCCGCAAAAAAACGCACGTTCGCCTCTTCCCGAAACGGATCCTTGATCGATTCCTGCCATGCGCGAAACCGTTTAAACAGCCGTTCACGCTCCACCGCAAAGGCCGGATCGTTCGCAAGGTCATGAAACTCATACGGATCTTTTTCCAAATCATAGAATTCGAAAACCGGCGGGTTCAGATACCGATCGTAAACGCCCTGCATCGCAGCGGAAATCTCCCCCTCCTGCGTCCCTGCAGCAAAATGCGGATTATACTGCGTGAGGTAAGCCTGCGCGGAATAGTTCTTCTCGCGCATCGGCGAATAGATCAGCTTGTAACGCGCATCACGGATGGACATCTGCATGCAGCGAATGGCGGGCGCAGCACCGGTGGCGATGGCGCAAAAGACATCCCGCCAGGGAACTGCTTCGCCTCGCATGAGCGGCTGCAGCGGACGCCCGGGCAAGCCCTCTGGTACCACCGCCCCCGCGGCAGATATAAAGCTCGGCATAATATCGATGGATGAAACCAACTCCTTGCGACGCTCGCCCGCCTTCACCTTGCCCGGCCAATGCGCGATCATGGGAATGCGTAAGCCGGCCTCGTACACCGAGGTTTTGCCCCGGGAAAACTGGGCGCCGTGATCCCCGATATAGAGAATCAAGGTGTTCTCCGCCTTGCCCGCTTTCGCAAGCTCGTCCAGCAGGAGGGCAACCCCATCGTCCAGCCTGCGCAGGCAATTGTAGTAGTCCGCGGTGAACTGACGCAAGCGCGGCGAATCAGCCCCGACCCAGGGCAACGGCTTCACCTCGTCGGCTTCGATGGGCGTGACCGGTAGCCCGAACTGTTGGCGCAACAGCGGGAAATGCGCATCCGGATAATTGATCGAAAGGAAAAAGGGTTCGTCCCCGGCGTTGATAAATTTCGATGCGGCCGCGGCGTACGCCTTCATGTCACGTTTGCCAAAGTTGGCGGAGGGAATCGCTTTGAAATCAAACGGAAAAGCATTCGCCGGATTGACGTGGAGTTTGCCGATGATGCCGGTGCGATAGCCGGCGGCTTTCAGCTCACCGGGGAGCGTGGCAAACTTTTTGTAGAGCGTGAAGGCATGGGTCGCCAGACCGAGGTGACCGTTCTGCTGTGGATAGAGCCCGGTCAGAAAACACGCGCGGGAAGGACTACAAACCGAATAAGGCACGAAGGCATTTTCAAACAGGACCCCTTCCGAAGCCAGTCGATCCAAGGTCGGTGTCTGGGCGTAGGGATCACCGTAGCAGCCCAGCTCGGGCCCGTTGTCCTCGGAGACGATGAGGAGCAGGTTGGGTTTGCGCGCAGCTGCGAAGGCGCAGGTATTCAGGAGGAGAAGGGAAAGGAGGATGTAGCGGGTGAAACATGCGGCCAGGATGGCCGCGCTCCCAGGATTAGTTCTGTGTTGTTTCACGCGGCTTTGCCTCCAGGGTCCCACGCTCGAGCTCAACCAGCTTGGTGTAGCGCTTTTGAATATCCTCATTCGCGACCTTGGGAAGATTGACTTCGTAGGCGACGTTTTCGGCGGTCCGAATAAAGCGCTGAAGACAGGCCCATGCCTCATCGTATACGTAGAACTGATCCTGATGCGCCCGGTACGTCTTGCGCAGCTCGAGAAAAGCATCGTATTTGGGGTGATCCTTGATCAACTTAATCAAGGGCTTCTTTTCCTTACTCAGGATCTCGAATACGCGCGGATGCCAGGGATTCGCCAGCTCCGGCCATTGCGCCCGGATCGCACCGCTGAGTTCTTTACGGAGTTCTCCTACTTCACGGGAGGCTTTGCTCTTCGCATCGCCCGCCGATTTGCGTCGCTTCGCAACCTCGGCAGCGATCACCTGCGCACCCTCTACCCGGCGATCACCGCTTAAGCCGATGCGTTTCGACAGGCCTTCCAGCACCGCTTTTTCACAGGGGCCAGCCTGCGCCAGGAGACGGCGATAACTCCTGATCGACAGCAAGTCATCGTCTGAAGCAAGGCGCGAATACTTCCGCAGGAACACATCACTCGTCTTAATCGACACATCCAGGGTCTCCGATTCGATCAAGGCATAGGCGTGCGCCTCTGCAAAACACACCTTCCCGTCGCCATCGTAGTCGGGCAAGTCAATCGGCGTACCCGTACGTGTCTTCCCACCCAGAGCGGTCATGAAATAGCTGGTGTATTCATAGTAGGCTTCTTCATCAATGGAGGGCGTACACCCTGCGGCGATCCGATCGTGCACGGTGGCAAAAAAACCGCAGCGCGGATGATCCACCAGGCCTTTGTCGGGATTGCCTTCCTTAAAAATCAGATTAGCAAATCCGCCCGAGTAACACTGAACCATCAATACCATCACTGGATTATCGACGGGCAGTTTATCCAGCATCTTACAGAAATCTTTCACCCGGATCGTTTTGTTCTCCCAGAGATACAGGCTGGTATTTTGCGCATTCTCCTTTTCGCCGTGGCCCCCGTGGCCGGTAAAATTGATCATCAGTTGTTCATCGGATTCCAGTTTCAGCTCATCTAAAAACTGTTGAATATTATCCTGGGTCGTGGCGCCCGCGACATGGTCGAGGTGATGACTGCGATAGCTCAGGTTCAGCCCGGACGTCGTCCCCAGAATCGAAGCCAACAGACCATTCAATTCCGGCACGTCATCGGGATTGACCAACTGAAGATCTTTTCCATCAGAGGTGCCATCGGCGAACAGAATGTGATTACCCGACGGATCAAAGCCCTTTTCTTCCTGGAGGCGATGAAGAAATTCCACGTTGCGCTCAAGGCTGATCTGGTTGTTGCGATAACTCCCACCCCCGCCGAGCACGAGAAAACGCGCCCGATCGATATCACGTCCAGCGATCAACGCGTGGGCTTCCGGATCTGTCATCTCGGGCAGCGGACCACCCTTCCCGTAGAGCCGCCCCATGAACACATCTTTTTCAGCGGAAGATAATCCGACATGCTCCGCAATCATCCCGGCAATTTCTGCACGTGCCACGCGCAAGTCCGGATCGTCCGCTTTCGCCAGGCGACGGCTGAGCTGACGGGTCAGCTGATCAGGCGTTTGCGTGCCAATATCCAACAAGGTGCGAACGAGCGCAGGCAGCCGAGCAAAAGAGCCTTCCTTCAAATTCGCGTTCAACAAAGCGCCACCGACACGCGATAATACCTTTCCGTGTGCGGCCGCATGCAAGGGGAGCTTTGATTGCCCATCCAACGCGTCAGACAAAGCCTGTTGTGCGGCAGCGCTTTCTCCCCGACGCGCCAGAACCACACTTTTCATATAGGCGTATTCGCCCAGATTGAGGTTAGAGCTCTCCAGCTTATCCAGCCAGGCCTTCGACTGTTTCTGAAACGTTTTCCGTTTCGTGTCCGGAGACAAAAAGGACGCCGCGGCATCAAGCGCTTCGTCCAGCTTCCATGCTGGAGCATCCTCCGCAAATACACCGTTCGAAAAAGCGAAGACGAGGAACAAAGGAATCAATCGTGTAAACATGACGGAAAGTTAGCGCAGATTCAGGCGGGTAGAAACCCGAAATGCGGGTTGATTTGCTCGGGCTGACACGATTGGTTCCCTGAAAGAACGTTTGCGGCTACGTTTGCATCGGAGAGAATCTCTTCTTAACCTGAGCCCATGGAAATACCCTGGCTGTTATCTCTTCAAGGCGGACTCGTCGTGTCCTGTCAGGCCCTTGCACATGAACCCTTGCACAGCCCGGACATTATGGCCCGCATGGCTGTCGCAGCGAACGACGGCGGTGCCGCCGCTATTCGAGCGAATAGCCCGGTGGATATCGCAGCCATCAAGGCCGCGGTCGAGCTGCCGGTGATCGGCTTGTACAAGGACGGCTCGAAAGGCGTGTTCATCACCCCGACGCGTCGCCATGTGAGTGAGCTCATCGCAGCCGGAGCGAACATGATCGCCATGGACGGCACCGGTCGCCCACGCCCCAATGGGGAGACGCTCGCCGAACTCTTTGATACGGCCCACACACAGGGCATCCCGGTCATGGCCGACGTGTCGACCTTCGACGAAGGCGTCGCCGCCGCGGAGCTCGGGGCGGATGTCGTAGCAACCACCCTCTCCGGCTATACGGACTACAGCCTTCAGCAAAGGGACCCGGACTTCGAGCTCATCACGCGTTTGAACGAAGCCCTCGACATCCCGATTTTCGCAGAAGGCCGAATCGCAACACCAGCCCAGGCCAAAGCGGCTTTGGATGCCGGAGCGTTTGCTGTCGTCGTAGGCGGTGCAATTACGCGACCACAACAGATCACACGAACTTTCGTAGAAGGCCTG
>JBLIND010000251.1:0-9718 GCA_047639095.1 Candidatus Omnitrophota bacterium | reverse complement strand
GGCTTGGCGTACTTCCAGGGGGTGAGATCGACGTCGCCGGAATGCTCATGCACCCAAGGCTGCGGCAGCGGCTTCACCACGCTCATCACGAATTGAAACAGCATCAAAATGGCAAAGACCAGGCCGAGCAAGTGGAAGCCATGAATCTGCTCCGCCCAGGTTGAAAAGGGCTTCACAAAATAGGCTAGAATCAGCATGACGAAACCAGCGACCAGCGCGGTATTCGCGGCAAAGGCGGGGACGCGTTTAAACAGCAAACCGGCGAGCATCACCGAGAAAATGGGAATGAAGTACAGGCCGTTCATCTTCTGCAGGTAACCGAAGATACTATCCTGCCCCGCGAGCAAGGGCGCGGTACACATGGCGAGAATCGCGACGATCGCACCAACCAGCTTTCCGTTGTTGATCACCTTTTGTTCACTGATCTCATCATGCTTGACCAGGTGCTTGTAGACCCCCAGCGAGAAGAGGGTCGCCGTGGAGTTCACCCCGGAATTGAAGGAACTCAGAATCGCCCCGACCATGACCGCGGCAAAAAAGCCTGCCATGCCACCGGGAAGGACATTGCGCACCAACGTGCCGTAGGCGTGATCCGGCTTGATGCCGTCACCCGCATAGAGATGAAAAGCGATGACGCCAGGCAGCACGAGAATGATGGGAGCAAAAATTTTGAAGAAACCCGCGATCAACACCCCGCGCTGACCCTCGGCCAACGTTTTAGCGCCGAAGGTCCGTTGGATAATCTGCTGGTTGGTGGTCCAGTAGAAGAGATTCAACAGCAACACACCGGTAAACAGGGTCGGGAATGGCACCGAGGACGTCGAAGGGCCGATAGAGTTGAACTTTTCCGGATGGCTTTCTTTCAATACCGAAAGCGCATGAAAGACGCCCTCCCCACTCACCGCTTTCAACCCGAACCAGGCGATCATCAAACCGCCCACGAGCAGACCAAAGCCGTTGATGGTGTCCGACACCGCCACCGTCCGCAAGCCGCCAAAGATCGCATAGATCGACCCCACGATGCCAATAAACCAGACCGTCATCCACAACAGGGTCGTCTGGTTTTCGATCCCGGTTAGTGCAGGCAGATCGAGAATGCCCATCAACCCGGTCGCGCCGGTGTAGAGAATGATCGGGAGCAGGATGGCCGCATACGCGAGAATGAAAATGCCACTCGTGATGATGCGCGTCAGGCTGCCGAACCGTTTCTCCAGAAATTCAGGGATCGTGGCAATGCCGCTGCGCAGATACTTGGGTAGAAAGTACAGCGCCATCAACACCAGCGAAGCACCCGCCACCACTTCCCAGGCCATCACGGCGAAACCGTCGCTAAAGGCGGCGCCATTCAGACCGATCAGCTGTTCGGTGGACAGATTGGTCAGCAGCAGCGACCCCGCGATGTACCCACCCGTGAGGGTCCGGCCGCCGAGGAAGTATCCGGTGGCGGTTCCGTGATCGTCCCGGCGCGTGAGAAACCAGGTGATGAGTCCGACCAGGCCGGTAAAAAATAAGAAGGTGAAAATTGTCATAGGATGTCCCGGTTAAACGTGAACGGAAGTGAAAAAGAATCAGGCAAACCAGCTGGCGACTTCCTGTAAACCCGCAAGCGGATCATCGACTGGCCAGTACTCAAGACCGACATAGCCCTCGTAGTCGGTTTCCCGGATCGCCTGGAAGACCTGCGGGTAATGAATCTCTCCCCGGGTCAGCTCATGACGTCCGGGATTCCCGGCCGCATGGAAATGACCGATGCGATCGATGTGGGTCGTGATGGTGTGAATCAAATGCCCCTCACTGATCTGCTGGTGATAGATGTCGTACACCACTTTGACGTTTGGACTGCCAACTTCATCCACCAGCTCAAACGCCTCATCGCTGCGAACCAGGTAGTACCCGGCGTGATCGACGAGCTCGTTCAAGGGTTCGATAACCAGGGTGATGCCGGACTGCTCCAGCAGCGGCGCAGCGGCTTTCAACCCATCGAGCAGGGACTGGTGTTGCTCCGCACGCGAAACGCCCACCCGAAAATCGCCCACCTGGGAAATCAGGGTCTTGGTGCCGAGCGCACCAGCGGCTTCGATCGAAGCGGCCAGGCCTGCGATGTAATCATTGCGTAAAGCGGGATCCACGAGTGAAATAAATTTGGTGCAACAGGCCGAAAGTGCGAGGCCGTTCTCCGCTCGCGCGGTCTGAATCGCCTCCAGGTCCCGATCCCACCAGCCCCAGAACTCGATGGCCGGGAGGCCAGCCTGGGCCACGGTTTTGATGGCTGAAGCCACCGATTCACCTTCAAAGACAGCATCGATACAAACGGAGGGTTTCAGCATCCAGAACGCTTAGCAGGCGGTCGAGAAAGGCGCAAGTACGGGGTGCGCATGGGATTGCCGTATGCCACGCACTCAGGTAGACTCCGCTATGATCCTGCGCCCGATTGCTCTGCTCCTTGCTTTTACGACCTCTTCCATCGGATTCGGAGAATCCCTGTTCGATGGCAAATCCCTTTCGCTCTGGGAAGCCAAAGGCACCGCCGAATGGCGGGCAGAGAACGGGGTGATTGTCGGCGGCCAGGATGGGGATCCCAAACGATCCGGTGTCCTCCGGACCAAACAGACCTTCGCCGATTTTGATTTTGAAACCGAATTCATGATCGATGAACACGGCAAGTACAACAGCGGGGTGTATCTACGGGATACCGGCAATGGCAAACGCTACCAGGTGAACATCGGTCGGGGCGTGGCGGGTGAGTACGTCGGGCTTCATTGCGGCGACTGGCTCGACAAGGGTGATGAAGCGGATGCCATTCGAAAGCCGAACGCCTGGAATCATCTCCGCATCCGTGCGGTGGGCCCGAAGATTGAAGTCTGGCTGAATCAGCAACCGATCGTCAACTACACGGAACCGAAACCCACGCCGGAAAACCTCGCCCCGGGTGCCCTGTCCTTACAGACCTACGGTGCAGAAGGACATGCAGGCTGGGTTAAATTTCGCGGGCTTAAGGTGACAGATCTGGGCCAGCCTACAGACGGGAAGTGACGGGCTGCCGAAACACACTTACTGTCCTTTGGAGCCGATCTTGAACAGGTGAGTTTTCCCGCGCACAAAGATCGCACCTTTCGAGAACGCCGGACAGGCCGTGGTCCCCATCTCGGGCACTTCGTTGATCGCCACCTCGGTAAACGTCGTACCCGTTTCGAGAACGGTTCCCCGCCCTTGTTCGCTGAAGAAGTAAAGGTAGTTATCGGCGAGGACGGGTGAGCTGCGGTAGTCCCCGTTCACGCGATCTTTCCACTTCTCTTCACCCGTTTTGGCATCGATGCAGGACACCACGCCAATGTCGGTTATCTGGTAAATCAACCCACTGTCATAGATGGGTTTTGCAAAGCGGGGATTCCCCTTTTCCCGATCCCAGGCGACGTGGGTCTTGGTGATATCGCCTTTGGTCGTGCCATCGAGCTTCACCGCAATCAAATGCGCTCCGCGTGAACCGGTATTGATCAGGGCCAGGCCTTCGTCCTTCAGCCACAACGGGCGAATACCGGCGTTATAGCTGCCATGACGCAGCATCCAGATTTCCTTACCCGTTTCGAGATCGTAACTCTGCATCGCACGCGAGCCAACCGAGAGCACCTGCACCCGACCGTCGACGGTGGCAAATCCCGGCGTACAATACGCCTTGCGCATATCGCCTTCGCGCTTGGGCTGACCGTTTTCATCCAGGTCGCCATAGTCGGTGCTCCGATCGGTCCGCCAGAGGGTTTTGCCGGTGTTGGCATCCAGCACCGTGGTGTAATGCTGATCCACCCCATCGAAGGTGAGAATGAGTTTGTCACCATGCAACACCGGAGAAGAACCCGGGCCGCGGTAATGCCGGCAAGAGAGATCGCGCCGCTGCCAGACCACCTCGGCAGTTTGGGGATCGAGACGCGCCGTACCATAGCTGCCGAAGTGCACATACACCGCACCCGGGGCGAGCGTGCAGCTGGGCGCAGCATAGTTATTGAAACCCTTGGCACCGCCGAGGGATTCCGGTTCCGCGTTCTCGAACAGCAGCTTGTCGTGGAGAATCGCTCCCGAGGCTTCATCGATCGCCATCACGTACTGCTTTTTACCATCGAGCGTTGCGGCGGTGAGCCAGACGCGGCCCTCGAGTATCACGGGGGAGGAATGCCCTTCATCGTGAAGCGCCGTTTTCCAGGCGATGTTCTCGGTGGCGCTCCAGGTCGTCGGAAGGCCATGGAGATCTTCATCGGCCACCCGACTATCAAGCGTGGGGCCGTGGCGATCCGGCCATTGGGCAACAGCGGGCAGACAAAGCAGGGTCGAGAGAGCGAGCGCAAGGAGTTGGATTTTCATAGCAACAGGATACCGGTCGGTTCGCCTTCGTACAGCCTGATTTTCGCTGGAGGTGGGTTTTTAGCCCGAAACCGCTTAAAGAAATTCGGAAATCGAGTAGGAAAGCCCGTTCAAACCCGCTGGCGGACCGCCCTCCTCCGCGGTATCCAGAAACTCCAACTGGACGCCGGACTCAAACGCGATCCGGGTCGTATTACTCGAATCGACGAGCACCGGCTCATAACTCAGTCCGGCGGTCTTGAAGGCCGGGTCCATTTCCATGAGCCGCACCTGACCGCAGACAAAGGAATCCTCCACCAGCAGCTTCGACCCGCCCTTGGGCCTCCCCTGGAAATGATCCGAGAAGATCATCCACAAACTGTTCGCGGGACGAGCAAAGTGAAACTCGAAATCCCCGTAGCGCCAGATCAAGGCCTTATCCTTGGTGGGCGTGCGGGTTGAATCCTTGAATTTCCGGCGCTTGGGCATGGCCGAGGAGACCGTTTCATTCGCCGAAAGGCCTCCAAAAGTCTCGGGTTCACCCAGGATCTTTTCGATCTCTTTACCCGACATCCCCAGGGCGATTCCGGCAAACGTCCCGGAGTGGAGAAACTCGATCAAATCCACTTTTGCCTGCTGCACGTGCATGCACCTATGTAATCACGTAGTCGCTCGTTTGGTAAACATTATTGCAGCCTGGGTATCTGACCCGACACGAAAGGTCGTTGGTTGGTCGGGACGGAGTCCCAATCTACGACGGCATGCGAAAACTCAGGCGATACCGGACAAGCGACCGGTCGAGTCCCCGAGACGCTCCTGATGTGGAACGCCCATGATATCGAGCATGCTCAGGAATAGATTGGTCATCGGCACATCGCCACTGGGCCGCACCAGCTGACCGGGCTTCAACTTCCCGCCCGCATGCCCTGCGAGAATCACGGGCAAGTCCTCGTGGCTGTGCCGCTGGCCATTCGACAATCCGCTGCCGTAAACGATCATGGAATTGTCCAGCAGGCTTTTGCCGTCGACGTCCTTGGTGTCCCGCATGCGCGTGAGGAAGTAGTTAAGCTGCTCCATGTACCAACGATCGATGCGCGCAATCTTGTCCAATTTGTCGGCCTGCTCCTGGTGATGCGAGAGCTGGTGATGCCCTTCGGACACCCCAAGCTCCCGATACGATCGATTGTCGCCGTCGTTGGCCAGGAGGAAGGTCGACACCCGGGTGGAGTCCGTCTGAAACGCGAGCACCATCATGTCGGACATCAAGCGCGTATACGCAACTTTATCACCCGGCGTTTCTCCGGGCCCATCCACACCCGGATCGGGCACAGGAAAACGATCCGCCTGCTCAATGCGCCGCTCGACTTCGCGCACGCCATTCAGATACTCATCGAGCTTCTGTTGGTCATTTCGCCCCATCAGCTTGTGCAGCGACCGGGCGTCGTCCATGACGAAATCAAGAATGGATTTTTCCTGCTGCTGACGCTGCTTGAAATTTTTGGCGCGCTCCGCTTTCGACCCCGATCCGAATAAGCGCTCGAACACCAGGCGCGGATGCGCTTCCGGGGTCATCGGGGCCGTGTCCGACCGCCAGGAAAGGTTATGCTGATACGCACAGGCATACCCGGAGTCGCAACTCCCTGCGGTGCGCACCTCGGCACAGGTCAACTCCAGGGATGAGAGCCGGGTTAGATCGCCCACATGATTCGCCGCAACCTGGTCGACCGAAATGCCCAGCTTGATATCCGCGCCGGCCGTTTTCCGGGGACGCGCACCGGTCAGAAAGGTTGCATTGGCCCGGGCGTGGTCTCCGCCGCCATCCTGCTTGCCCTTCCCGTTGTCGTGCATCAGCTTGTTGACGACCTGGATGTCGTCCTTGAAGCTGGAAATCCCCTGCAGCGTTTCGCCGAGTTGGAAATCACGCCCCTGCCCTTTTGAGGTCCACTTATCCACGTTGACCCCGTTCGGCACATAGAGAAACGCCATGCGAAGGGGGGCGCCACTATCCGTTACCGCGCGTCCCGCCTGCCCGGCAGCCAGGGCCTGGGTCGGCAACAGGCTCTGGAACGCAGGCAGGGCCACGGCGGTGCCCATGCCTCGAAGGAATCGACGCCGATCTAGTTGAGAAGGTCTTTGCATACAGGAGGATACGCCATTTTAAGAGAATTTCTTACTGGGATTTTGATGCCTTTAAGGGATCGCCATCCCCTCGTCGCAGTTGGAAGGGCGCCGAATGGACGATGCCATTCACCAGGACGGACATTTTCCCCTCGGCCTTTTCGAGCTGTTGAACAATGGAATCAACCGTCGGAGCATCATAGTATTCAACCCCGCGCCCGATCGCAAAGGTCAGCATCTTTTCCGTCAGGCACCGGTAAAAATCGCCTCGACGCGCGGTGGCCAGCACCTGAGAAAGCTCTTTGGCGTTCCCGAAGGCCTCGCCGGTGATCAATTTTCCGCCCGACAGGATGGGCTTGCCATTTTCGGTGTCGCGCCACATGCCGAAGGCGTTAAAATTATCCAGCGCCTCGCCGATGGGGTCAAAGCGGGCGTGGCATCCCGCACACACTTTGTCTTCCCGATGCACCGCCATCAGCTCGCGCATGGTCAGTTCTTTGTTCCCTTTTTTGTGCCGCTGCTCTTCCACGGTCGGCACTTCCCCCGGAGGCGGCGGTGCAGGGGCCGCAAGCAGGTTCTCCAAGACAAATAACCCGCGTTTGACCGGCGAGGTGCGGGTGGCATTCGAGGTGATGGTCAGAAAGGTGCCCTGCCCGAGAATGCCCCCACGGGGACTGTCCTTGGGGAGATCCACTTTGCGCATCTCGTTGCCTTTAATCCCCTCCATCCCATAGGTCACGGCGAGGTATTCATTGACGAAGGTGTAATCGGCCAGAAGGAAGTCGAGTACGCTGCGATCTTCATTAAAAATATGTGCAAACAGCATCTCCGTTTCTTCCTGCATGGCCTGGCGAACCCGGTAGTTATAAAAACGCTCCGCCTCTTTTTCATCCTTGATGCCCAACACGCGTCGCGGATCGATATCCACCAGGTCGAGGTTGCGCGTCTGCAACCACTGGCTGGAAAAGCTCCTCACAAAACGCTCGGATTTGCGATCCTTGATGAGGCGGGCCACCTGGGCTTCAAGGTTTTTGCGCAACTCGCCTTTTTCCGCGAGGTCGAGCAGCTCCGCATCCGGTGCGGAACGCCAGAGGAAATAGGAGAGTCGGGAAGCCAGTGCGTATTCATCGACCGGAACGATGGCTCCAGGGTTGTTCGGCTCCGGCTGGATTTCCATCCGAAACAGGAACCGGGGTGAAATCAACAGGGCGGTCAGCACGTCCGCAAAGGCGCGTTCGAACGCCGGCTCACCACTCAGCGATCCGCCGAGCGCGCTCAATCGGCGCATATCGTTTTCATCCAGCGGGCGCCGCCAGAGGCGCACCCCCCAATGCTGAATCAAGCGTTGAAAATACGCCTCCCGCTCGTCTCCCGGCGGACCTTCGACAAAAATCTTGTCATAGCCCGAAGGAAAAATGCGATGCGATCCATCCAAGGGTCCCATCAACTCCAGCGAGTGAACCCTCAGGTTGAGCTTCTTTTCTCCGTCTCCCGGCGGGGCGGTTTGTACCAGCTCAAATTCAATCGCGTTCGCTCCCGCCACGAGGGCACCCGTCTTCACCACCTTGATCGTCTGGGTGTCGCCCCACGCGAGCACTTGGCGAAGTACCTCCTGTCCATTCGCGCGGAGGATCAGACTTGCGGTATTCGACGTGTCTTTTTCGGCACCGTTGATCTGGTAACTCACGCTCATCCTGTATTCCCCCGGATGATCGATCTTCAGGCTTTTCGCGTAAACGCCGGGCTGGTCGAAATTGATGGAATCCGCCTTCCGCTTTTCCGGACTGCGAAAATCGTATCCGCCCACCGTCATCGAAGGGATGATCTGACCTTCGGCATGCACCACCTTGCCGACGATCTCATGCGCCGCCGAAATATACTTTTCCATCAACAGCGACGAGAGATTCAGCGCGTCGCCAATGTTATCAAAACCGTAGCCCGAATCATCCGGCGGAAAGGATTTGCGCGCGTTGAAGCGATACCCGAGCACATCCTGAATCGTATGTTCATACTCCTCCCGGTTCAGCCGCCGGACGGTCACCCGACCCGGATCGGGCTGATTCGGATCCAGCTTGAACACCGCCTGCTCAATCCATTTGAGGATCTTTTCCCGCTCCTCCAGGGATGGCTGCTTCTTCTCCGAGGGCGGCATAATCTGCGCCCGCATGTTTTCCCAGACCGGCATCCAGATCTCGGTTTCGACCAGGTGCTTTTCCAGGGACGTATAGGTGTCGAGGGAAAAGTCGCCTTTGCCCGCCCCGTCGCCATGACAATCGAAACAATAGGTGATCAGGAGCGGCTCAATG
Source organism: Candidatus Omnitrophota bacterium (assembly GCA_047639095.1). GTDB lineage: Bacteria > Verrucomicrobiota > Kiritimatiellia > SS1-B-03-39 > UBA6053 > JAPYUI01. The sequence goes on along the minus strand of JBLIND010000251.1, from coordinate 962 downwards.
TCCTTACGGAAATCTTCTGCCTGCGCAGTGACCCCAGCCAACACGAGGGCTAACCAGGTAAGTAATAGGGGTGAATACTTCATCTTTGAACTACGACATTCTTTACGGACATTGGACTCAGCATATCCTCCGAGGGCTGCATGCGCAGCAGTAAACGCTCCTGAAACCCTTGTCAGAGAATCCCTTGGTCAATCGGGCTTTCTACCTGTAGAATGGTCACGAAAACAATCCCAGCCATGAAAATTCGCCCCACCTTTGAACTGACCGTTGCGGCTTCTCCTGAGGAGGTGGCGGCCCGCATGGGCGAACTGAAGGCCACCGACCAGCCCTGCGATGCGTCCGTCCTTAAAAGCTACGCCGTGCTGCGGATCCCCGCGGAACACCAGCACTACTGGTCTCCACAATTAAATGTCGAATGGCATGAATCACCGGAAGGCTCCCAGATTAAAGGACGCTTCGGACCTCGTCCATCGGTCTGGACCTTGTTTGCGGGCTTCTACCTCCTGAGCATATTCGCCGGCCTCATGGGCTTGATCTTTGGACTCGCCCAACGCCAGCTGCACCTCCCCGCCTGGGCCTTGTGGTCCGTTCCGGTCGCCGCGTTCGGCTTGGCGCTGGCCTACGGCATCGCCCGATACGGCCAGCAACTGGGACACGCGCAAATGGACGAGCTGCATGCCCGGTTGAGAAAGGTGCTACGCGCCGAGTGATCGACCTCCCGCGCGGCGATGCCACGCATCGCTTGCACGACCTGTTCCGGCCTGTTAAAAGAGCGTGATGGAACACCCTTCGATCCGGCTTCGCATTCAGCAATTCGGTTTGGTCGCCGCACCGATCGCCGCATACCTCACCTTCCGCCTGCTGCCGGAGACCTTCACGGGTGCCGAAGGCGATGCGCTCGTCTTCTCCGAGGCGGGGCGAAAGACCCTGGCCGTGATGGTCTGGATGGCCATCTGGTGGCT
>JBLIND010000250.1:0-9722 GCA_047639095.1 Candidatus Omnitrophota bacterium | reverse complement strand
GTGTAGCATTCCTGCGCCTGGTCCGTAGCCTGCTTCGCATTCGCTTCATGACCGTCAGCCTGTAAATGTCGGGCATTCTTCTCATGGTGCTTACCTAGAATATTTAAAATCCGGCCCTGATTGTTGTACGGGACCGCGAGGTGTGGATGGGTCTTTCCAAAATGAATCCGCCAGATCGTAATGGCCTGCTCATTCAGGGGTAAGGCTTTTTCGAAGTTGCCCTGGTCCTGGTAAATTTGCGCGAGGCTGTTGGCGGAGAGACCTACCTGCACGTGGTCTACGCCGAGCGATTCGCTGCGCATCAGCAAGCCGCGTCGTGCGTGTTGGATCGCCTCGTCGTATCGTTTGAGGGTGCTGTAAATTTCTCCGAGGAGGTAATGGGACTCGGCCGCTTGGATAAGCGCCTCACTCTGTTGCGCCCCTTCCAGCGCCAGGAGTGATTGCTGGAGTGCGGATTCCAGGTCGCCCTCGCCATACAGGCGCGCGGCCTGGGTCATGCGGGCTTCCCAGCCCTGGCCGCTTGGGTTCGCCAGTTGCGCCCGGCTGCACCAGGCGCTCAACACGGCCCAGATGAAGATGAAAAGGCGTTTACGGTTCATCGCGACATGCGGTCTGGTTGGTGCCCTGGTGGCGTTGGGTGCTTCGGGACGCTTGTATTCAGGAAAGCCATAGTCGTTGGTTAGTGTAGCATGATTCAGGAAAAGGGCTTATAACGAACTAAGCCACTGACGCAGGAGAGCAGATTCAGCGCGATTAATCTGGTGTAAGAAAGTGCCGTATCAAGCCTTTACGTTATTTTCAAAAATTTTGAAAAATATGGAATGGTATCCTGTGGATAACTCTCGCAACCACAAGCATTAAAAAAAGAAACAAAGTGGCTTGACCATAGAGTTCTCCACGCCTATCAATCCACCGATTTTCTAGGGAAAACCGCTTTATGAAGATGGCTCGCGCGACGTTGTTCGAGCCCGAATTCGTGGCCTCCGAAAGAAAGAAAAAGTTTCATGGCACAGGTTTTTACGCCAATTCATAATATGTACGCGAAGATGAGCCTTCTCGCCCTGGTAGGGGGTGCGATTGGTTTCTTTGGTGTGATGGATTTGATTCACCGCTCGCCGTATGTTCGCTACACCAAGGTTCCCCGTTCGCAGCCGGTGCCTTTCAGCCACCGCCATCATGCGAGCATGGGCATTGACTGTCGGTATTGTCATACCACGGTGGAGAACAGCAGTTTCGCGAATATTCCCCCGACGAAGACCTGTATGAACTGCCACGTGCAGATCTGGGCGGAAGCCCCGATGCTTGAGCCGATCCGCGAGAGCTGGAAAACCAAGGAATCGCTGGAGTGGGTTCGGGTGCACGATTTGCCTGACTTCGTCTACTTCAACCACTCGATCCACGTGAGCAAGGGCATTGGTTGCAGCACCTGTCATGGCCGGGTGGATGATATGCCGCTCATGCATCGTGAGCACCCCCTGTTTATGTCATGGTGCCTGGAATGCCACCGCGATCCTGCTGAGAATATCCGCCCGAAAGACAAGATTTTCGATATGGCGTATGAGGTAAAATCCCTGTCTCGCGAGGAACGCGAAGCCTTGGTTGAGGATTATGCCATCGATCACGCCCACAATCGTTTAACCAACTGCTCCATTTGCCACCGATGATCAGGAAAGAAGAAAATACGAGTTTCGGAGACGGGATGAACATCCCGGAAATGCATCGGACGCTGAAAGAAGCGACACCGAAGCGTGATCCGAAGATCTGGCGCAGCTTGAAAGAGCTGGCGGCGCACGAAGATGGCTTCGTCGGAGGCTTCAAAGAGGCCGTGTCGGATGGCCTCGAAGGGGTCGATCGTCGCGATTTCATGAAACTTATGGGAGCTTCGATGTCCCTCGCGGGTCTGACGGCCTGTACGAAGCAGCCGGAAGAGCGCATCGTTCCGTATGTCGATGCTCCGGAAGAGATTGTCCCCGGAAACCCCTTGTTTTATGCCACAACCATTACCTTGGAGGGCTATGGTATTGGCGTCCTGGCGGAAAGCCATATGGGTCGTCCGACCAGCGTGATCGGCAATAAAGAGCACCCGGCGAGTCAAGGTGCGAGCGATCCCATCGTCTCCGCTTCGATTTTAAATCTGTATGATACCGCCCGTTCGACCAGTGTCTTCCACCGCTCGCGTCCTCGTGACTGGAAGAGCTGCAAAGCGGCCCTGGCAGCGGCACTTGAGCCGTTGAAGGCCCAGCAGGGAGAAGGCATTTACCTGTTGGTGGAACCCAGCAGCTCGCCGACCCTGGCCCGCCAGCTTGAAAGCCTGATCAAAGGCGATCCCAAAGCCGCGGCTGAGGCGGAACCTGGCGAAAAAGCCAAGCATTGGCCCAAAATTTCCATTCATTACGACGAGCCCACCGGACGTCAGAATGCACGTGCAGGCGCTCAGTTGGCCTTTGGAAAGGACCTTGATGCGGTCTACCAGACGGAAAAAGCGGATGTTGTTCTCGCGCTGGATGCGGACTACCTGACGCAGGCGCCGGGTCAGCAGACCACCAATGCAATTGGCCACGGTAAACGGCGTAGCGGCGTAAACAGTGTCGACGGTTTCAACCGCGTCTATTCGGTTGAAAGCACGCTCACCCCGACCGGCACGACGGCGGATCATCGCCTGGCTGTCAAAGCGGGTAAGGTTGAGCACATTGGCCGCGCGGTCGCCGCGAAAATCGGTTTAAACGTCGCCGAGTCCGCATTCGAGCTGACCGAATTTGAAGCCCTTTTTGTCGATAAACTTGCTGCGGATCTCCTGGCGTCCAAAGGCGCTTCACTGGTAATCGCAGGGGAGCATCAGCCCCCGGCCGTACATGCGCTGGCCCATGCGATGAACGATGTTTTAGGCAATGTTTCCAAGACCGTGACCTACGTCGATTCCGTCGTGAAGGTCGGGCAGGAAGCTAACAGCTTCGGCGCTTTGGTCGAGGCCTTTGCTGCCGACAAGGTGAAAGCCTTGATCATGGTGGGTGCGAACCCGGTATACACCAGCGGTGGCGATGTCGACTTTGCCACCCTGGTCCGTAAAGCAGGCTTTTCACTCCACGTGGGTATGACCAACGATGAAACGGGTCAATACTGCGACTGGCATGTGCCTCAGGCGCACTACCTCGAGTACTGGAGCGACGCCCGATCCATTGACGGAACGTATTCCATCGTTCAGCCGTTGATTCAACCGCTGTATGATGGCAAATCGCCCCACGATATTCTCGCTGCGGTCGCTGGTAAAGAAGAGCTGAACATCTACAAACTCATCCGTTCGGTATGGATGGAGCAGCTCGGCAAGAAAGATGCCGAGTTTGACGTCGCCTGGCGCAAGGTCGTGCACGACGGCATGCTCGCGGACAGTGCTTCATCGGCTGCCGCGACGACCGTCAAAAAGGATTTCCTGAATACCGCCGCCCCCTTGCCCAAAGAGGGCGAAATCGAGATGGTGATCAAGCCGGATCCCTTCCTCGGCGATGGGCGCTATGCAAACAATGCCTGGTTGCAGGAGCTGCCTCGCCCGGTGACGACCATGTGCTGGGACAATGCGGTGATCATCAGCCCCGCAACGGCCAAGCGGAAGAATTTATACAAGTCGCTTCCTGAGCGGAAGACCACCGTTCCCAAGGTGAAGAAGATCACCTTGAGCATTGGCGATGAGAAGATCCCGGGGGCGCTGCTCGTTGTTCCGGGTCATGCGGATGATTCCATCACGGTCTACCTCGGCGGCGGTCGCACCTTTGCCGGTGATGTCGGCAATGGGGTTGGATTTGATTTCTACTCGCTGCGGACGGCTGCAGCGCCTTCCATCGTTCCCAAGGTGACTATTCGCCTGGCTGGCGGCGATTACCCCCTGGCCATGACGCAGGACCATCACTTTATGCAAGGACGCGATCATTTGCGTTCCGGTACCGTCAAGCGGTTCAAAGACAACGCACATTTTGCCAAGGACCCGCACACGTTTGGGCACGAATACACGCTGTACGGCAACAACTACGACGAAATTTACAAGCATGGCAACCAGTGGGCCATGGTCATCGACCTCAATGCCTGTATCGGCTGCAACAACTGCATCGTCGCCTGTCAGTCGGAGAATAACATTCCGACCGTGGGCAAAAAGGAAGTGCTCAACGGCCGTGAGATGCATTGGATTCGCGTCGATCGTTACTATGAAGGCACGGAAGACGATGTCTGGGATCCCAATAAGGTCCGCAACCATGCCATGCCGGTTACGTGTTTCCAGTGCGAGAACGCTCCCTGTGAAACGGTTTGCCCGGTAGGTGCGACGGTTCACAGCAACGAAGGCCTCAACCAGATGGTTTACAATCGTTGCGTCGGTACTCGTTACTGCTCGAACAACTGCCCGTACCATGTGCGCCGCTTCAACTACTTCAAGTTCACCGATGATGAGACCGAGTCTGCCAAGCTGCAGCGGAATCCTGACGTGACGGTTCGTCTGCGCGGTGTGATGGAAAAATGCACCTACTGCGTGCAGCGCATCAACCTCGCCCGGATTGATCTCAAGAAAAACTACGTGAAGACGGAAGGCGAGCCGGAGAATGTTTCGGATCGGTTGATTATTCCGGAAGGCAGCTTTCAGACCGCCTGTCAGGAGTCCTGTCCGACCAGCGCGATTCACTTTGGCAGCAAGAACGCCGCGCACGGTGAAGAACGGACCTTGGTCGCCAAGTTGCAGAAGCACGACTTGCGCTACAGTCTGTTGGAGGAAATCAACACTCGCCCGAGAACATCATACCTCGCGCTGGTGCGTAACAATAACGAAGATCTTGAAGCTACGCCGGCAGACAGCGGCCATGGCCACGGGGGCCACGGAGGTCACAAAGACCCCGAGGCCGGCCACGGCCCCGCTCCGCATGGCAAGGAATCCGCTGATCACGGCAAGAAGGATACACACTAATGGCAGCCGATCCAGAAACTCTGCAAGACGTGCCGTTGGACTGCGACGGTCAGCATCCCATGATTATGCCGGGCCATACGCTGGCCTCGGTAACGGAACAAATCAGTGATGTTACGTTCCTACCCATCAACAAGATGCCCAAGCAGTGGTGGATTGGTATTTTCATTGCCTTCTGCCTGGTGCAATGCCTGTTCTTCGGCGTCTATGTACTGCTGACCTCGGGTGTGGGCGTCTGGGGCTTGAACGTTCCGGTTGCCTGGGGTTTTGCGATCATCAACTTCGTATGGTGGATCGGAATCGGTCACGCCGGTACCTTGATCTCGGCGGTTCTCCTTCTTTTCAAACAGGATTGGCGAATGTCGATCAGTCGATTCTCTGAGGCGATGACGCTGATGGCTGTGGCGTGTGCGGGCATGTTCCCCTTGCTGCACCTGGGTCGTCCATGGCTCTTCTACTGGTTGTTCCCATATCCGAACAGTCTCGGTATGTACCCGCAGTTCCGCTCGCCGCTGGTGTGGGACGTTTTCGCGGTATCGACCTACGCGACTGTTTCGATTGTGTTCTGGTACACCGGACTGCTGCCTGACTTTGCCTCCATGCGCGACCGGGCCAAAAATAAGCTGGTTAGAACCATCTACGCGACCTTGTCCTTTGGCTGGAACGGTTCTGCCCGGCATTGGCACCGTTACGAGATCTGTTGCCTGCTGCTTGCGGGTCTTTCGACGCCGCTCGTACTTTCTGTACACAGTATCGTTAGTTTGGACTTTGCGGTTTCTGTGGTTCCCGGCTGGCATACGACCATCTTCCCTCCCTACTTTGTGGCTGGCGCGATTTACGCGGGCTTCGCGATGGTGCTGACCATTATGATTCCGGTTCGGAAGTGGTACGGTATGGGCGACTTCCTTACCGAGCGCCATTTGAATGCCATGGCCAAAGTGATGTTGCTCAGCGGCCTGATCGTTGCATATGGCTACGTCATGGAGCTCTTCTTTGGCTGGTACAGCGGCAACATGTACGAAACAGGCATGTTGATGAACCGTCTGGGCGGCCCGATGGCCTGGGGTTACTGGCTGCTGATCCTATGTAACATTGCGGTGCCGCAGGCGCTGTGGTCATACAAGGTGCGCACGAATCCGGTGATTCTCTGGATCATCTGCCAGTTTATCTCGGTCGGTATGTGGCTCGAACGTTTTGTAATTGTTGTGATGAGTCTGCACCGTGATTTCATGCCGTCCTCCTGGGCGGGTTATGCAGGCACGCGCTATGACTGGGCTATTTATATCGGTACGATCGGCTTCTTCCTGACGCTGGTCTTCGTCTTCATCCGCCTGCTGCCGATGATATCGATTTTTGAAATGCGTGAACTGGTCCACAAGGATCAACACTCGGACGAGCACTGACATGGCTACTGCAACACATAGCGATCTGTATGGGATTATCGCCCGGTTCGATAACTCTACTCAACTGACTCATGCCGCCGATGCTGCGCGCGAGGCTGGATACACGGTGATGGACGGCTATTCGCCCGTACCGGTCCACGATCTCGACGCCAAGCTGGGGCGCAAGCGCAGTCGTCTGCCCTACATCACCCTGTGTGGTGGTTTGGCGGGAGCCGCCCTCGGTTTGTTGTTGCAGACCTGGGTTTGTGTTTGGGAGTACCCAATGAATGTCGGGGGTCGGCCGTTCTTCTCATGGCCTTCGTTCATTCCGGTCACCTACGAATGTACGATTCTGCTTGCGGCCTTAAGTTGCGCGTTCTTCATGTGTTTCCTGAACGGATTGGTGAAGCCGTACCAGTCGATCTTCAACGCGCCCGGCATCGAGCGCGCGTCCATCGACAAGTTCTTTCTCTGCATCGAGACGGCCGATCCTAAGTTCAATCACAAGGATGTCAGCGAATTCCTGCATGCTCAATCGCCCGAAAGTGTCGATGATGTGCCGAAGTAAGGGTTACCGGTTTATGAAACGGATTGTCATTAGTATAGTTTTGCTCGGCCTGGCCGCGGGAATGAGTGGATGTGGTCCACTCTTCAAGATCCGCAAAGCCATGTACGATCAGGAGAAGTTCGAGCCGCTCGAAAAGACCGATTTTTTCGGCGATCGCCGCTCTTCGCGTGAGCTGATCGAAGGTACGATCCCCCGCGGATGGCTGCGGGCGGATACGCACCTCTACCAGGGCAAGATCGATGGGTCGAACGTGGATGCGTACCCGTTTGAGATTACAGCTGCTGATCTGACACGCGGCAAAGAACGTTTTGAGATTTTCTGTTCCGTCTGCCATGGCCAGGCCGGTTACGGCGACGGCATGATTGTTCAGCGCGGGTTCAAACAACCTCCGTCGTATCATGGCAAGGAATTCGCAGATCGCCAGCACACGCTCGGCAGCCTGTATGGCGTCATTACGGGCGGCTTTGGTGTAATGAGCGGTTATGCGGACCAGATCCCGGTCGAAGACCGCTGGCGGATCGTCGCCTACGTTAAAGCCCTTCAGCTCAGCCAGAACGCCGATTTGCAGGATGTTCCGGAAGACGTGAAAGCTACTTTACTCGCCGAGGAAAAATGACGGATAACGAATTACTCCCTACACGCTTGGAAAAGCTCCAGAAAACTTCGCTCACCATCGGCTTTGCCGTGTTGGCGACGATGGTGCTCTATGGCCTGTTGACCAATCAATCCACCCACTTTTTCCAGTCCTACCTTATTGGTTATCTGTTCGCCTTGAGCTTTACTTTGGGTGGCCTGGGTTGGCTGTGCATACATCACCTCTCCGGGGGTGGCTGGGGTTACGTGGGTCGTCGCGTTTTTGAGGCCGGTGCGAAAACCATCATCCCGATGGCCGTGCTTTTCCTTCCCATCCTGTTCACCGTCGCTTCGGGAAATAGCGATGTCTACCCCTGGTTGGATAAGGCCTGGGCTGCTGGCGACCATGTCGTTGCCCAGAAGCTCCGCTACTTGAACGCCAGTGGTTGGATTATCCGCGCCCTGGTCTGTTTTGTCATCTGGATCGTGCTGGCTACTTTGATGAATAAGTGGTCGGAACGTCAGGACGCGACCGGCGATATTATCTGGCGTAAAAAGATGAAGTGTCTCGCAGGCCCGGCCTTGCTGATCTACGTGCTGACCATGACGGTTGCGTCGGTCGACTGGGTCATGTCACTTGAGCCGGGCTGGTTTTCCTCCATCTACGGCGCCATGTTCTTCATCGGCCAGGGGCTTTCCACCATGGCTTTTACCATCGTGTTCGTGATCTGGCTCTCCAAGTACCAGCCGATGAAAACCGAGCTGAAGGTGAATCGTCTGCATGACCTCGGTAATCTTCAATTCGCGTTCATCATCCTTTGGGCCTACATGGAAGTCTCCCAGTTCATCATCATCTGGTCGGCCGGATTGCCGGAAGAGATCACCTGGTTTATGAATCGTTCGCGCAATGGCTTTGAGTACGTGAGTACCGCCTTGGTGATGATGCAGTTCTTCATTCCGTTCTTCGTGCTGATTTCCCGTGGCGTCAAGCGGGTCAAAACCCGCCTGGTTAAAATCGCCATTGCGATTATCTGTGTACGTGTGCTCGATCTCTGGTGGATTATTGCTCCCTCCCTGCATCCTGGCGTGGCCGGTACCGGACAGGAACCTGTTTTTGACGGAGGCTTCCCCTTCTTCTTCACCGATATTCTGGCACCGATTGGTTTTGGCGCCCTCTGGTTTGGCCTGTTCCTGCGGAACTTCCGTAAAATGCCCGTGCTGCCTACGAAAGACCCTATGTTTTCTGAACACTTCGATTTCAAGGAGGCTGTCTGATGGCCAGCAAGAAGAAGCCTGCTAAGAAACCTGCAGCGAAAAAAGCTGCTTCTAAGGCGTCTCCCTCCATGGCATCCGCATCCAAAGCGAGTGCTTCAAAGGCAAGCACCAAGGAAGCTGCTGCTCCGGACGTTGTCGAGGTGACAAGCCCTGTTGAGCGTCCGCCCAATCCGAATCCGGGATATGAATGCCTGGATATCAATCGTAAGGCCCTGATCCAGTTCATTGTCGTGACGCTTGCGGTCGTGATCGCCACGTTTTTCGGCATGATTCCCGTGCTCGCGAAGTTAACGGGTGCGGAAATGAAAAAGGGCGATTCCCCGTTTATCGCGTTGAAGAATGCCGACAAGCCTAAGAGCTATAATGATCGCCTCAATCAGTATGAAGCGCTCGGCAAGCAGCAGGGTTCCTACAATGGTCGCGATCGCTTGCAGGTTGACCCACCTCGGGAGATCATCGAGCTGGTTGAGAAGCAGAGCCATGTCTTGAATTCCTACGGCTACGACCCGGAGACCCAAAAGGCCCGCATTCCCATTGAGCTCGCGATGGAAAAAATGCTCAGCCAAGGGGTTAAAACCGGCAAGCCCAAAGAGATGGTTATGACGCCCGAACTTGAGTTGGGAAAAGCGATCTATCTGGGTAAAGGGGCCTGTTTCAGTTGCCATGGGAATACCGGACATGGCGACGGACCTGCAGCGATTGCCTTGAATCCCAAACCGCGCAGCTTCGTGGCGGGCGATTTCCTATACGATACCGATGGAGACGGCACCAAGGGATCCGCAGCGGACATGAAAAATATTATGCAAAACGGCACCATTAAATATGGTGGAAGTCCCCTCATGCCGGCCCGCCCGGATATCGCAGGGGAAGAACTCGAGAACCTGGTTAAGTTTCTTCAGGCGATGAAAGCTGAATAATTAAAAAGGAAGCATGATGAAAAATTTCACAATAGCACTGATGGTTTTAGGTCTCGTTTCATTCGTTT
>JBLIND010000249.1:0-9758 GCA_047639095.1 Candidatus Omnitrophota bacterium | reverse complement strand
CCTGCGCGATCGATCTTGGAGAGGAACTCGCGATCGAGGCCCTCGGGCTGGAAGGGGATGTCGGTGAATCCGTCCGCCAGGTCCTGAAACTCGGGGAGACCGTAGAGCTCTTGGTACAGGGGCAGGTTCAGGTAAATGATCTTCTTCAGGGCCGGGGCGCGACCGACCGCTCGTTTCAGCCAGCCGATGGTTTCCTGATAGCGATCCTCCCGAAGGGTGAGAAACGACATGGCGAGATAGGTCTCGGGCATCACATCATCGGTGTCGGATTTCTGCAGCGCCTCGATAAAATATTCGTTCGCGCGATCATAGTCGCCAATGGCGAACTGTCGCACACCCCGCAGGTGGGGGACGATGGGGTCCCGCGGGGCCCGTCGCTGCAGCAGGTTGAGCGTTTCTTCGACCCCGACGACCTGGCGCATTTTCAGCTGGCAGGCCGCGAGGCGAATCCCGTAGCCGTAGGTGGTGTTGTCCTTGTTCAGAAGGCGGCTCCATTCGTTCGATGCGCGTCGAGGGTCGCCCCCTTGCTCCAGCAGCCAGGCCTTGAAAAGGGAGTTGTCATAAAAGTGAGCGATGTCTTCTTCCGCGTTGATGAAACTCTGCAGCGCGCGATCATAGCGGTGTTGCAGCATGAAGTTCACCCCGATCTGCTGCCAGGAGTAGGCGGTCGTATTGACCCGCGTTTCCTTCAACTGCAGGTAGGCCCGTTCTGTTTCGGTCGCGGTGAGGATACTGACCTCCGGCAGGCGTGCATGCACGAAGCTGTGGTAGTCATCCGGGATCAACAGGGGGAAGTAGTTCACCCGGTCGCGCACCGTGAGCACGGCTGAAGCACTGGTCGTCACCAGCAGGATCAGGCAAAGGCTATGTAGGATGCGCATAGGATCAATGTAACAGCATCGAGCAGAAAAGTTAGGGATAAATTGGGGGGCGTGCACATCAGGCCAGCAGCGCCCAGAGGATATGCTGGCTCTTTCGATCGAGTTTCCGCTCGTCGGTGATGCTGTAGAGGTCCCCGCAGACATCGCGAATGATCAGGCGCCCGCCCGCTACGCGATTCGGCCATTCGTCGAGCAACGTCTGAAAGCGCCGGATCCCCGCCTGGGTTTCGACCTTCCAGTTTCGAATTTCGATTTCTTTCTCCAGCGAGAGGATGCGGGTGATCTCCAGGGTGAAGCCTATGACGTCGAGGGCTTCTTTCAGCACCTGGCGTGACGCGGCATCCAGTTCGTCGAGCGATTGTATCAGGGCGATTTCCGCCCCTTCTTCATCGGCCAGCGAGATGAAACCGTGCGGCGTCTGCCAGGGGAAGCATTTGCGTACGTTCACCGTCGTCTCTACACCGTCGCGTACCAGGGCCAGACGGCAATTATCTTTGCGGATCAGTTTCATATGGCAAATCGCTCGTGCAGTTCCTGCTGCAGTTCATACAAATTTCGGAAGACGCCGTCCTCGATCTGGAGCAGGGTTTCGTGGGTGCCTTCCTCGACCAGCTCGCCGTCTTTGATGACAAGCAGGCGATCAGCTTTTTTCAAGGTGGACAGCCGGTGGGCGATGGCGATCACCGTGCGCCCGGCCACCAGGCGATCCAACGCTTCCTGGATGCGGCGCTCGGTTTCGGTGTCCACGTTGCTCGTCGCCTCATCCAGAATCAGGATGCGCGGATTGTGCAGGATCGCGCGCGCGATCGATACCCGTTGCCGCTCGCCGCCCGAAAGGGTCTGCCCGCGTTCGCCGACAAAGGTTTCATAGCCCTGTGGCATCTTGCAGATGAATTCGTGCGCATTCGCCGCGGTCGCCGCACGAATCACATCTTCCAGCGCGCAGTCTTCCATCCCGTAGCGGATGTTCTCGAGGATGGTTCCATGAAAGAGGTAAGGTTCCTGGAGGACCATGCCCAACTGCCGGCGATAGGGTCCCACTTCGAGATCTTTGATCGGTTTTCCGTCGATCCGAATCGTGCCCTGGGTGGCATCATAAAAGCGCGCCATGAGATTGATGATCGTGCTTTTGCCCGAGCCCGACGGGCCGACCAGGCCGATCATCTGGCCGGGTTGGACCTCAAAGCTCAGCGATTTCAACACCCGGTTTACGCCGTCATAGGAGAACGACACCTCCTCGAATTGAATATGCCCTTCGACCGGATCCAGGGTGATCGGCTCATCGATATTCTGGATCTGCGGTTCGGTGTCGAGCACTTCAAAGACCCGGTAGGCTGAGCTGATTGCCCGGTTCAGCATGCGCGTCATCTGGCCGATCACTTCAAGCGGATGAAAGAACATGTTCATGTACAGGAGGAAGGCGATGAACGTTCCCGGAGTCAGAGCGGGATCGCGCAACTCGGTCAGACGGGGTAAGGCAAAAAACCAGATGGCCAGGGACAAGGCGTGAAAGCCGAACACGAGGCGGGGCCAGAACAGGGTCCAGCTGGCGTGCACTTCATTGATCGAAGCCATGAAGTCATCGTTCTTCGTTCCGAAGCGCTCGATCTCGCGCTTCTCCTGGTTGAAGGCTTTCACCACCCGCATACCCGGAATGGTCCCCGATACCTGGGAGGTCAGGCTCGACCACAGGCGCCAGGCCTTGAGAAAGATCCGGTTGATGTTTTTACCGTGCAGGTAAAAGGCGAGCAGGAAGAGGGGGATGGGGAGGGTCATCACCAATCCCAGTCGGACATCCAGGCTGAGCAGCACCGCGCCCAGACCGACCAGCATGATCACCGAGACCGAAACCTCGACGATACCAAAGGCGACAAAGTCCCACAGGCGATCGGTATCGGAACTGACCCGGCTGATAATCGAACCCGTTTGCTTGCGCGAAAAGAAGCGCATGCCGAGCGATTGCAATTTGTTGTAGAGGTCGCGTCGCAAATCGTGCGCCACGTATTCGCCGAGGAAGGCCATGTAGCGCAGGCGCATCCACATCGCCACCGTTCGCACAACGTACGCGCCCGCAATGAAGCCCAGCATGATCCAGATCTGGTCCGGGCGCGACAGCTGTTTTTCACCGGAGATGTGGTCGATGAGAAATTTTGTAATGTACGGCGGCACCAGGCTGCACAGGGTCATGATCACCGCGGTTACCGAGCCGATGATCAGCTCTTTCTTGTACGGCAGCACGTAGCGGAGCAGCCGCCAGACGATGGCCATATCGTTGCCGCTTACCGTCGCCTGGGCCTCACGAATCGAACCCGCGATCGAATCTGCATACAGGGTTTCCGCGGCCTCCGCCGGATGGATGTCCTGTTCGATGGCGGTTTTGATGTTGTCCATCGTGTGGTGTTGGCGCTGGGTGTAGCGCAAGGTGAAACGCGGCGCCTGATCCTTCTCGGCGTGGAAATGCATCACGTGACAGCTCATCGCGGAGAGTTCCTGCACATGAGTGATTTCGCTGCGCGCGTATACGTGTACCTGCTCGCCTTCCACCACCGCGATCTGGGAGGCACCGAGCGCTACCCAGGTTTCCGTGAGATTGAAATCCGCATCGAGGTCCGTGTAGGCAAAGAGCTCAACCGCTTCATCCGTCCACGCGGCATTGATCCGGGTACGTACGGACTCCGGCAGGTTGGCCGCCTGATCGGTGTAGGCCTCTATGAGGGATGTATGTAATTGGTTGCGGTGCATGGTTGTGGAAGGCGCTCAAGGTAAGTCAGGAGCGCGGTTCCGTCTAACGGAAAAAGGGGAAAAGATCGTTCCTATGATAGGAATAGATGAAAAAAAGTCTTCCTGCCATAGGCAGACGCCGCGCGCGGTGTCAGCGGTTCTTCAACATCTCTTTGGCGTGCTGGAGCGTGACCTTGGTCAGTCCTTTTCCGCCGAGCATGCGGGCGATCTCTTCCGCGCGCGATTGCTCGTCCAGGAGGTTGACCTGCGTGTACGTGCGCCCGTCCTTGACCGATTTGGCCACCGCGAAATGGGTCGATCCGTGTACCGCGACCTGGGGCAGGTGGGTGATGGTGACCAGCTGGTGATGCCTGGCCACCTCGGCCATCTTCTGGCCAATGGCGTTGCCCATCTCGCCGCCGACGTTGGCATCGATCTCGTCGAAAACGAGCAGGGGAATCCGGTCGTGCTCGGCGAGTACCGCTTTTACCGCGAGCATGACCCGCGAGATCTCACCCGATGATGCGATGGACTTGAGTGGGCGCATTTCTTCGCCGGCATTGGGTTGAAAGCCAAAGTCGATTGCGTCCAGGCCGGAGCGTTTGGGCTCGTCATCGCTGAGCTCCACCGCGAAGGCACCGTGTTCGAAGCCGAGGTCGCGGAGGTGTTCGGTAATCTGTTCCGCGAGCGATTCAGCGACCTTTTTGCGCTTCTTTGACAACTTGCCGCCCGCTTTCATGAGCTGTTCGCGGATGGTGGCTTCTTCGCGGTCGAAGTTGGCCAGTTGCTCCTCGCGGGTCTGCAGGTCGTTCAGGCGCTGTTGGGAATCTTTGAGTGTGGCGAGCACGGCTTCCGTGTTGCCGCCGTATTTTTTCTTCAGTCGACTGTACAGGCCGAGTCGCGCATCGAGCTCGTCCAGGCGGGAGGGGTCCGCATCCAGGCGTTCGACATGGTCGCGCATCGTCGACGCGAGTTCCCGGAGCTGGGTGGTCATCCCGCCCGCTTCTTCCAGCCAGACCTTGGCTTCGGGAATGATCTCAGAGAGCTGGTCGATGGCCCGTTGAGCCTGGGCGAGCAGGTCGAAGGCGGAGGGCTCGCCCTCACTCATGCTCTGCAGCGCTTCACTGCTCAATTCCATGATGCGTTGGGCATTCCCGACCATCGTGTGTTCTTCGCGGAGCTCTTCTTCTTCGCCGAGCTTCACTTCGGCGTCGTCGATTTCTTTTACGCGATAGGAAAGCAGATCGATCTGTTCCGCGATGGCATCGGCATTGCCGCTGAGCGCTTCCCGGCGGTCCAGGAGATCTTCCAATTTCTCGTAATGCCGGCTGTAGGCTTCCCGCTCCTTATCCAGGGCGCCAAAGGCATCGAGGATGTCCATCTGGGCTTCACTGTGGAGGAGAGATTGATGATCATAGGGCCCGTGCATGTCGACGAGCAGGTTGCCGAGGGCTTTGAGCGTCGGCAGGGTGACTGGACAATCGTTGACAAAATTCTGCCCGCTGCCGCTCGCTTTGATGGTTCTACGAATGATCAGTTGACCGTCTTCGCACGCATCGACGCCCTGGTCTTCCAAGAGCGCATTGACGGCATCCGGGTCGGCCAGATCAAACACCGCCTGGGCGCTGCATTCCGTTTCGCCGGAGCGAATCATGGATTTGTCGGCCCGCTCACCCAGGAGCATTTTGAGCGAACCCATAAGCACGGATTTGCCCGCCCCGGTTTCACCGGTGACCACATTCAGGCCCGGTTGAAAAGTGATATTCGCCTTTTCAACCAATGCAATATTTCGAACCGTGAGCGTGTTGAGCATGCGCTTGATCTGCCAGAAATCCCATGGGAATGGAAGAGCCATTGCAGGGAAATGAAATGAGCCCGCCGGTCGGTGTTCGGACAGGTCATACGGCCTTGGCAAGGCCTGGCTAGCTGCGGTCTGTCATGGATAATTCACCTCTTCCTTCCACACCCGATGCCAGGCTGGCCCCCAGGCACGGTGGACGACCTGACCCAAGCGCCGCTTTCCGTGCCTCCCGGCGATCAACGTTTGCAGACTATTTTTGCGGGTTGAACGTTATTTGATGCATTGGCGTTTTTTTCATTATATAATGCCCGCCAACCACCGACCCCACGGAGAGTGTTATGTATCACAAGTTGTTGATGTTTCGCTGTCTACCCCTTTTTTGCCTGGCCCTATCCGGACCGATCCTGCATGCGCAGGAGCCTGCCTCAGGGGGTCCAATTGTTTCATTGAGTGTTGCGGATGCCGAAGCCGCAGAGACGGTGTCCGGCCAAGCACGCAATGTGGGGGCCTTTGTGATCAACCGTTCAGGGAATACGGAGGTCGCGATTACGGTGCTGCTCTCCATCACCGGCACGGCCACTCCGGGTGACGATTACGACGCCTTGCCGACTCGGATTGTCATGGCGGCTGGCCGCACGCGGGTCGAAGTTCCGGTGCGCCCGGTGGACGACTCGGAAGATGAAGATCAGGAGACGGTGGTGCTGCATATTCTGGCGTCTCCCTGTGGCGAACATCCGGAAGCCCATGCGGATTGTTATCAGCGGGGCGACCATGTTGAGGGTGTGGTCCGTATTGCCGACAACGATGAGCCGGCTCCACCGATGGAACTTCCGGTGATTACGATTCGCACCGTGCGCGGAGAGGTAAGCGAAGGCGAGACCACGGGCGAAGGCACGCCTGCTCGTATGTCCTTCCTGGTGGAGCGGCATGAAAACACCGCCTTGCAAACGGTCGTGGTGTTTCACTGGAGTGGTTCCGCCACCCGCAATCAGGATTACACGGGTGCACCCGAGCAGGTGGTGTTTCCGGCTGGGCAAAGTGAACGGGTCATTCATCTTACGCCGGTTCAGGATGCCCTGGTGGAAGGCGACGAGCGGGTGGAGGTCACGCTCGTGCCGGCCGATTGTTTTTTTCCGATCAGCGCGGATTCCACCTGTTATCGTGTCGGCACGCCGGGGCATGCGAGCGGGGTTATTCACGATGACGACCATGAACCGGAGAACCGAAGCCCTGTGGTACATTGGCGGTCCCCACCCGCAGGAGCATTCTTTCTCCTGCCGGAAGAGCTGCGTCTTTCCGCTTCGGCGGTGGATCTCGACGGGGCGATCCGTCGCGTGACTTTTTTTGCCAACGAAGTGGCCCTGGCGACCGTGACGAACGACGCTCCCGAGCTCACGCAGTTTAACGGCGAGCTCCAATCTCACCTCTACGCCTGGATATGGCACCAACCGGCCGCCGGGGAATACCACCTGCAGGCGGAAGCCGAGGACGACGAAGGGGCCGTGACACGCACCCCGCCGGTGACCGTGTTTATCCGCACCGAAACCAATCGTCCACAAACCGTGGTCGTGTTGAGCGCCACCGATCGCGAAGCGGCTGAGCCCGCTACAGAGGCCGGGGAGGTTAACACCGGCGCCTTCCGCGTACGTCGCGAAGGTCCTTTGGACATCCCGCTCGTCGTCCACTACTTGATTGAAGGCTCGGCCGATAACGGGGTGGACTACCACGAACTCAGTGGCGAAGTGCGCTTTTCAGCGGGCCAGTCTTCGGCCGAAATTCGCATTGTTCCCCTCGCGGACCATCTGACCGAAGAGCGGGAAAGCGTGCGGCTTTCCCTGGTCGAGGTCTCCTGCCCGGCCATCGTCCCTCAGCCGTCTGAATGTTATCGCCTGGGCAATCCTTCAGCGGATCAGGTGGTGATTGTGGACGCGCACCCCCCGGAGAACCGCCCGCCGGTCACCCAGGTGGTGAATCCCTGGCAGGGACAGGTCTTTCGTGCAGGGGACGATATACGCCTGGCCGCCGAAGCCTGGGACAGCGATGGCTCCGTGGAGCATGTCGCATTTTTTGCCGGCGAGCATTCGCTGGGCATCGGGATGCCTTCCGAAATCTTTACCAACGATCTCACGCACGCTGAAGGTGAAGTGCCTTCCCGGTTAAGCCATCCGCGTTACCACCTGTTGTGGACCAATGTTCCGGCGGGTCGTTATGTGCTGCGCTCGGTGGCGACCGACGATGACGGCGCGCACGCGGCATCTCCCCGGATTGAAATCAAGGTCATCGAGATGGAGCATCCTTCAGTGGTCACCCTCGAAGCGACCGATGCCCTGGCCTCCGAAAGTCCGATGTCGAATGGTGAACCCGACGTCGCTGAATTCCTGGTGCATCGCACGGGTGCGACCAATGTGCCGTTACGGGTTTACCTGCAGCTGGGTGGCAGTGCCCGGCCGGGCCAAGATTACCATGCGCCCGAATTTTCCGGGGTGCTCATTCGCGCGGGTGCTCGAACCGCCCGCCTGAGGCTGGTGCCGATCGACGACGAACACTCCGAAGGCCCTGAAACCATCGAAGTGGGCATCGTTCCTCCGCGCTGGTTAAGCAGCGAAGACGGTGGCAGCCTGTTACCGATTCAGTACCTGGTGGGCGAACCCGCACGCGCGCGCGCCCGTCTGCTCGATAACGATGTGCCTTCAACCAACCAGACTCCGCGCGTGCGTATTGTACGTCCGGAAGCACATGCCACCTTTGCCGCCCCGGCCCACATCGGCTTGTCGGCCGAAGCCTTTGACCTCGATGGCACGGTTGTCGGAGTGTCGTTTTTTGCGAATGGCGTGCACGTGGGGGAACGCTCCGGCCTGAGTGAAAATCGTACGAACACCACGTATTCGCTGGTCTGGGAAAACGTTCCTTCCGGGGTGTACGAACTGCGTGCCGATGCCACGGACGACCGCGGCGCAGTCGGGCATTCTGCACCAGTGCGCATCGAAGTCACCGGCCCGCAACGCCTGCCGAAAGTGGAAGTATTCGCCGTGGATCCCCGTGCGCGTGAGCCGGGTTCCGGAGCCGAATCGAACGCCGCCCGTTTCCGTTTTCGCCGCACCGGCGAGCCCGCCGAAGCCCTCACCGTGACTTATGGGATCAGTGGCAGCGCCGATAACGGAGTCGACTACCAGTCCTTGAGTGGACAGGTGGTGATTCCGGCAGGGAGGTTGTCGCAGGTGGTGGCAGTGGTGCCGCTGGCGGATAACGTCGTCGAAAATCCCGAAACCGTGGTGCTCTCGGTCGTTGCCGACGATGATTCCGAATATACTGCCGGCCGACGGCATGAGGCGGCTGCATATATTATCGATGCCCACCGTCTGCCGCCTGAACACGGCGGCGGTCTTCCGGGTGGTGAAGTAATGATCGTGTTGTCGACCAGCCACGAAGGCCTGGTTTCCGTGCAAGTGTCGAAAAATCTGGTGGACTGGACGCACGTCACCACCCTGCTTGCGACCGAAGGCAAGGTGCGCTTCGTCGATCCGGAAGCCCGCAGCATCGGGCGTCGCTTCTATCAAGTTGTGCCCGCAGAGATCCAGTTGGAAGATCTGGACGACTGATCCGCTTAGCCGTGGTCCTGGGCATTTGTCGGGCGGGACAGGACCAACCTTCTCTATTTCCACTCGGAATCCCTGTTTGTTCGCGATACAAACTTGGGTATGAAAAAAATCCTTTCCCTGTTCGCGCTGCTCGTCCTGACCGCTGGCCTCTCTCAAGCTGAATCCCGCCCCAACATCATCTGGATCTTCGCGGAAGACACCTCGCCCTGGATGGGCTGTTATGGTCACGAAGCCAACAAGCTGGCCACGCCAAATATCGATTCCATCGCGGCGGCCGGGGTACGATTTGACCGGGCGTTTGTGCCGGCGCCGGTGTGTTCGGCCTGTCGTTCGGCCATGATGGGTGGCGCCAGCCAGATTCGTTTTGGTGCGCATGAACATCGCTCTTCGCGGGCAAAAGGCGCACCGCTGCATTTGCCCAAGGGCATGAAGCTGCTGCCGCAGATCATGAAGAAAGCGGGTTACACGACCTGCAATCTCGGCAAAACCGATTACAACTTCGTCTGGGATGCCGAGGCGACCTACTCCAAGCTCAAGTTGAAGGGTCAGGCGGACAGCTTTGAAGTGCTGAAGGACCACCAGCCCTTCTTTGTGCAATTCCAGACCAAGGGCGGAAAGATCAACACGAAGAAACTATCGGCTGTACGCAAAACCGATCCCGCAACGGTCACCGTTCCTGCGGACTATCCGCAAAACGATCTTTACCGCGAAGTGGTCGCCCAGCACTGCGATGCGATTCGGGCAGACGACGATCAG
>JBLIND010000248.1:0-9788 GCA_047639095.1 Candidatus Omnitrophota bacterium | reverse complement strand
TTGCGATTCGACTCATCGAGGCGAAGCTGAATGGCGTAGAGTTCGGTTTTTAGCCCTTCCGCGGTATTCCGCCCCTCGTCAACCATCGGTTGCAATCTAGCAATTTTTCGCTCCAGGTCGACTTTCTTTTCCAGGGAAGCACGCGCAGCACCTTCATCGCCTTCACTGAGCTGGATCGCGGCCAGGTCTTCGAACTTTTGCATCTCGCTACCATACTGGGCCTGTTCGGTCTCCAGCTTGCGATAAGCCCGTTCACATTCAGTCGCACTGGTGCGAGCCTGCTCAAGCGCCTGCTCAAGCGCTGATGCCGGAGCTTCCTGCACGCCTTCCACATCATCGCCCTCCAGGGCCCGGACAAATTCATCAACGCCTGATTTAGCAAGTCGGGTCAATCGATCGAATAGTGACATTCTCTTATCTCCAGTCTGTGTGTTGTTCGTTGTTGTGTGTGTTCCCATTTCGCTCTCTTGTTGACCTGAAGGTATGCGAAACCCCCTCCGCATCCCAATTATAATAGCCCCGTCCCTTTGTAATGATTCGGGCACGTGTTCTGAAGCGCGTTCCGACCATCGGAAGACTCGCAAAAATTTCTTCCGATGACAGGGAAATTCACGTTGCTTTTTCCGATGATCGGAAGGAGTTTCACCAGGCGTTCCGATCATCGGAACCTCTTGTTATGAAAGACTTTGGGCCAATAATCAGCGAACACGGCGTCACGTTCCGACTCTTCAGTCGCCACGCCAGAAACGTATGGGTTATGCTCTTCGACCGAGCGGATACGGACACCCCCATCACCGAGGCAAGCATGGTGCGCAAGGGCGATCGCTGGAGCCTCCACCTTCCACAGGCCCGACCGGGCATGTTCTATTGCTTTCGTGTCGACGGGAAAAAGCCGATGGATCCAATGCAGTGGCTCCTCGACCCGTACGGTGAAGCGATTCACTGGCCGACATCCTGGGCCACGCCTCCCGTCCATAAGCCGGGTATCCGTCCACGCTTCGGCACCTCTTTCCCGAAAAGTGTCATTGTACAATCCAGCTTTGACTGGGGAGACGTTCGCCCACCGGAGATCCCCTGGGAGGACATGGTTATTTATGAAACGCATGTCCGTGGCTTCACCTTCGATGCCAGCTCCGGTGTCGCATCGCCGGGAACCTATCGCGGCCTGATTGAAAAAATTCCCTATCTGAAAGACCTGGGTGTGACATCAATCGAGCTGCTCCCGGTGTTCGAATTCAATGAGAATGAATTCTACATCACCCGGGACAAGCGAAAAGATCTGGTGAATTTCTGGGGCTACAACACGCTTGGATTTTTTGCTCCGAAACAGCAGTACGCAAGCGCCAACCAGGTGGATGAATTCAAGGAGCTGGTCAAAGCGATTCACGCAGCAGGCATGGAGGTGATCCTCGATGTCGTCTACAATCATACCGGCGAAGGCGGGCCGAACGCTCCCATCTTCTCGTTTCGCGGCATCGACGAGAAGATCTACTATTCTATCTCGGAGCTGGGGACGTACCGCAATTTTTCCGGTTGTGGCAATACGGTCAACTGCCACCACCCGATCGTCCGCCGCTTTATCATCGACAGCCTGCGGCACTGGGTGGAGGAATATCACATCGATGGCTTCCGCTTTGATCTCGCGCCGATACTCACACGCGGGCCCTACGGTCGCATCCGCAAAGAAGCGCCTTTGATCGAAGAAATCGATGAAGATCCCGTCTTGCGACCGGTCAAAATGATTGCGGAAGCGTGGGATACCAACACGTACATGGTAGGCAACTGGCCCAGCCCGCGCTGGAGCGAATGGAACGGGCAATACCGAGACGACGTCCGCGACTTCTGGCGCGGACAAGGCAATCTATCGGCCTTCGCCACCCGCCTCTCGGGCAGCGATCACCTGTACGAAGGAAAATCGCCGCGCACGAGCATCAACTTTGTCACCTGTCATGATGGCTTCACCCTGCGCGACCTCGTCAGCTACAACGAGAAGCACAACGAAGCAAACTTGGAAAACAGTCGCGACGGCGAGAGCCACAATCGTTCCTGGAATTGCGGCGTTGAAGGTGAAGCGGTGGAGCCCGGCGTAAACACCCTTCGCTTGCGGCAACAGAAGAACTTCATTGCAACCCTCATGTTTTCCCAGGGGATTCCCATGCTCCTTGCGGGCGATGAATTCGGGCGCACCCAGGGTGGTAATAACAACGCCTACTGCCAGGACTCCAAGACCTCCTGGGTGGACTGGACCTTGCTGGAAACGTATGCCGATTTACATGACTTCACGCGAAAAGCCATCGCGCTGCGCAAACGCTTCCCCAGCCTGCGTCGACCATCCTTCTTCACCCCCTCGCCCCCAGGCGAACCGCATGACGTCGAATGGTACGGGCCGGGCGGCACCATGCCGGTGTGGCAAACCGATCAAGCGCTCGCCATGCTCTTGTGCGGAAAGGCCAAGCGGACCCAAGCCCAAAGCGACTGCCCGGACCTCCTGGTCATCTTTAATGCGGCAGCGGTGGACCACGCATTTGATCTTCCGGCAACAGATTCATGGACGGGGGTGCTGACCAGTAATGGCGAAATCGAAATGAAAGGTGGCCAGGTAATCGTGCCGCGGCACAGCGTGGTTGTCATGGAAGCCGCGGTGTGAAGGCTTTCATTCTCGCAGGGCCCACGGCCGTGGGTAAAACCGCCGTGGCGCATGCGCTCGCACGACAGATGAAGTTACCCATCCTGTCGACGGACTCCATGCTCGTGTATCGCGGTATGGATATCGGAACCGCGAAGCCCAGCCTGTCGGAACGGGGTGGCATTCCCTATTTTGGCATCGATCTTGTTGATCCCGATACCGCTTTCAGTACAGGTGATTACCTCCGAGCCGTTACCGGATCCTGTGAGACCTGCATCGCGACGGGTGGAACGGGATTATATATCAAGGCCTTGAGCATGGGACTGGAGGAATTACCCCAGGGAGATCCCGATCGTCGCGCAGCATTGGAAGCGATGGAACTCCCGGCCCTTCAAGACCTGCTCCGATCACTGGATGCCGTATGGCTCGCGGAAATCGCCGATCCGCAGAATCCCCGCCGCCTGGTGCGCGCCATTGAGCTGGCGGAAGCCGGCGTCCCCCGCCCTAAAGCGTTCGTCAATCAACCCCGGGTCGCCCTGGTCGGACTTTCCATGGACCGCGATCTTTTGCGCGAACGGATTGCTCTTCGGGTTGACCAGATGATGGCACACGGCTTGGTTGAAGAGGTGCGGGAGCTGCGCACGCGTTTTCCGGTTTGGTCGTCAACCGCCGAACAGGCGATTGGCTATGCCGAGGTGATTCAGCTCATCGAGGGCACGCTGAGTATGAAGGATGCCGTGCAGCGAATCGTCAACCGTACCCGCCAGTATGCAAAGCGGCAGAAGACCTGGTTCAACAATCAGTTCGAGCTTACCAAGGTGGAAATTCACCCGGAGGATGATCCGGAAGAAACAGCCCTGAAGGTGCGAGCGTATTGGGAACGGACCGGCCCGGTTCCCATTTGCGAGTAAGGCCCGGCATCAGGTGGGTTTGCCTTTATCGTTCAAGGGGTGGCTCTTAATCCAGAACGAGGAGGCGATGTAAATGCCCACGCCGACGCAGATGCAGGAATCCGCAATATTGAAGGCCGGATAATGCGCTTCGCCGATGAAGAACTGAAGGAAATCGACCACGTAGCCATACTTGATACGATCGATCATGTTTCCAACAATGCCTCCGATCAACAGGCCGTACGCCCATCGATGTGAGGTGGTGTCGCTCAGAATGCTGCGCCGAAACACCACGAGCAGAATGAACATGACGATGGAAACGATGGCCAGAATCTCCGGGTGATCGCTTAGCATCCCCCATGCGGCTCCGGTGTTGTGCAGGCGCGTAAGATCGAAGAAGCCGGGAATGACCGGGCGGCGTTCGTACATGACGAAGCCGTTGCTGATCACCTGCTTGGTGATTTGATCGGCAACAACTGCAACGATGCTGATAATCAGCGGCCCGAAGCCAAGGCGCCAGGCCGGTTGGTCATCTGAGGTAGTAACGCGATTAGCTCCGACTGTGTATCATCGTCTCGCCAAACGGACGATAACGTGGGCCGAACTTTTCGATTTCAGACTGCGCCTTCAGCGAAAACCGAGCCTGAGGAATGGCCTTCAGGCGTTCCTTTTCAATCGGCACTTCGTACATCTCGCAATACCCATAGGCGCCCCGATCCATGCGGCGAATGGCGGCATCGATTTCGTATACCGTATCCTGCTCAGCCCCCATGAGGTTCAAATCGATATCGCGCTGAAAATTATCCGTCCCCTGATCAGACCCGTGTAAGCCAGCAGGGTCGGCCGATGAGTCGCGGGAGGAACGGTTCAGATTATCGCCGCTCAAGTCGAGGATATCACCCACGATGCGGACGCGCTCTTCCAGCAGAATGTTCCGGAAGAACGTGAGTTCTTTTTTCGTAAACAAACCTTTTAATTTTCCGGACTTGCTCCGGTAAATTGATTTTTCCTCAACGGTGTTCTTAGCTGAAGCTTTCGCTGTGGACGTCTTTTTGGCCGAAGCCTTCTTAACCGGCGCTTTCTTGGAGGGAGCCTTCTTGGCCGGAGCCTTCTTGGCCGAAGCCTTCTTGGCCGAAGCCTTCTTAACCGGCGCTTTCTTGGAGGGAGCTTTCTTGGCCGGAGCCTTCTTGGCCGGAGACTTCTTGGAGGGAGCCTTCTTGGCTGGCGCTTTCTTGGAGGGAGCCTTCTTAACCGGAGCCTTCTTGGCCGGAGACTTCTTAGCTGGCGCTTTCTTAGCCGGTGTTTTTTTGACCTTTTTGGCGGTGACTTTTTTTGCCGGGGCCTTTTTAGCCGTCGATTTTTTAGCCGTCGACTTTTTAGCCGTCGACTTTTTTGCTGTTGCTTTCTTTTTAGCAGCCATAGTGAACCCTCATATTAAATACGTAAAACATAAAAAAAAGGAGTGTTTTTACCACCTGCGGTACTTCCATGTCAACCGGCTTCCCCACGTATTCAGCAGGCATCAAGCCGAAGCTAATTCCATATAAATAACACAACGATAACCATTTACATCCCATTCGACCCCGTCATCAAGTGTTTCAAGGAGGTCAAATTGGGTGATCAATGTTTCACTTTGCACATAATTCAAGAAAGCGTTCATGGCCTCGACTACGGGCGCATCGGCGGCCATCCGGAGGTGGATCCGATCCGTAACCTCAAGACCCGTCTGTTTGCGTTGGTTCTGAATCCGGTTGACGAGCTCTCGAGCCAGCCCTTCTCGAACCAGGTCTTCGTTCAACTCCGTCTCCAGGGCGACCACGATCTGCCCCTCAGAGGCAACGGCCAACCCTTCACGCGGCTGACGTTCAACAACCAGATCGTCCTTGCTCAGCTCGATGGTGTTTCCTTCGACATCCAGACTCAAGGCTTCGCCACACAACACCGAAGCGATCTGCTCGTCGGTGAGCCCACCGATGATCCGGCCAGCAGCCTTGACATGTTTGCCGAGGCGAGGCCCAAGGGTTTTAAAGTTAGGCTTGGCCTGGAGGGTGACTAATTCAGCCTCATCTTCCCCGAACCAGACTTCCTTCACATTTAATTCGTCCTGAATCAGGTGCTTAAGTTCGTCGATATTTTTCTGCAGGTCCATATCGCCGGTGACGACGTGAATCCCGCGCAAGGGCTGCCGCACCTTCAGATCGTACTCGGAGCGGATGGAGCGTCCCATCACGACGACGGTTTCAATCAAGGCCATCTGCGTTTCCAGTTCGTGATCGCGCAAGCTCGCATCCGGCTTGGGATAATCCACCAGATGCACGGAATCCGGATCCCCTGCCCGCTTCAAATTCTGGTACATGGTCTCGGTGATGAAGGGCACGAAAGGCGCGCCAATTCGGGCCATGCGATTCAGCACTTCATACAAGGTCGCGTAGGCATGGCGCTTGTCGTCGTCGTCCTCGCTTTTCCAGAATCGTCTGCGCGACAGACGAATATACCAATTGCACAATTCCTGAAGGAAGGTGACGAACGGCCGCACGGCATTCTGCAGGTCGTATACATCCATGGCCGCAACCACTTCTTCGTTCAGGCGGTTCAACGAGCTTAAGACCCATCGATCCATCAGGTTTGGGCTCTCTACGAGCTCATCTTCCGGGTCCCAGCCATCGATGTTCGCATACTGAACAAAGAAGCTGTAGGCATTCCACCAGGGCAGGAGCAAATCCCGCACGGTCTGCTGGACGGTCTTGCCCCCACGGCCCAGCGACTTGCCGGAAGCGGCCTCCTGGGCGATACGATCTTCATCATCCTTGATGAAGCGCAGGGGTTCTGCGCGCACGAGCGGCGAGTCCATCAGGTACAGCCGCAAGGCGTCGGCACCATATTGATCAATGACCTCCCCCGGCGGTGGATAATTCTGCTTGGACTTGCTCATTTTCGAGCCGTCAGCCGCAAGGATCATCCCGTTTACCACCACGTTCTTGAATGCCGGCTTGTCGAACAGGATCGTGGATAACACCAGCAGAGTGTAGAACCAACCGCGTGTCTGATCCAACCCTTCGGCAATAAAGTGGGCCGGAAAAACGTCGTCGAAGCCTTCTTTGTTCTCGAAGGGGTAATGGCGTTGCGCGTAAGGCATGGCGCCCGATTCAAACCAGCAATCGAGGACTTCCGGCGTGCGCCGGTAAGTCTTTCCATCCTTCTCGAACACGATCTCATCGACGACATGTTTATGTAAATCGTCGACGCGCACTCCTGCGTATTGCTCCAGCTCGGCGATGGATCCCATGCAGATCATATCCTCGCCGTCTTCGGAAATCCAGATGGGCAGGCAGGAACCCCAGAAACGATTTCGACTGATGTTCCAGTCGCGCGCATCGCGCAACCAGGTACCAAATCGATTTTGACCGACAAACTCGGGCTGCCAGAGAATGGTGTCATTGTTGGCCATCAATTTTTCATTCAGGTCATCGACCTTCACGTACCAGGCATCGATCGCCCGATAGATGAGCGGCGTTTCCGTTCGCTCACAAAAGGGATAGCTGTGCTTGATGGTCGAGCGATGAACCAGCTTGCCCTGATCTTTCAAGGCCCGGATGATATCCGAATCGGCTTCCTTGCAATTCCGTCCGGCCCAGTCGGGAACCCGCTCGGTGAAATTGGCTTCCGCATCCAGGGGATCGACCAGCTCTATGCCGACCTCTTTACATACCCGATAGTCGTCCTCACCATAGGCCGGTGCCATATGGACCACGCCGGTACCGTCTTCGGTGGTGACAAAACGGTCATTGAGCATGACAAAGGCGGAGGGCTGATCGGCAAAATAGGGAAAGAGCGGCTCGTAGGTCCAGCCCGCGAGGTCCTCCCCTTTGAAACGCTGAACGATTTCGCAGTCAGCCTCGTCCTTGTAGTAGGCAGACACCCGCGCCTCGGCGAGCAGGTAGATCACCTGTTCCGCTTTGTCCTTTAATGCAACATAGTCGATGTCAGGTCCGGCACAGAGGGCCAGGTTGCTGGGCAGGGTCCAGGGCGTGGTCGTCCAGGCCAGCGCATAGGCCGGCAGTTCAAAGGCATCCGCGGCAGCACCCGTCAGGCGCATGCGCACGGTAATCGCCGGATCCTGAACGTCCTTATAGTTGCTGTTGGCTTCGAAGTTGGAAAGCGGAGTCGTCAATTTCCAGCTGTAGGGCATGATCCGGTAATCCTTGTAGATCCGGCCCTTGTCCCACAGCTGCTTAAACACCCACCAGACCGATTCCATGAAATCGGTATCCATGGTCTTGTAATCGTTGTCGAAATCCACCCATCGGCCCATGCGGTTGACGGTGGTCCGCCATTCTTCGACATATTGCAGCACCATCGAGCGGCATTTTTCGTTAAAGACATCCACGCCCACGTCGAGAATGGCCGCGGTGCCGGAGAGTCCCAGGGCTTTCTGGGCCAGCGCTTCAATCGGAAGACCATGCGTATCCCAGCCAAAGCGTCGTTCCACGTAATGCCCACGCATGGTCTGGTAGCGCGGAATAATGTCCTTGATCGTACCCGCCAACAGGTGGCCGTAGTGAGGCAAACCCGTAGCAAATGGAGGCCCATCGTAAAAAACGTATTCCTCCGCGTCCTTTCGCTGCTCCATCGAACGGGCGAAAATGCGTTCGGTATCCCAGAATTGAAGGATTTGTTCTTCCCGCTCCGCGAAATTTGCCTTATTTGATACCGCCTCAAACATGTGTGTTCACCCAGTGTTCATACCTGTTAAAAAGCGGCGAATATCGCCGCACTTGGCCCGTAAATCAAGCGATAAACAGGATATCACCATGAAACAGACTTTAATACGGACGCTCCTTCTACTGGTCGGATGCATGTCACCCGCAATTGGCGAGGTGACCCTCGAGGGATTTTACTGGATGATGGAACCTTCCGGCACGGGATCCCTGGGGCAGAATTCCATTGTCGGCACACGATTCGATCTCCAACAGGATCTCGGCTTTGGTGAAACCGAAAACATTGTTGGAGCAACGGTGGTCTTAGGCGGTCCCCTGGCCTTTGGCGCCTCCTTCATGAACATCGACATCGAAGCCCAGCGCACGATCGAGCAGCAGATCAACTTTCAAGACTTGAGCTTCACGGCTCGAAGCGATCTTTCGAGCCTGCTGGAAACCAGTGTGTTCCGCGGTTTCGTTCGTGCCGGGAAGAACGACAACGATCTGGCCATTGCTGCAGAAGCGGGTGTGATCTACGCCGACGTCACGGCAGCCGCACGCGCTTCCGGGGTTGGGAACGCCAGCGTTTCGGTCAGTGGCGGCACCGTATACGCGGGAGGACACGTGAAAATGCCCCTGGGACCCCACCTGGGTATACAGGGTGGACTCCGCTTCTCCTCGTGGAGCTTCGAGGATTTTGAATACGACTATCTCGAGTTTGAAATCAGTGGCCGTGTGAAGTTTGACCCGCTGTTCGGCGGAGCGGGCTATCGCTCCTTCAAGCTCGATGGGAAGGATTCAGCCGCATTGTTTGCGCTCGATCTCGAGCTGACCGGACCCATCATCTATGCCGGGTTCACGTTTTAAACGACCCACATGAAAATCCACTTTCAAACCCTCGGCTGCCGCTTGAATCAGGCGGAAAGCGAACGCATGGCTCGCGGCTTCAAACTTGCCGGTCATGATATTGTGCAAACGCCTGACGAAGCGGATCTCCGGATCGTCAATAGCTGCACCGTGACCAAACAAGCAGGCGATGAATCCCGCCGCGCTGCGCGAGCATATCATGACGGCCAGAAGATCGTGGTCACCGGATGCCACAGTGAAATGCATCCAGAGGATTTCAAAACCGCCGACTTACTGATTTCAAACGCGGAGAAAGAGGAACTCGCCGCCCTCGTCATGGAAAAATTCGGCATGGAAGGCCTTGCCCTCGGCATGGACCGGGATCCATCCCCTATTTACCCACTCGCGGTGAAGAACACCCGCGCCTTTGTGAAAATTCAGGATGGCTGCAACATGCGATGCACGTTCTGCCTCACCACTCTGGCACGCGGGGTGTCCCGAAGCCGTTCCTCCGAAGAGATCATCGCCGAGATTCAATCGCTGGCCGATAGTGGCTGCCAGGAAGCCGTTCTTACCGGGGTACACGCCGGTTCATACGGGTTGGATATCAACCAGGACCTCGGCTGGCTCGTGGACCAGGTGCTGTCGAACACCACGATTCCCCGTCTTCGCCTCTCGTCTCTTGAGCCCTGGAATTTTCGCAACCACTGGGTTGAACTCTGGGAGAAA
>JBLIND010000247.1:0-9788 GCA_047639095.1 Candidatus Omnitrophota bacterium | reverse complement strand
TTACTTCGGCCTGATGAAGATTATTTCAGAGGCGGGCTTCAAGGGCATCGTTGCCATCGAGTACGAAGGTCACAAGCTCGGCCCGGCCGCCGGGGTTCGGGCGACCAAGACGTTGATCGAGCGCGCATTTGCCGCGTTATAAGGAGAACAGACATGACTCTAAAGCCTGGTATCCCACCTCTCAGTCGCCGTCGTTTCATCGCCACCGGCAGCGCGATGGCCACCGTCAACCTGCTGTCTCAGCCGCTTCGCGGTGCCGGAGCTGCCTCGGAGAAGCTCAACCTCGCGGTCATCGGCACCGGCGGTCGTGGGCAAAACCTTCTGGATGGAATGCGCAGCCAAAACATCGTCGCGCTCTGCGATGTCGATGATCGCAGCATGTCCTCGGCGGCAAAGAAGTTCCCGGGTGCGAAACGTCACAAGGATTTTCGCAGGATGTTCGACACGCAGAAGGACATTGACGCCGTGGTCGTCTCCACGCCCGACCATTTACATTTCGTCGCCGCCATGTGGGCGATCAAACACGGCAAGCATGTCTATTGCGAAAAGCCGATGACCCCGTCGATTACTCAGGGGAGGGCGCTGATGAAGGCTGCGGCCGAAGCCGGGGTCGCCACCCAGATGGGCAACCAGGGAAACGCGGATGAAGGCGTTCGGCGCATGCAGGAGTGGATCGACGCCGGGGCCCTGGGTGCGGTCCGCGAAGTCCATTGCTGGACGAACAAGCCGGTGTGGCCCCAGGGGATTAATCGTCCGACCGAAACGCCGGCGGTCCCGGACGCGTTGGATTGGGATCTCTGGCTGGGTCCCGCGCCCGAGCGTCCGTATCATCCGGATTACCTTCCGTTCAAATGGCGGGGCTGGTGGGATTTCGGCTCCTGCTCGCTCGGGGATATGGGCTGTCACGTCTTGAACACACCCTGGCGGGCACTTAACCTCGGCCTTCCCACGAGTGTCGAAGCCTATTCCAATGGCTGCACCAAGGAGACTGGTCCGCTGTCGTCCATGATCTATTACACCTTTCCCCAACGGGGCACCATGCCGCCGGTTCGACTGACCTGGTACGATGGAAACTTGATGCCGCCTCGCCCGCCCGAGCTGGAAGATTTCTATCGCCTGGGCGACAACGAAGGCTGTCTGTTCGTCGGCGACGAGGCGAGCATGATCTGCACCTGCTACGGAGGCAATCCTCGCATCCTGCCCAAGGCGCGCATGCAGGAATTCAAGGATGTGCCCAAAACCATCGATCGTTCCCCCGGTCATTTTGACGAGTGGTTTGCGGCCTGTAAGGGCGGTCCAAAGGCCGGATCGGATTTCGAGCGCGCGGGTGTGCTCAACGAAGTCGTGCAGCTAGGCAACCTCGCCATCCGGTCCAGCGCCGATCAGAAACAAACCGGCTATCCGGTGAAGTTGATGTGGGATGCCGAGGCCGGAACGGTCACGAATAGTCCCGATGCCAATCGGTACCTGGTCACAGAGCCGCGAAAAGGGTGGGTGATTTGAAGCGCCGGCTTCTGGCTGTTCTGTTGTTCGTGACCGTCGCACATGCGGCGGAATATCCCGCTCCCAAATCGTTGGGTGATACCGGGACCTACGGAAAAAATATTCAGCGGACCATGCGCTTGCTGACGGAGAGCACGGCCAAAGAGCGGAACACGGTTCGCATCCTGTTTTACGGTCAGAGCATTACCGAGCAGGGCTGGTGGAAGCTCGTCGCTGAGGATTTGCGGGCGCGTTTTCCCCACGCCAATCTGATCATGGAAAACCGGGCGCTCGGAGGCTTTGCCTCCCAGATGCTGGTTAAAACTGCAGAGAC
This sequence comes from Candidatus Omnitrophota bacterium, assembly GCA_047639095.1. Lineage (GTDB taxonomy): Bacteria > Verrucomicrobiota > Kiritimatiellia > SS1-B-03-39 > UBA6053 > JAPYUI01. Next base: position 7,972 of record JBLIND010000247.1, on the reverse strand, counting down.
CGATTTGTATGCCTTTCAACCGGACCTGCTGATCTTCCAGGTCTACGGCGCTCACAATACGTACGAAGACATCATCCGGCGCACGCGCGAACGGACCTGCGCGGAAATTCTGATGCAGAACGACCACGTCAACCGGCCTGAAAACCTCACCGAGGAAACCGACCCGGCAAAGGTGCCGATCCAGAGCGGCAAGTGGGATGAATTCATGAATCACAACTGGTTGCCTTCGCTCTCGCGGAAGTACGGCACCGAATTGTGCGATCAGCGCGGCCTCTGGAAGCAGTACCTGCGCGATCATGAACTGGTTCCGCAAGCCCTCTTGAAGGATGGGGTGCACCTCAATGCCCACGGCGAATATTTCATGGCGGAATGTGTGAAGGCTTACCTGCGTCGGGATACGAACTTCGACCCCGCTCCGGCGGAGGCCTGGGTTCAGACCCTCGTGGTGGGGAAGGATGTGCATTGGAAGGATGGACGCTTACAGGTGGCCTTCACCGGCAACCGGGTCGATGTGCTGTGTAAGGCCGGCGAGGCCGCACCCGCTGCGGTGACCATTGACGGTAAAAAGCCCAGCGACTTCCCTGAATGTTATGGCCTGACCCGCGCGCTGGCCATGCCGGGGAGTAAGTGGCCGCCGGTTGCACCGATCACTTCCGAGACGCCGCTCTTGCTCGAAGAGTGGACCCTGCACGTACGGAAGAATGCGGAAGATGCGAAGCTGTTCTCTTTCACAATCACCGGATCTATAACTGGACCTGACGGTGAAGGCCGAAGCGATGCGCGCTTTGTGTCGAAGTCTGGCCGGGTCGTCATCGCCCCTGAGGACTGGAATGTAGATTTTGCATTGGGCGTGCTCGCTGGTCTCAAGCCGATACCTGAGACGTTTGACGTCCGCTGGCGAGTGGTGCCCCAATTCGTTGACGCCTTTGTTTCTCCGGGTGTCACCGATCCTACGGTCGAAACCACGGTGAGACTCGCGCAGGGCCTGGCGAATGCATCGCATACGCTCGAGATTACCGGTTCACCCGATACGCCGATCGCGGCAATTCGCGTCTACCGACCGCCGCTGGCTCGGGAGTAGTATGGAGCGCCGCTTCGTTTTTCACCCTTCCGTGCGACGGAGAGGCGAGTCTGGCAAACACCGCAAAAGGACGGACAGGAGTGTCCATCCCACGGGGACCGCCTGGTCACGAACGCAGGCTGAAGCCCGCAGCTAAAAACCATGTCCACTTCGTGGGGCGTGATTCGCGCCCACAGATTTCTGTCCAAAAGCTCTCTTTGAATGCCATCGGCTCCATTTTTTTCTGCCCGTTCAGCCCGTTTGAGGATAGCCTGTACCCACTGAACGCACTGGCTCAGGATCCGCCTGATCCCGTTAAAAACAAAACCCAGGAAACGATATGAAAGTCACGAAAAGCAGCCGCCTCACTCGACGGAACTTTATTGGAACCTCTGCTGGGGCCGTGACGGCCTTTAACTTCGTGCCGCGCGAGGTCCTCGGTGCTCCGGGCAAGCCATCAGCCAACGAAAAACTCAACATCGGCTGCGTCGGTGTCGGTGGCATGCAGGGGGGCAGCGATGTCGGCAGTGTCAGCAGCCAGAACATTTACGCCCTCTGCGACGTGGATAAGAATCATCTCAACAAGTCCGCGGAGAAGTATACCAGCGCCAAGACCTATCGCGACTTTCGCGTGATGCTGGACAAGGAATACAAGAACCTGGATGCGATCACGGTCACGATCCCGGACCACATGCACGCCTCGGTTGCACTCGCGGCGATGGAACGAGGATTGGGCGTACACTGTCAGAAACCCCTTACCCAGACGGTCTGGGAAGCCCGCCTGCTCACCAAGGCGGCGAAGAAATACAAGGTCCCCACCCAGATGGGCAACCAGGGCTATTCCTGCGAAGCGACGCGTATTGCCTGTGAGCTGATCTGGAATGGCAATCTCGGCGAGGTTACTGAAGTGCATTCGATGAGCGGGGGCGGATTTGCCCGGGGCGTGAATGCGTGGCCGGAGACCCAGGACGTTCCCGAGCATCTCGATTGGGATCTCTGGACCGGTCGGGCCCAGGCCAGACCCTACAGCCCGAAGATTCATCCCATTCACTGGCGCGGCTACCAGGACTATGGCACCCAGATGATTGGCGACTGGGGCGTTCACATGCTCGGACCCGCCAACTGGGGCATGCAGCTTGGCAGCCCGACCAGCATCGAATGCATCGGCGTCGAAGGCGTAAACCCGGTGACCTATCCGAACTACGCGGTTCGCTTCGAGTTTCCGGAGCGGCCTAATCCGCATGTGCCCTCCGGTAAGATGCCTCCGCTGACGCTTTACTGGTACGAAGGCAGCATGGTGAAAGCGTTCAATCCGCCGGAAGGCCTGAAGCCTGAAGATGTGAAGGGCTACAACACCATTTTCGTCGGCGACAAAGGGTTCATGGGCACCAGCGGTCGTGGCGAAAGCGTGCGGCTGCGTCCCGAGGCCGCGATGGCGGATTTCAAGAAGCCGCCACAGGTGATCGACCGCGTCAAAGGCGGGCACGCCGGCAGCTGGATCGAATCCTGCAAGGGCGGTGAGCCCACATGCTCCAATTTCACCGTCGCCGGACCCTACACCGAATGGTTGCTGTTGGGCGCGATCAGCTGGCGCTTCCCGAATCAGAAATTGATGTGGGACGGCGCGAACCTGCGCTTCACCAACAACGATGAAGCCAATGCCTTTGTGAAGCCCAACTTCCGTCCCGGCTGGGAGCTCAAGGACATCAGCTGAAGCCCGCTTTGAAGTCTTCCAACCCTGCCGGCATTTCATCCGCTCCGGTGCGATTGACATCGCACCTCGGTGCGGACCCGGATCTGGATGCCGAGGGGAGGAGGAGTGAGGGGATGCGGAGTTCGGTGAGGAGGAATTAGGTGAGGAGGAGTTCGGTGAGGAGGAGTGAGGTGAGGAGGAGTTCGGTGAGGAGGAGTTAGGTGAGGAGGAGTTAGGTGAGGAGGAGTTAGGTGAGGAGGAGTTAGATGAGGAGGAGTGAGGTCGTCCCACGCGTAGCTCGGAATTCATTTCGTCCCCTTGTAAGCACGTCCTCAACAACAACGGCCCGCACCGGACCTACGACACATGCACCAGGCCATCCAGCGGGCTCTTCACGGCCAATCCGGGATTATTCAACACGTGCGTATAAATCATGGTCGTCGACACATCGGCATGGCCGAGTAATTCCTGGACCGTGCGGATGTCCGATCCATTTTCCAGCAAATGGGTGGCAAAAGAATGGCGAAGGGTATGCACGGTGATTCGCTTGGTAATACCCAGCGCTTCTGCGGCCTTCTTCAACGCTTTCTGGATACCGCTTTCGTGAATATGATGACGCCGGTAAGCCCCGTTCCGCGGATCCGTGCTGAAATTGGCTGCAGGAAACACAAATTGCCATTTCCATTCAGTTGCGGCATTGGGGTATTTCCGCGCGAGTCCGTCCGGGAGATACACCTCGCCTAATCCTTGTTTAAGGTCATCCTCATGCAGTTTTTTGACCGATTCCAAGTGCTGGCGCAGGCGATCCGCGAGGGTGCGTGGCATCGGCACGCGCCGGTCCTTATTCCCTTTCCCTTCCCGGACGGTGATTTGCATATAGCCGAAATCCAGATCCTTGACCCGCAACCGGCAGCATTCCATCAAGCGGAGCCCACCGCCATAGATTACCGATGCCATGAGTCCGCGCGTGCCCGGGCTCGCCTCAAGGAGTTGTTTGACCTCGGCCTGCGTCAGCACCACTGGCAGTCGACGCGGCGTACGTGCCCGGGCGAAGTCGCTGAAATCCCCGAGTTCTTTCTGCAGGACGTGTTTGAATAGGTAAACGATTGCACACAAGGCTTGATTTTGTGTCTTCGCCGCACTTTTTCGGTTCAACGCCAGGTAATCGAGGAATTCTCGCAGGTCTGATTCGACCAGGCTCTCCGGTTTACGACTCCCATGGAAGCCCGGAAAACGTTCCGCCCATTGCAGGTAGCTTCGCTCGGTTGTGATGGCGTAATGCCGTTGCCTCAGGTTCCTCTTTAGCTTTCCCAGGAGCAACTCGACGCTCGGCGCATCGATTAAAGGCAGTCGCTCCGGCCGACCTGCCAGGACACCGGCCACTTGATCATAATCGCGGGCAACGGTTGGATGCCGATGATCAAGCTTTTGTACGGAATCCCGCCAAAGTTCCCAATCGTATTTTTTGGCCCAATTAGCACGTACCAATTCCAGGAACAGAATGCGCAAGGCTGAAGCAATCTGGGTTAATCTCCAGTCCTGCATCCCAGGCTTGCGACTGCAGTCTTCCAGATATGTATGCACAATATGTTCTTCCACCACGGCCAAGCGTACCTGCCCTTTGGACTGTATAAAAACTTCAATATGCCTAGCATAATACGGGAGGTGCTTAGCGGAGATCCCCTCCTGCACCAGACAGGTTTGATAGCGGCTCCAGAATTCAGATGTCGTCATGTTAGACGAATAGGCCGCGCGTGACAAATTGTCAATAGTAAACGATCGTACACCCTTTTGAGAAATTGCAAACAGCCACCTGTATACCTTTCCGCATAGACAGCCTCATGCGCGCTTGCCAGGATTATCCATACGTGTTAAATCCATGGAAGGGAGTAGTTAGTGGGTTCTTTCAAATTTTCTAAAACCGTCTGCCTATGCGACGTTCAAAGATCTCTATCTATCCCGCATGCAGGTTAATATACGTTGGGCACTGAAACACCCCGACCAGTGTCTCACAGAAAATGATGCCGGGGTACATTAGGAGAAGGTTATGAGTTGGTATATCGCAGTTCTAAAGAAGTACGCAGTATTTTCTGGCCGCGCACGGCGGAAGGAATATTGGATGTTTGTCCTTTTCAATATGATCATTGCGTTCGTGTTGGGGCTGGTAGAAAGTCTTGTAGGGATCGCACCGGAAAGCGGCAGTAGCATCCTCGTCTGCGTCTACCAACTCGCGATCTTTCTTCCGACCCTTGCAGTAGGCGTGCGACGCATGCACGACACAGACCACAGTGGATGGTGGTTACTGCTCCCGATAGTCAACCTGGTCTTTGCGTGTACCGAAGGAACCAAAGCCGAAAACAGGTTCGGATCTGATCCCAAGGCTGATGCATAGAAATTGCCCAACAAGAGCATGGACTCGTACGTTTCAAACCGCGCCGCTGCGCGTCACGGCTTGAAACGACGGTCATGCTGATCGTTATGTGTAAATGAACATGGATGAAATACTAGATAAATTAACTGAATATGTATCTGCTATGTCAGAGGCACTTGTTAATGATGGCAATGCCAATGATCGCTCGCTTCTGACAAAGCATTTAGCCGCAGCAGCGGAAATGTTCGCAGCAGCATCATCCATCACAGTGACCGAGGCAGCACATATGCGAGTCATGATTATCAGGAAAGGCTGAGGCATTATCGGTTGCAACCCAGCGTGAGTGCCAAAGGGAATTGCTATGAGAACGCCGCGATGGAGTCTTTCTACGGACGATTCAAAACCAGCTCGGTAGGTAACCGAGTCTTCGGCGGAGTTGACGAGCTTCGCCAGCATGTGTTCGACTACATCGAAATATTTTATAATCGATTCAGAAAACATTCCGCATTGGGATATCAATCTCCCAGTCTTTTTGAGGAATTTTTCATCCCCCCCCTCGGGGGGAATGAAAAAAAGACTTACCTGAGTCATGAATAACCACCAACTAAAGAACTAGAGAATCCCGTGTCGGGAAAAGTCAGGGCACTTCATTATGAGAACAGCAAAGTTACTATTCATCCTTCACTCTCTTTTCATTTCCAGCTTGGTGCCATTATGGGGCCAAGGCACTATCGTTTCGAGTTTGGAGCAGTACAACTTTCAAGTAGGCGATGCCACCGTCGCACTGAGGAGTTTCGATGGCTTTGATGAGATCGCTGGATTCGACGATGTCACGGGGCTTTCGCTATCCATCAATGGACAAGCGCCCGAGATTATCCCGTTCCATCCGTTTTACGAGGCTTTCAAGCGCGGCATCAACTATGACACGCTAGAAAGCATGCTTGCGGAACGACCCATCGATGGGGCCTACACGCACAATTTGACCGGAACTCCCAGCGGTTTGGTGACCATCACAGCGCCCGGCATTCCCTACGAGGACGCCATCCCGATCAACCCGGTATTCACGATCTCTGGCATCAGCGGCACTTGGGGGGTAGCACCCGACGGAGGGGGTTGCCTCTATTTTGATCCCGCCACCACGACCAGTTTTACGGTGACAATGAACGGGTATTCGACTGCCACCCAAGGTAGCCATTATGTCTATGCGCTCAATGTAGGCGAGAACTCCAGCGAATTCAATCGCGTGGATGGATACTCCTCCGGTCTCGTTGTAGCTGGAGAGGAATCTCCAGTGCCCGAGAGTTTATCCCTCACCTTCACCAAGGGCCTTGGTTTGGACGCGGGCGATGATGATCCGTCCACTTACGGCTTCGTCGCAGGAACAAGATTCCACCTTGAAGGGGAGCACATTAATGTTTTTGGACTGGCTGATGCTGGGTTAGGGGCGGGAGTTGCAATAAAGGCATTTGTCTATCAAGCTGTAACGCAAATCGAACTCGTGGCTGTTGGTGACCCCCTGGCGGAGTTCCCGGTCGCCACAGGGGTCGAGGTGACCTTCGCCTCCGCGGGCGCAGATTCATTCACTTTCGATTGGCAGACCACCCCTTCTGATGCTCCAGTCGATATTTACGGAAGTGATGACCTCGTTTCATGGGAAGGTCCGGTTTCCACGATCAATCTCTCGGGTTCCTACACTGAATCTATTTCGTCTAGCTCGAAGGGCTTTCTTGTCGTTGTTCCTTCCGGGACACCATACCCGCCTGCGCCATGACGGCTATCGATCGAAACGGCAGAACAATACGTCGATCCTAACGCCTGACCCACTGCGAGTCGAAAATCTCGTGATCATTCAACCATCAACCCAGAAGTCGGAGCGCGCCCTCGGTCAGGCGTAGGATGACTCAAACGTTCTGCCTATGATACGTTCAGAATTGGCAGCCGGTGATTGTCGTGGTACTGTCAAGCGTAAGTCAATTACGAGGTCGATAACATGCCAAGCACAACGTAAATCATACGTGATGCCGAGTCTCTCCCTGTGGAGGAACGCACCTTCGTCGTCGACTCTCTTTTGCGTTCGCTTAATTCGCCTGACCCGGAAATCGACCAGAAATGGGCGGCGGTTGCCAAGCGACGGCTGGGAGAACTGCGTTCCGGGAAAGTGCAGCCTGTCCCTGGCGATGAGGTCTTTGCAAAGATCCGTTAGCGATTTGGAGTGTGATTTTCCATTTCCATCCTGAGGTGGACGAAGAGTTCGTCGAGGCCATCGCCTACTACGAAGGATGCGAGCTTGGATTGGGATTGGATTTCTCCCGCGCTGTCCACACCTGCATTAAGAATGTACTTGGCCGTCATTGCAGCCGCACGAAAATGGCCGATGGGCCACCATTGGATCCCCCCACGCCGGCCTGAAGGGTGTTGCCGTAACTGGCCAGGTCCGGTTTCCCATCCCCGTCAAAATCTGCAACATCCAGACCGTGCGCGTAATGCAGCATGAACTCGAGTGCCAGGGTCTGTTGGCGCCCGGCCTGTAGTCCGTCCACGCCGCCCGTGTAAATCACGGCTTCCTCACTTTGGCCTCCGGCGAAAATCAGATCGTCGAAACCATCCTGGTTCCAGTCGGCCACGGTCAGGCTCGCGCGCTGGAGGCCACGCTTCAGTACGGTAGTGAAGCGGCGGCCGGCGTTGGGGTCGAACGGCGTTTCGGCCGGGGACTGGTTCAGGTGCACCATCGCGTCTGCGCCGTCCTGCTGATTCGAACAAAAGGCCCCATCTACCTTTCCGTCTCCGTTGAAATCCCCCATTGCGGCGAAGGTCCAGTCCGAAGCGGCGAGGGGGAGTACCTGGTTCG
>JBLIND010000246.1:0-9803 GCA_047639095.1 Candidatus Omnitrophota bacterium | reverse complement strand
TCCTTTTCACCCTGTAGCGTCACCGCCAGGTGGAGCGTATGCCGGACACCGTTACTCAGCGCGCCATCCCGTGTCGTGGCATTCCGATCCGCATCTTTCCCATTGATATAAGCGAGGCCACTGACCTTGCCGCCCCAGCCACCCACCACGAGGAGGCCCGAGGTGTCGCGCACGGGAAACATAAGCGCCATGCAATCGCCGTCCAACCGGGTGAAGGAGGTTTCGAAATGGTAGCTGTCCTTCGAGGTCATCGGCAGCTGAATACGTGCGCTCGCAGCGTACGCGCTGATCAACTGGCCACCGGCCAAGTGCCAGGAGCCTTTGACCGCATCTTTTGCGAGGTCCAGGGTGTCGAAGGTTCCCGCGTGAATCGGTGCCGGGGAGAAAATCTTGCCCCAGGCTTCCAGGTCGCTCAAGCCTTCAGGCTTTTCGACGGGATAGGCGCCCAGGACATGCCAAGGTGGCCGTTCGGGGAGTGTCGCACGCCATCGCGCGCTGATCGCGTCTACCTGTGCGAGAGATGGGTGTCCTTCGAAATGCGCCCGCATGGCCTGAATGCATTCGAGTCCATCGTAGGGGTATTGTTTATGAATGGCCTGGATCTCCTGGATACGTGATGTAAGTCGGGTATCGATCACGTTCAGCATCCGCTTGGCTTCCGAGCGTGCTTGCTGGTTTTTGATCGGAATGGTTTTCAATTTTTCAAAGGCCGCTCCGTACCGTGTCGCATGGAAGGCTTCAGCCGCATCACTCAGCTCCGGTGATGCAAAAACCATGCGTGGTCCGAAGATGGGCTTCATGGTTGCGAGTCCATCCAGCAGCTGGCAGGTGTCGTGCAATTCCTTGCTCAGGTCTCCTCCGATGATCCAGCCTTTTTCACCCAGCTTTGGCTCGTGCCGATAAATCATATGCTTGAAGATCGCGCGCAAGGCCGTTTTTTGCACCTCGGCTTTTAAGGCGTCGTTGGACTCCAGGTAATCGGCGGCTTCGAGGGTCGTCCGGTAGCTGTACACCCAGAACCAGGGCGCAATCGATAGCGGGCCATGACCGCCTGGAAACTTCACCCGGTCCAGGATATAGCGATGATCCAGCCAGGCCTGCAGGGCGTTTTCCATTTGCATATGAGTACGGCGGAATGCTTCAGGGGGTGTTGCCTGTTCGGAGTACATCAGACAGGCCAATTCAGCAGCTGCCAGGCGACCGATATCTGCGCGGATGTCTTTCTCTCCCCAAAAACTGCCGGCCGCATCGTAGCGATAGGACGCCACCTCGCTGTTGGGTTGAACCTGCCGCAGCTTGCTCAGCATCGTGAAGGGGCCTGAGATCAGCGTGTCCGGTATCTTCAGTTCCGGCATCTTCTTTTTGGCTGTCAGCAATTCGCGCAAGGCATCGGATGTCAGAAAGGTGGAGCTCCCTTTTACGCTTGTCAAATAACCCCAGCCGCCCACGGCATCCGGTTTACGAGCCATCCAGATGGTATCCTTCGGAAGGCGATCTTCGTCCAAATGCTTGAGCGGCAAACCGCGTTCCCGGAATTGCATGCGCTGCAGGGCACGAAGGATAAAGGTACACGTATCCAATATCTCAGCCTTCACGTCGGCATCATTACTGCGCGCATATTCGTCGGTCAGGAATCGTAAGGTGTATACATAACGCCAGGGCGCATCCTGGACGTTCACTTTCAAGGTGCCGGCTTTGACTGCCTGGCTGACATAGCTTCGCGCACGATCCAGTCGTTCGCCGGCAGCGGAGGGGAGGTATTCCGGATAGTTGCGCAGCGAGAAACCGCACATCGCGGTCAAGGTGATCTTATCCACCGTACCGCCGGCTTCCTTGCTGGTCTTCCCGTAGCCCATGGACTGTGCACTATTCCATGAACCGTCTTCGTTTTGGCGCCGCAGGAGATACCGGACTTCATGCTGTATGAAGCTGGTGACCTCCTCGGGAAAGGGTAGCGGTCCATAGTCGTCGACGGCGTAGGGAGGAAGGATGGGGCGAATGGGAAGGTCCGCTGCCAGCATGCTGCGGGCAAAGCAGAGGACTGCCAGGATCACCCAGCCCCGTGCGGTTCTTGGGTTCATGAACAGAATCTCAGATAAGGAAAGCCTGCGTATTTCACATCGCTCGATATATACATGATTGGGAATATTTTGCAGCTAAGATTCGTCCACGTGATACCGTTCGATCCCCATGCGATAGAATCTTACCGTACACGATGCAGGTATTGGGCACGCCTGGGCTGACCCCTGGGCTGAATACCTCCGACCCTCGGTGGCACCAGGCGAGCCACCTGCTGATACACCATTTACACATCCTTTTGCTGACAGCCAGCGGACCGGAAACCGTTTTCGACTAAGTTGGCGAGGATTCGTATCCTCCCGGTGTTTTCAGGAGACAGGCTATGTCACGCATTCTTCATATTGTATTATTCTGTTCGATGGTTCATGCCGCTCAAGGCAAGACCCTGGAAGAGTACCGGGCGGTATTCGACCGCAGCGAACAGGGCATTACCGAGATGTTTCAAATCAAGGTCGGTGAGATGTTGGGGCACTACCGGAATGCGCTGGCGGCACTGGAAAGTTCGTTAAAGCAAGCCGGTGATGTCGATGGCGTACTCGCTGTAAAGCGGGAGCTGGAGCGCGTGACAAACATCGACGCGCTGCCGGAAGGACCCGATGCACAGGCACCAGCCGCACTGCAGCAACTGCAGATGCAGGCGCAGTCCGGGATGGAAGGATACTCGGCTGATCGTGATGCGGAACTCGCTGCACTCCTGGTGAAATACCTGAAACCGCTGGAGAGCCTTAAAAAGAAATGGTTGATTGAGGATCAGCTGGAAAAAGCCCATGCGGTGAACGACGAAGTGAAACGGGTGGAGCAATGGTTGGCGGAGATCAAGTCGGACTTGCCGCAGCGTACGCGTCGGCCGGTAGCTGCGGCGTCATCGGGATTTCAACCCTTGTTCAATGGCACGGACCTGGACGGCTGGAAGGTTGAAGGCAAAGGGAAGTGGGGGGGGCGAGCAGGGGCTGGTGCAGTGTAAGGGCCAGCAACTGGGCTGGCTGCACCGCGAGGAGCTGTATCAGAACTTTCATTTAAAGCTGGAATACCGCCTTGGACGTAAAGCCAACAGCGGCGTGTTTATCCACGTCCCGGAAGGAGGCGATCCGGTGAAAGACGGGTTGGAAATCCAACTCATGGATGATGACGGAAAAGCACCCACCGCCACTGGCACCGGCTCAATTTACGGCCTGCAGGCACCATCGGTGAACGCAAACCTTTCGCCCGGACAATGGAATACCCTGGAGATTATTTCCCGCATGGGTGGATTGGAAATAACCATGAATGGTAAGACCATCGTGGCCGTGAAGCCAGAGAGTACGAAATTCCGTGGGCTAAAAACGCCTGGACGGATTGGGTTGCAGAGTCACACCGGCGAAATCAATTTTCGCAATATTCTGATAAAGACCCGTTGAATCCCAATCAGTGGATCCGTGGGCTTGGAAGAAATGAGAAGCCCAACTTCAGCAATTTTTATGCGAGGAGCTGATTGTTACCGAGTGCCGGGTACCGTGTCGTGGCTTCAGAACGTAGGATCGATAAAAGCCTTGTGACGAGGGATGAGGAGCTTGGCGTTATCTGTCTCCGGCTGGCTTTGGTGGCTCGGACAGGTAACGGACCCGCGTTGGTCGCCAGGGCTCCCGATGCGTGCCCTTTTACCTATCCTACGTACGTAGGACTTAGGAGGCGGTGGACAGGTAGCGGAGGTCTGCAGTGATTTCTCGACGCTACAACAAGGCATGCTTGAGCACATCATCCACGTTCTTCACCGGGATCATGTTCAACTTCTCCCGGGCCTCCGCCGGGATGTCCTCCAGGTCCTTTACGTTGTGATAGGGGATCAACACCGTCTCCACGCCCTCGCGTAAGGCCGCCAGGCTCTTCTCTTTCAAGCCCCCGATCGGCAGCGCCAGCCCGCGCAGCGTGACCTCACCGGTCATCGCGACCTTGTTATTGACCGCCTGTCCCGTGAACAGCGATGCGATCGCAGTGAACATGGCCAGGCCAGCGGAAGGCCCATCTTTGGGTACTGCCCCCGCGGGTACGTGCACATGAATATCGGTGTCGTAAAATCGGGCCGGGTCGATGCCGAGTTTCTCTGCGCGATTGCGTACCAGGCTGTACGCTGCCTGAACGGATTCCTTCATCACATCGCCGAGTTGCCCGGTCAACTGCACGTTCCCTTTGCCGGGATACTTGATTGCTTCGATGTGGAGGACTTCGCCGCCCACCGAGGTGTAGGCCAGGCCATTTACCACCCCGGGCGAGCTCTTGCTCAGGCGGGCTTCCCGAATGTACTGCGGTGGTCCGAGCGCCTCCTTGATTGCCTTTGGGGTAACCGTAACCTTGCGCCTTTCCTGGGCGGCAATAGCGGCTGCGATATTCCGGCAGACGCTGCCGATCTTGCGCTCCAGTTCCCGCACGCCCGCCTCCCGCGTATGATCCTGGATCACGCGTCGAATCGCATCCTCACCCCAGATGCATTGCTTGTCCGTGAGTCCGTTTTCCTGGAGCTGGCGCTTCACCAGGTAGTCGCGGGCGATGGCGAGTTTTTCGGCATCAGTATATCCGGGAATCTCGATGATCTCCATCCGATCGCGCAAGGGCCCCGGGATGCCGCCAAAATAATTGGCGGTGGAAATGAAGATCACCTGGGAGAGATCGAACGGCACATCGAGGTAACGATCGACGAAGGCATGGTTCTGGCGCGGGTCGAGTACCTCCAGCAAGGCGCTTGCCGGATCGCCCCGAAAGTCCCCGCCGAGTTTATCCACCTCGTCGAGCATGATGACCGGATTGTTGGTGCCGGTCCGGCGCAGCTCGGTAATCAGGCGTCCCGGCATCGCCCCGATGTACGTGCGACGGTGCCCGCGAATTTCGGCCTCGTCGCGAATGCCGCCCAGGCTGATCCGGGCAAATTTGCGTCCGAGCGCATCGGCTACCGACTGGCCGAGGCTGGTTTTTCCCACGCCGGGCGGCCCGATCAGGCAGAGAATCGGTCCCCGGCCATCGGGGTTGAGTTTGCGCACGGCCAGATATTCCACCAGACGCTTTTTGACCTTGTCCAGGCCGTGGTGATCGCGATCGAGAATGGCCCTGGCTTTTTTCAGGTCGAGTTGATCCTCGCTGTGCACGCTCCAGGGGAGCTCGGCGATGGTTTCGAGGTAACTGATGATCACCGAGTATTCGCTGCTTGCCACCGGCATGTATTCGAGGCGCTTAAGTTCGTGTTCGACCTGTGCCTTGGCTGTCTCAGGCAACTTCGCCTTCTCCAGTTTCTCGCGGAGCTCGTCGATCTGCTCTTCGGTGCCGCTGCTCTCGCCCAGCTCCTGCTGGATGCGGCGCAATTGCTCGCGCAACAGGGCCCGGCGTTGATTTTCGGTGAACTCCGACTGCATGTCATCGCGCAACTTCTGCTGCAGCTCGCCAATGTGCAATTGGTTGTTGATCGACTCCTGCAGGAGCTTCATGCGCTGGCTGAGCTGGACCTCCTCGAGCAAGCGCTGCTTCTTCGAGGTCTCGATGCTGATGTTGCTCGCGAGGAAATCCATGAGCAGTTCTGGGTCATCGATGTTGGCCACCGCCATTTTGGCTTCATCCGGAATTTCGGGATTGAGTTCGATCAGCTTGATGGCCGAGTCGCGCAGGTTGCGAATGGTGGCGGTCCAGTAGTTTTCTTTTTCAACTTCCGCGACGGTTTGCACCGCTTCCACCAGGGCTTCGTTGAAGGGTTCGGTCTGGGAGAACTCGACCAGTCGAACCCGTTGTTCCGCCTGGAGGATGATGACGATACCGTGCTCCGGCTGTCGGACGAGCCGGGTGACCTCGCCCACGACGCCGATGGAATGGATCTGGTCCGGGGGCGGATCTTCAAGCGTGGAGTCGCGCTGGGTGGCAACGACGATGCGCTTGTTCTTGGGCATGTGCTCTTCGATCAAGCGAATACTTTTTTCCCGGTGAATGTGAATAGGGACGACGGTTCCGGGAAAGACGACCATGTCGCGGAGGGCAATGACCGGCACGATCGCGGGCAGGTTGTTTTCTTCGTCGATCTCCAGGATGGGAAGATCCTTGGCGGCTTTTTTAGGTGCTTTTTTGGGTGCTTTACTCATCGCAGCTCCCGGGATGAATAAGGGGCAGTTTGATGAACAGGATGCCGGCCTTCTGTTCGGCCACCACGGCCTCGACCTGGATCGGTTCGGTAAACTGCACGGTGCGGCGAAAGCGCCCATGCTGGATTTCCATACCGATCATCTGCTGGCAGGGATTCTTTTCCGGGTCGGGTTCGAAGGAGCGCCGGGTGCCGCGAATGACCATCTGGTGGGCATCCATCACGAGGTCAATCGCTGACTGGTCGACCCCGGCAATTTCCACGTACATCTCGTAGCGATCGGGGAAACGGAAAAGGTTGATGGGGGGAGCCCAGGATTGTTTGACTGGCGTGTAGTGCGAGAAGTTCATGTTGTTGAGTTCCCACGCGACCTGACCCATGCGCCCGGAAAGACGGGTTAAGCGTATGTGTTTTGCCATGCCCGTATTGTAAACGGGATTCAGGCGGTTGCAACCTATGGTTTGCCGCAGGTTGGAGCACCGCTCCGTCCCAGCTCCTCAGTAAGTTACGCTACAGGTCTTTCCACTCGAGGAACTCTACCGGCTTGTCGAGCTTGATCACCTTGGCCGGATCGAAATCGTCGGCCGGGGCCGTGGGGGCCACCGGTGCAGGTGCCGGGGGCGCGGGCGCGGGCGCGGGATCCGGCGTGACCACGGGCGGGGGTGTCGGCGCGGGTTGGACCACAACCGTCGGTGGCGCGGGTTGGACCACAACCGTCGGTGGCGCGGGTTGGACCACAACCGTCGGTGGTGCGGGCGCGGGGACCGGGGCCGGAGGAGCGGGCGTCGGAGTCACGGGTGCGACCGGCACCTTGGCCTGGGCTTCGGCGGCGATTTTCGCGCGAATTTCCGCTTCGATTCGCGCGCGTTCCGCATCCGCGATTACCTTCACCTGGGCTTCGGCTTCCAGTTTAGCTCGCATCTCAGCTTCCAGTTTGGCTCGCATCTCAGCTTCAATTTTTGCCCGGATCTCGTCCTGATTCACTACGGTATTTCCCACTGGGGTCACCGGAGGTTTGACCGGTTGTATAACCGGGGGAGGAGGGGGGGGCGTCGGTCCGCCCGCCTGCTGGCCGGGATCTTTGTTCAGCATCTTGGGGATGACGAAGGCGGCACCGGCAATCAGCGCGAGCGCCACCACGGTCAGGATCATCACGTTGGTGTTGCCCCCACCGCTGCCACCACCAGCGGGCGCATTTGTAACCGCCTTCACTTTTGTCCCGGGTCCATCAAAACGGAAGGTCGAAAGGCCGATGCGCATGACATGCCCGTTCATCAATTCTTCCCGGGAGATTTTACGTCCCTGGAGAAAGCTGCCGTTGCTGCTGCCAAGATCGGAGAGGTAAAACTTTTTGCCTTCGTAATAGATGCGCGCGTGGTCTTTGGAGCTGCTGTCATCCGGGAGGACCACATCGTTATGGGTGCCGCGACCAAAGCTCAGCCCCTGGTTGGTGACATCAAAGGAGGTGCCTTCCAGTGGTCCGGAAATGCAGACCAGCTTCGCCAGCGATTTCACCTGGGCGGACGCGGCAAGCGCGGGTCCGGGATCGCCGTAGACGGTTTTCCCGTCATCCACGGCGGGTGCTGGCGCTGCGGGTGCCGGAGCGGGTGCCGCAGGGGCTTCCGCGGGCTTGAAAGCCTCATCGTTGGGCACGGGCATGCCACCCGCCGGCTTGAAGACGGTCGCGGCATCCTGGGTAAAATCGATTTCGAAATCCCCGATGGTGACGCTGTCTCCGTCCGCGAGTAATTGCTTTTCGTAGATGCGGTAGCCGTTGACCAGGGTGCCGTTGCGGGCGCCGCGATCCTTGATGCTATAGCGTTCGCCACTCTCCGTGATCATGGCGTGTTCGCGGGAGACCGATTCGTCGTCGAGCTGAAGATCGCAGGTTTCATCCCGGCCGATGGTGAACATCTTGCTCGTGATTTGCACCCGCGTCAGGATGTTCTTGTTTTGTTTAACAATGATCGTAGCGGACATGACAGCTCTCCAGGTCTACTTGGCTTTTTTAAACAGACTGACCATCCAGGCCTTGCCGTCTGCATCGGTTTCCATCTTCGGCTCACTGGAAAGGGTCCAGCCTTCGGCGTTGAGCGCGGCCACTTTGGTGTTCCATTCCTCTGGGACGACCCGTACCGGTTGATAATCCCAACCTGCGACCGCAGCCGTCGGGTTTGCCGGAGGTGCGCCACCCTGGGTCGTCTGGTAAATATACACCCCGGCAATCGTAAGGGCCAAAACGAGAATCAGTCCCGCGAGGAGGGGGATGGCTTTATTCTTTCGCGGCGCGGTGGTGCTGTTGAGCGGCGGTAGCACGCCCGCGTTGACCGCGTCCATGACTTCGCCGGCGTTGAAGGCCCGGGTCCGGTTCGCGTCGAGCACTCGGGTGCGGTCATCCTCTTCTGCCGCTGGAGCCACGGGTGCGGGAGCTGAAGCCCCCTGATTCGTCGGTGCCGGCTCAGGGGGCGCCTCTGCCGTCTTGCCTTCGACGCGCACTTTCACCTGTTTGAAATCCACCTGGATTTCGCTGTTGAACTTCTCTTCGATCTCTTCGAAATTGTGGAAGATGGTCATGTCCTCGTCGCCGTCCAGGCTTTGGTTCAGGGACACAATCTTGATCTGCTGCTTTCCGACATCGAGCTCGTCGCCATGCTTGAGCGCCATGCGGGAGGTCAGGGCCTGGCCATTGAGCAGGGTGCCTCGGGAGCTCCCGGTGTCCTCGACCGAGACCGTGTCATCGTCGACATAAAAGCGGAGGTGTTCGCGCGAGATGGAGGGATCATCGAGGATGATCGTGTTGCGCTTGGAGCGTCCGA
The DNA here is from genome assembly GCA_047639095.1 of Candidatus Omnitrophota bacterium. GTDB lineage: Bacteria > Verrucomicrobiota > Kiritimatiellia > SS1-B-03-39 > UBA6053 > JAPYUI01. The sequence continues at coordinate 815 of JBLIND010000246.1, read as the reverse complement.
GCGTGGTGATGCTGTCGCCAAGCGGAATTTGATCCCCTTCACGCGGACCGTTTGTAAAAAGTAATTTAAACGTTTCCTGGCTCATAACGCTTGCTGTCCCTGAGTTCATACTATGCGCATTAATCCTTGTTTTGAAATCCTTTTCCTATCAATTTTGGCGGTGAACCTCGGGCTTGGAGCGCAACTGTATGGCAGGAAAAATTAAACGAGGTTGTCTGATTCCCCTGTTGATTGGCTTGCTCCTGTTCGCTGGGCTTATCCTACTCAGCCTGACCGCCCGGGCAACCGCACCCGGTTGGCCGATGCGGGTGGAAGGGGTTCGCCTGGAGCCCTTACTTCCGCCATTGGATGCGTTGGATATAACGAAAGAGAACGGGGCCTGGTACCTGATGAACCCGACGGTGAATTACGACTTGTCGGAAGCGGAAGACGATGAGGCCAAGTCGATCGAGCTGGCCGGAGACTGGCGATCCTGCACCAATATGCTCGCCTGGATGGAGGCGAACCCCGACTGGCTGGCGCCCTTGCGTGGCTGTTCCGCGGCCGCGCATCACCAGGTGCCGACGGTCTCGAACATTCAGACTTCCGTCGGCTACGTGATGTCCAAGCAGGATATCAATCGACGGCTGCGATTGTGGATGGACATGAAGGCGGCTGCCCATGACTGGGAAGCCGTAGAGGAAGCCATGACCATCTCCTTGGATCTCGGGCATACGGTTTCTTCCGGTGGGACCTTGATCAATCACCTCGTCGGGGGCCTTTCTGTTTTTGAAACCACCGGTTCCATGCAGCATTTTCGGGAAACCGTGGACCTT
>JBLIND010000245.1:0-9811 GCA_047639095.1 Candidatus Omnitrophota bacterium | reverse complement strand
TAACTATCAACGGAGTCGGCACCAATAGCGCAAGTGGCCAAATCACCCTGACCAACGCGGTTTGGACGCAGAATCAGACCGTGACCAACGCGGGCACGTTTACCATTGATGGCACCAACTTAAACAAGGGCATTCGAACCTTCACCCAGACAGGGACCTTGATCGCGCGCAATGGTAGTTCCGTTACCGGGGCCTTTACCAATGATGGCCTCCTTGAGGTAGATGGAACCCTCACCATCAACGGCAACTTTACCCAGACGATCAGTGGCTCGCTTGACATTGATATCGATGGCAGCGCCCCGAGTACCGACTATGATGTCCTGGCCATAACCGGATCCGCGAGTCTATCCGGCACGCTCAACTTGACCACAGGGTTCACCGCGCTCCTGAACGACACCTTCGATATCCTCACCTACACCAGTCTGAGTGGCACGTTCGACACGGTCAATGGCATCGATCTGGGTGCCGGCTTGCAATACGACCTCGATTACGGCGTAGGCGACCTTACCCTGACGGTGGTAAACGTATGACCCGCCTATTTCCACTACTCTGCCTGGGCAGCCTGCTGGCGGTCTCTGCGCACGGCTATGAACTCCGCTTCCAACAGGCGGAATACCAGGTGATCACCGGACAGGTATACGAAGTCCGGGTACTGATCGATCCCGTTCCCACGAACGGCCTCTTCAGCGTTGGGGTGCGCATGAACTACGACTCCAATTTTGTTCAGGTTGTGAGCACCAATGATATTATCCTGCCCGCGGCCCTCGATAGCAATGGCCTGGGTGGTCCGAGCCTGAAAGAGCTCCGGCCGGGATCCGCGGCAGGGGCAGGGGCCCTGGATCTCGAGGCCACCAATGCCTATGCTCAAGCAAAGGTCATGACCTTTCGCCTGCAAAACCTCGCCGCATCGGGGACGGTGTATCAGCTCGATCTGGATTTCTTTTTCGACACCAACACGAATCGTGCAGACTTTGTTGCGTTCACCAATGGCGAGGTCCTGGATGCGCGCATCACCAATCAGGTTTCTTCCACTGTACGCGTGGTCTCGGGCAACCTGGAACCGGAGCCCGTGACGATTGTCGACCTTTCTCCTCCGCTCGCAGCGGTCGGCCGCCTGGCTTTCACGAACATAACCACAGCACTGTTTGACTACGTGCTGGAGGCCAACACGAATGAAGTGGATGACCTGGGTTGGATGCCGGTCGCCGGAGGTGTCCTGAGCACAAATGCACCGGGCCAGTTTGAGTTCAGCCTTCCCGTTCCATCACTCTCCCTTCCGATTCAACACTATCGGATCCAGACCTTCATCCGCTCGCCCTGACCTCGCGCTCGTAGGTGTGGCGAACCATTGAGCCGGATTTTTCGCACTTTTCCGCCCAATCTCTAACATTGCCAAGCCCCATTGGGATTGCTAGCGTGTCGTGCATGCGTATCGTCATAATAGGAGCCGGACCCACCGGTTTGGGCGCCGCCCACCGGCTGCAGGAGCTCGGTCACGATGATTATCTCATCGTGGATCGCGCCCCGTATTTTGGCGGCCTGGCCACGTCTTTCATCGATGAGAAGGGCTTTACCTGGGATTTTGCCGTCCACGTGGCACACTCCCATTACTCCTATGTCGATTCGCTCATGGATGACTTGCTCCCAGATGGTTTTTACCATCATCAGCGCGCATCCTGGGTTCGGGAATACGGTCGCTTTATTCCCTATCCGTTTCAGAACAACATTCGGCATTTACCGGGCGATGCGTTGTGGGAATGCGTGAACGGCTTGCTGGAAATCCAGCATCAGGGGGAAGCGGTACCCCCCGCAAACTTCGAAGAATGGATCCTCGGCATCTTCGGTCAGGGGATCGCCGATCATTTCATGCTGCCTTACAACCGCAAAGTCTGGTGCACGGAGCCGCGCGATATGGGGTATCAGTGGATTGGGGACCGTGTACCCACCGTGGATATGGAACGGGTTGTCCGGAACATCTGCCTTGAACAGGATGATGTCGGCTGGGGCCCGAATTCGACCTTCCAGTTTCCCAAAGAGGGCGGCACCGGGGCGATCTGGAAAAAGCTGGGCGAGCGCCTGCCGGCTGAAAAGGTTCGGCTCAGCTGTGCGGTTACCGGCTTGGACGTGCAGGCCAAAACGCTCACCCTTTCCGATGGATCCATCGAGTCCTATGACCATTTGATCTCAACCATACCGCTGAAAGTTCTCGCGCCCATGACGGGCCTGTCTCATCTGGAATCGCTCGCCGCACGCTTGCAACACACCCACGTGCAGGTAGCCGGGATCGCACCTTCCATGCCCATCCCGAGCGAGCTGAACGACAAAACCTGGATGTACATTCCAGAAGAAGAGGCCATCTTCTACCGCGTGACCCCATTCTCTCTGTTCTCGCCGGCCCACGTACCGGATCCTGAAAATCAGTGTTCCATGCTCTGTGAAATCTCGTCCCATGGCAGTGGTGAACCGCTTAAGGGTGACCTCGCCGCGCGTGCAATCGAAGATCTGCGCAAGATCGGCATCATCGATGCCGATCCCGCGACGACCCACAGCTACATGATGGAAGCCGAGTACGGGTACCCGATCCCCACCATCGACCGGGACGAAATCCTCGACGAACTCCTCCCCGGTCTGGAAGAACATCACATTTACAGTCGCGGTCGTTTTGGCGGCTGGAAGTACGAGGTCGCCAATATGGATCACTCGCTCATGCAAGGCGTTGAGTGTGTGAATCGGCTGCTCGCAGGGGGTGACGAACCGACGATCAACAATCCCGCGTTCGTAAACGGGCGAAAAAATTAGCCTGAACCCTTCCTGAAATCGAAAATGGATCCTGCATGATGAAGAAACTAATCCTCACGTTGCTACTCACCATCACGAGCTGGGCTGAAAAACCCAACATCATCTACATCATGTGCGACGATGCGGGTTTTGGCGATTTCAGCTGTTACGGCCAGAAGCTTTTCGAAACACCCCACATCGATGCCCTCGCCACCGAAGGCATGAAATTCTCCCAGCACTATGCGGGCAGTACGGTATGTGCGCCTTCGCGCTGCTCGCTGATGACCGGTCTGCATACGGGCCATTGTTTTGTTCGTGGAAATAAAGAGGTCAAGCCGGTGGGCCAACACCCCATGCCGGCTGCGACGATGACAGTTGCCAAGCTGCTTAAACAGGCGGGGTACGCGACGGGGGCCTTTGGTAAGTGGGGCTTGGGCTCGCCGGGTTCGGAAGGCGATCCCCTTCACCAGGGCTTCGACCGGTTTTACGGTTACAACTGCCAGCGCAATGCGCACACCTACTATCCAACCTGGCTCTACGATGACCTTGAGCAGGTAAAACTTGATGGCAAAACCTATTCGCACGACCTGATCATGGAGCAGAGCTTCAAGTGGATTCGCACGAACAAGGACACGCCCTTTTTCTGCTACCTGCCGGTCACGATTCCGCACGCCGCCATGCATGTGCCGGAGGAATATGTCGCGCCGTTTCGTAAAAAGTTTGCCGAGTATGAGAAAACAATCGGGAAGTACTCCGGCCCGGCCGTCCGGAACCCGGTCGCTGCTTTTGCTGGCATGATGGTCAAACTCGACGAGGATATCGGCCGCTTGATGGTCCTGCTCAAGGAGTTGGGCATCGACGACAACACCCTCGTCCTCTTCACGACCGACAACGGTCCGCACAAGGAAGGAGGCCACAAACCGGAGGTCTTCGACAGCAATGGTCCGCTCACCGGTCTCAAGCGGGCCTTGACTGAAGGGGGCATTCGCGTGCCGCTGATTGCTCGCTGGCCCGCACAGATCAAAGCGGGCAGCGAGAGCGACCATATCTCGGCTTTCTGGGACTTTCTCCCAACCGCATGTGATATCGCGGGCATTGCGTCGCCCAAAGGGATCGATGGCATCAGTTTTCTCCCCACCTTGACCGGTAAAGGAAGCCAGAGCCAACACGATTACCTCTACTGGGAATTTCATGAACGGGGCGGGAAACGCGCCGTGCGCATGGGCAAGTGGAAGGCGATTCAACGGGACTTAAATAAACGCGCCAACAGTCCGGTGCTCCTGTACAACCTCGACAACGACATCGGGGAAACCAAAGACGTTTCCAGCCAGCATCCCGAAATTCTCGATCGCATGCGGAAGATCTTTGATGAGGCTCACACGCTATCCGATTTCTGGAGCTTCAAGGGCCTGCAGAAAAAAGGGGCCTGAGACCTTCGCATGAAACGCCTGCTTTATGGTCTACTGATCCTCGCCGGAACCGGATGGGCACAGGCACCCGCTGAGCTGGAAAGTGCACGTCAGGCCTTCCAGCTGCGCATCCAGGGGCTGCAAAACCAGTTCAAGGTCCGCGAAGCGGCAATCCTGAAGCAGTATGGAATCTTTCTCGCGAAATTGACCGCGCGCTATCGCGCGAGCGGCGCCAATCCGGAAGCCACGCAACAGGCGCGGGTGGAGCTGGAGCGCTTCAACACCCAGGCGACGCTTAGCCAGGAGCATTTCCAGAAACAGCCACCGAATCTCTCGGCGATTCAGGCCCGGGTGCTCCATGCCATCAACGAGATGCACCAATTCAGCAAGGATCAATTCATCGACAGCCAACGGGCCTACATGGAAAAACTGGACGAGCTCCTGGCGGAATATGCAGACACCGGGGCAACCACTTCCCATGCTGCCGTAAAAGCAGAGATGCTCCGTATACGACCCGATTTAAAATGGACGGATGCTGACGCACACCGGCCTTCAGGCGGCGGCGAACCCGAGGGCAAGGAATGGGTTCACATCAGTTTCGACATCTTAAGTTCCGATCATTTCGCCAATGAAGCCCAGCCCGCCAGCCCGGCGCGCAACCTCTATGCAAAACATGATCCAAAAGGGCGCAAGAACGGATCCTGCTACATGCCGAAAGACAGCCAATCCCATGTGGTTCTGGAACCCTTCGCATTGGGAAGCCCGTTTACAGTCAGCTGCTGGGTCAAATTTGAATCCGTAGAGCGGCCGCAGAAATTATGGTCCTTTGGGGATGGGGATGATCGTGAAGTAATTGAGCTCACGATCGCGGCAAAAGGGTTGATGTTCAGCTACAATCATAAAAGCGTGCGTAAATTTATTCGTAAAACCGGAAGCTATGAAACCGGACGCTGGTATCATTTCGCGGTCTCCCTGGATGAAGAAGGCCGAGCGAGCGTCTATCAGGACGGCGTACTTCTGGATGCCAAACCCGGCAACGAGATCGACCCGGTTAAACGCGATCACATGTTCATCGGCCGCAGCAGTTTTCAGGACATCTTTTTAGCTGGGTGGGTGGATGACTTCGTGGTGATGAAGGACGCACTGTCGGCTGAGCGCATCAAACAGCTCTACGATTCATACTGATCGCTCGGCCGAGGACAGCGCCGGATGGTCATATTGTGCCAGCCATCCCGCGTTACAAATTGAACCCGTCGGACGAAATAGCTGAATCAGCAGCTCTCGCAAAAGACGGCTTGAGAAAACGGATTTATCGAATGAGGCCGTCGAAAACGTAACACCTGAATAATGCTTCAATGCTGAACAGGTTTTCATCATCCATGTAGGAGAAAGTAGCACATTTGGCAGGCCTCCTGCTCTTCGCATGTCGAACTCAAACGGGAAGAACGATATGCAGGAAAAGGGAACGAAGCTGGCAGTATGGCTCGGATGCGTGGAGGGTCAGGAACCGATCGCACTCGATCAAAAAGTATATTCGGTTGGACGTTCGGAGGGGGACACTATCCGCGTTTCTAACCAGACAGTATCGCGCAAGCATTTCACACTCGATGTGCGCGAAGAGTATATCGTGATTCAGGACCACAACAGCGTTCTCGGCACTACGATCAACTGCCAGGCGCTGTTGCCGTTTCAGAAAGGGGTCGCCTGGGAAGGTGACCTGATTATCTTCGGACTGTTTGTCCTCCAGATCGTTCGGGTGCCTGCGGATACCGTTGCACCGCGCTCGATCTCGCTCGACCTGCCCGACGCGCTCTTAGGTGAGCCGGAAACCGAGCTCGAGGCGCTGGCCACGGCCGGTTGATCAACCCAAACCCCGTTCCTATCATCGGAACGCGCGTGTTCGGAGCAAGCCAGCAGCTCAGCTGATCCAGCATAAGGCCGCTTGTTCCGCCAACCAGTCGAAGAGCTCGATGACCGCGTGGTTGCCCATGCGAATACAGCCGTGTGAGGCCGGTATGCCCAGGAGCTGTTCCTGATTGGTGCCGTGGATGTAGATCATTCGCTCGTAGGAGTCGATACCCGGCCCGCAATTGTATCCGAGGGTGAGCCCGCGTAGGCGCAGAATACGACTGAGAATCGCGTCATCCTCCTCGTCGCTTTGCCAGTTGCCCTGAACCGCACCAATGGGCACACGGGATGAAAATCGGGTTCCCACCAATACGTCCTGGCCAATCCGGTCCGCGACGGTGTGCAGGCCGCGGGGCGTATGCATGGAACCGTCTGTTTCACCCAATCCATATTTGCTGGTGGAAATGGGGTAATGATGAACCGGCTCTTCAGATAGATAGCTGGTCATGCTTTGCTGCTCGGCATTGACCACGAGTAAATGCTTGGGGATGTGTAGATGCTGGGCTTCAGCCTGTTCGAGCAGTTGGTTCAGTTTTTCATCGATCATAGCGTTGCATCCACACCGGCTGGAGTTAAGCTGGCTGTCTTATGTCATCGGAAAATCAGGAACCCTCTATGTCAAGTGCTTTGAACCAGGAAGCTTCGCCTTCGCGCCATGAAGTGTGGAAGATGTTTGACCGGATCGCACCTCGGTATGACGTCTTGAACCGTGCGCTCTCCATGCGTCAGGATGTAACCTGGCGGAAAAAAATGACGCGCTACCTGCCGGATGGCGAGGACCTGGAGCTGTTGGATCTGGCAACCGGTACCGCGGATCAGATCCTTTTTCTGCTGAAGTCCACCAAGCGGATCAAACGCGCCGTGGGCATGGACCTTTCCGAAGGCATGCTGGCGGTGGGCGAGGTAAAGGTGGGCGCATCCCCGTGGAAGGAGCAGATCCAACTCCAGGTCGGCAACACTATGGATATTCCAGCCGAGGATGCATCCTTTGACGTGGCCACGATCAGTTTTGGCATTCGCAACGCGAGTGATGTGAATAAGGGGCTGACCGAGATGCACCGTGTCCTGCGCACCGGCGGCCGGGCGCTTATACTGGAGTGTTCGGTGCCCGGAAATTCGTTTATTCGCGCATTGTACCTGATGTATTTCCGCCATGTTTTACCTTTCGTCGGAGGACTGGTTTCCGGCGACGCCAAGGCGTACAAGTACCTCAACAAGACGGTTGAAACCTTCCCCTGTGGCCAAGCTTTTGCCAGCCTGATGGAACAGGCGGGCTTCACCCATGTGCAGGTCCATCCCCAGACCCTTGGCGTGGCGACGATTTACGTGGGAGAACGCTGAGTTGGATACCGTCGGTCAATGCTCCGTGACCCAGGCGCGCACTGAATTGGCGGGTCTGATTGAAGGAGCGTTTAGCCAGTGGCAGCATCGATGTGATCACACCACGTGGCTGCTCACTTGCCCGACGGTTACGATCCCGAGCCTGAATGTCTACGACTGGATGGCGCTACAGCCCGCGGGCACTCAGCTTCTCTGGCAGGGGCGCGATGACGACCTGCTGATGGCCGGGATCGGCAAAGCCGATGTAGTTGCGGGTGGGGCGGGGGACACGTATGACCACCTGCTGGAACGTTGTCGTCGATATATTTCCGGCGCGGAGGACGTGCGCTATTATGGCGGTTTCGCCTTTCAGCCCTCATCGGTGGATGACGATCGCTGGTGCCGGTTCGGACCTTCGCGCTTCATCTTGCCACGCTTTGAAGTGCGACAGCAGGCCGGGGCCACGGTGCTGCGTTGCAACCTCTTATTTCGTCACGACCATCCGCTGGATCAGGCACAGATAACGTCCGAGTTGATGGCCTTGCGCTTCCCAACCCGTCCAGCCGATCGCAGTTTACCGCCCATCCTGGATCGGACCGACTATCCCGATGAAATGGCCTGGTCAGGAAACGTGCTGGCTGCACTTGAGCTCATCAACAATCAGGTGCTGGAAAAGATCGTACTCGCTCGGCGCGCCGACTATCGCTTTGCCGAATCGGTAAGCAGTGCCCGGATTCTCGCACGCTTACACCCGGTAACGAGTGACTGTTTTCATTTCCATTTCCAGCCCGATGAGCACGTCGCGTTTATGGGCACCACACCTGAGCGCCTGTTCAAGCGGTCGGGGCGAAAGATCTGGAGCGAAGTCCTGGCAGGCACACGTCCGCGAAGCGTCGATCCCCTGGAAGACCAGGCATTTTCTGATGATCTGTTGAACAGTGCGAAGGAACAGCGGGAACACCATATCGTTCGGAAGAGCATTCGGCAAAAGCTGCATATGCTGTGTGAAGAGCTGGACGTTGAGGAGGAGGCCGCGCTGCTGAAACTGGAGCGCAAGCAGCACCTGCGTTCGCGCGTGGAAGGGCGCTTATCGCCTTCGACCACCGATGCCGACCTGTTGCGCCAGTTACATCCGACACCCGCAGTCGGTGGATATCCCCGCGAGAACGCATTGGCCGAAATTCCTGCCTTGGAACCGTTTTGCCGCGGCTGGTATGCCGCTCCCATCGGCTGGGTGAGTGCCGAAGAGGCGGAGTTCGCCGTGGCGATCCGATCGGGCCTGGTCCAGGGCGATACGGTTTCGGTGTATTCCGGCGCCGGCATTGTGGCGGGTTCGGTTCCGGAGGAAGAATGGCAAGAAATCGAAAACAAGATTTCAGACTTCGTGAAGGTGACCAGCGCGGTGTAACGCTGATCGCATAGGATCGCTATTCCATCCCGCTCACAAACAAACAATCGACGCGCCCCATTCAGCCCACATTTTTGATAGCGATCATAGGCGATGGCTGCGCGTCCTCTCACCTGGTCGGGCGTTTCCTGCCGTATCCAACCTTCGAGTGCCGCTTCCAGGCTGTAGGCCTCCGGCGCCATAAAGTTCGTGGTGAGTAAGACCGGGCGTGCATTGAAATAAGCAATCCAGGATCCGAAAAGCTGGTGGCTTCTACAGGCCAGCACGATGGCGTCTCCACCGCTGGTCCCTCTCTTGACATCCGTGATGCGGAGCTTGAAATCCATCAAGCCGTTATGACCGATATAGGTAACCAGATCGGCAGCCCCTTTGCCGCCACTCAGTGCAGTAAAAAAAAAGTCGGCCGTTGCAGCCTGAATTTTTTTCCCGCGGCAGGCATCTGCCAACAGCGTCGTCCCATCCGTGTGACGAAACTGGATGCGTTCGAGAATTTCGTCACGGGCCGGGTGCTGTATGGGTATGGCGGTTCACGCTTCGAGGCGATTAAACCAAGTTTTTACTCCGTACATGGCCCCCCAATACAGGTTGTTTCCGGGGTCCTCTCCGTTCCCTAACTGTTCCGGAACGGGAACAATGCCTTGGGGATGATTATCGGCAAGCGCAACGAATACATGAATGCTGCGTTCGACTGCAGGCACCCGTGTGCGGAACAGAAGAAGTTAGGAGGAAAAGGCGTTTCATACCGGATCAGACCGGGCGTATTTCCGCGGCCATAAAGGCTTCATCAAAGGGGGCAATGTCTTCCCGACAACGGGCCTGTTGAGCCGCGTCAAGCGAACCGGACTGCAGCAGCTCCTCGAACTTCTCGCGAAAGTCTGCATATCGCGTGCGCGTGACATCCTGAACGTACGTGACCTTTGCCTGGGCATCGGAGATTCCCTGAACGAGCCCATCCAGGCAGGGTACTTCATACTCCGGCCGATCATCC
>JBLIND010000244.1:0-9860 GCA_047639095.1 Candidatus Omnitrophota bacterium | reverse complement strand
TGCAACAAAAGGGATGACACAAAAAATGCGCACCACGAGGGTGCGCCTGGGCCGTCGAAAATCGTTCCCTTTACAGAAACTTTTTCGCGATACCGCCGAGTCCGCTGACGATGCTGCCCAGATCGAGCCCGCCGCCGCCTTTGCCACCCAACAAGCCACCCAAGGCATCCGAGATTGCATGACCATCGGCGCCGCCGCCTACTTTGTCACCGAGCATACCCGCTGCAAGTTTCATGAGGTCCATCGTATTTACTCGCGTTCTGTGTGTTGAGGTTGTTATTAGAAGATTGAAACCCCAAGATAAGTCAGAATGTACTGTTTGTTCAGCTTGGCCTGCGAAAATTTAATACAGTCATTCACCATTCCGAGGCCTGAATCGGTGATTGGCCACCAAAAATGAGGGACTCCTATGGTAGGAAGCCGCTCCGAAAATCGTTCCGATCATAGGAACGCTTGCCCCCACCCGTTCCGATTATCGGAAAAGCGCCCGCTTGCCAAACCCCTCCGCTTCAGCATATGCTCAGGGCGTACCAGGGCACATACATAGAGGTGTATTATGCCCATTCATATACGACTGACCGACCGCTACCTACTCATCCTGATCTTTTGCCTCTCCGGCATCCACTTCACCTTTGCCGGTGGTATTGGCGGCCGCGTGGCGAACACCCTTGGCAGCCCCGCCCCGTTTGAGGAGGTCGAACTCTACGACAGCGGAGGAAGCTTCGTCGATTTTGCCACGACCGATGTCAACGGCGCTTACCTCTTCGCCAACCTGACCGCGGACACCTACTATGTGCGCACGCTCGTCTTCGCCAATCTGATCGATGAGTGGTTCGACGACGTCACGGCTACGGGGTTCGACCCCTTCGCCGATAGCGCCGATCCGATTCTGATCACTGGCAGCACGACCAACCTGATGGTTGACTTTGCCCTCAATCCAGGCGGAAGCATTACGGGTCGCGTAGCCGATGCGGGCAGCCAGCCGGTTTCGAATGTCCTCATGCGGGCGGTGAACACGAGCAACGGCGCGAGCTACGAGGCGACCACCGATGCCGCGGGTCAGTATGTGATCCATCAACTCCCGGGAGGACCCTATTTTGTCCGAACGCTGAACACGATCGGTCTGGTCGATGAATGGTACAACGATCACATCGTAATCACGGGTGATGGAATCGCCGATGCCGCGAACACGATCAACCTCTTTCCCGGCGGCCTCGCCGCCAACATCGACTTTCAGCTCGCGCTGGGGGGCGCGGTGAGCGGCAGTGTGACAGATCAACTCGGTGAACCTGTAACGGGCCTGACCGTCCGGGTGACCCTGGACGACGGCTCCGAGATCGGCTCCGGCACCACGTCGGCCACCGGCGCGTACTTGGTAAACAGTCTGCCGGATGGCAGCTATTATGTGCGCACTGCGGTAAGCACCCAACTGCTCGTGGACGAGTGGTTCAACGATATAGAAGTCACCAGCGGCGATCCGCTTGCTGACGCGGCGAATGCCATCAGCGTGCTCGCAGGTTTCCTCACCCCGGGAGTGGACTTCGCCCTCGACCCCTCGGGATCCATATCGGGCACGCTCTTTGATCCGAATGCCGCCGCCCTGCCCAATGCCACGGTCGAGCTGCGCACGGTCAGCGGATTCTTTTTGAAGTCGACCGATACCGATGCCAGCGGCACCTTTCGCTTCGCGGGCCTTGCGGATGGTTCGTACAGCCTGCGTTCGGCCGTCGACCTCCCCGCCTATGCCGAGGTCTGGTATGAACAGACGCCGCTGCTCACCGGCTTGCCCACAACCGATGGCGCCACGCTGATCACCATCGCTTCCGCCAACCAGATCAGCGGTGCGGATCTCACCCTGCTCCAGGCAGGCCGCATCAGCGGTCAGGTGACCCAACCCTTTCCCGGAGGCGCGGTGACCAGCGGCGAAATCGCAGCGTATACCGCGGATGGCCTGCTCGTCCGCGTGGTCAACCTCGATGGCTCGGGCAACTATCTCATGACGAGTCTCCCGCCGGCAACCTACACCATCCGCTCCTACAACACGGGCTTGCTGGATGAATGGTACGACGACCTCCTGGCCACGGGAGATGATCCGGTGGTCGATCACGCGGATACCCTGGTCCTCACGGGAGGCGCTGCCCTCACGGGAATCGATCTCGAGCTCGAGAGCGGAGGAACGATCAACGGAGAGGTGCGCGACGAGAACAGTCAGCCGATTACGAATGCAACGGTGATCGCCACCTTCGCGAACGGGCTGATTGCCGGCACCACGACCACGAGTGCGAGCGGGACCTACACCCTCGACGTTCTGCCCGTTGGCACCTTGTATGTCCGCACCTCCAATAGCGCGGGATTTATTGATGAGTGGTTCGATGACGTGATCCGCACCAGCAACGATCCGATCGTCAACGGGGCAACCGGTATCATGGTAGCGGGGGGCCTCATCGGTCCGAGCGTGGATTTCAAACTCGCTCTCGGCGGAACGCTTGGCGGTCGGGTGAGCACTGCGGGCAACCAGCCGCTGGCCGGGATCGACATCGATGTCTATGATGCCTCCGGAAATTTCGTTCGCGGCAGCACGACGGCGGCGGACGGATCGTATACCGTGATCGCCTTGCCAGGCGGCGACTATTTCGTGAACACCTTTGATGCGACGCAAATCTACCTCGACGAGTGGTTCGATGACATCCTGTTCACCTCACTGAATCCGAATGTGGACCAGCCGGATCCGGTGAACGTGGTGCTGGGCAGTCACACCGGCAACATCGATTTCGGCCTGGAACCACCAGGCAGTCTGTCCGGGGTGATCTTCGATACCGAGACCAACCTGATCGAGCAGGTGCCGATCGAGCTGCGGCGCCCCGACGGCAGCCTGGTGGGAACTGTGGTCGGGGATGACACCGGATTTTTTGCTTTTTCACGTATTCCCGCTGGCAGCTATCACCTCCGCTCCGGTGTCTACGACAAACACCCGCTGCGCGATGCGTGGCTGGGCGGTGCGCTCGTCATCGCCAACAACCCGACGGCCGAAGGGAGTGTGGCGGTAAACATCCTCGCGGGCGGCAGTATCAGCAATGCGGATCTCATGCTCCCGGTCCTGCCGGGTTTGCGCTTCGAGGTGGTGAGCGGAACCGGCTTCCTCGACCTCACTGTTCTCGCGGGTGACACCTATCGCATCATGCGAACGGATGATCTGCTGGGGCCCTTCCCCTGGACGGATGCGCCGAACGGCTCGGGCCCCGGCGAGGCTTCGTTGTTCACGACGAGCACCAACGGCCTGGTTACCTACTTGGATCCGACGGTCGCCCAGACCCCAATCGGTTTTTACGGCTACGAGCGGATGTTCAGCTTCTTTGACGATATGGAAAACGGAACCAACGGCTGGACGGTGAGTCACGGCTCCGGCCTGGCTTTGGATTGGCTGCAAAGTACCCAGCAGGCGAGCAGCGGATCGACCAGCTGGTTTGCCACGAACACAGTGGGTACAAGCGAGCTGCACCTAATCTCACCCGAGCAGCCCCTGGATGCCGATCCCGGCCTGGCCTTCTGGCACTGGTTCGACACCGAACGCGGCTTCGATGGCGGACGTGTAGAGATCAGCACTGCGGGACCCGGCGGCCCCTGGTCGGACCTGGGGAGTGCGATGACCCTGAACGGTTACAACTTCCCCTCGATGGGCAGTAGCAGCGTGTTCGCCGGCGGGCCGGCCTTCAGTGGAAACTCCGGCGGATTTCTCCGTACAGAGATCGACCTCAGCGCCTTTGCGGGTCAGACCGTGCATATTCGTTTTCGCATGGCCTCGGACAACGTGTTCAAGGTCTCCGGCTGGTTTATCGACGATGTCCAGATCCGGTAAGATAAGTAGACGTAGCATGGAATTTATTCCGTCCCATGGCATTCGAAAGCCAACGCGGGAAACGGGGACGGGCTGAAGCCCATGCTACGCGTACTTACACTAAATCCGGAAAGCGCTCGTGCAGCTTCTTGAGCTTGGGTGGAATCGCCACCGAGCAATACCCCTGGCTGGGATTCCGATTATAGTAATCCTGATGATATGCCTCCGCCGGATAATAGTCCGGCAGCGGGGAAATCTCCGTCACAATGGGATCACTCCACAACCCGGACGCATCCGTCGCCACCTTCGACGCCTCGGCCGCTGTCCGCTGGGCTTCGTCGTGATAAAAAATCACCGAACGATACTGCGTACCCCGATCGCCCCCTTGACGATTCAGGGTCGTCGGATCATGCGTGTGCCAGAACACCTCCAGCAGCGTTTCATACGCGATGACCTCCGGGTCAAAATCGATGCGGATCACTTCGGCGTGGCCGGTAGCCCCGGTACAGATGTCCTGGTAGGTCGGATTGTTCAAGACGCCCCCCGCATATCCGGATTCGACGCGCTGGACGCCCTTGAGTTGTAAAAAGACGGCTTCGACGCACCAGAAGCAGCCGGCCCCAAATGTTGCTGATTGGATCATGTTCATAGTGTATCAGTAAGTGCTTCTGGCTTTCAACTTACGATCAAACATGAATAATCACTCCATGAACCGTAAACGCGACGGATTTTCCCTGATTGAAATGCTGGTGGTCATCGCCATCATCGCCCTGCTTGCCGCGATGCTCATCCCGCTGATCGGCGGGGTCATCGAAAAAGGCCGACGCACCAGCTGCAGCACCAACCTCAAAAACCTGAGTGCGATCATGACCTCGTCTGCGACCGATCACAACGATCTCTATCCACGCCTGCACCTCGAAGCTAATCGCTCGCCTTACTGGTTTGATCAGAAAGTCCGTGAACTCAACCTGGTCGACTACGGCCTGGACCGCGAGATCTGTTATTGCCCGTCCAACAAGAAACTCTGGAACCGGGATGACTTCTGGAACTGGGGCGGCGGCACGAAGGAATCGGTCTGGGGTTATGCCTACCTGGCTGCGGACACTCCTTGGCCGAAATACTACACCTACCCGGACTATGAAGACGTGCCGAAGGATGAAATCTTTGCCAAGCGCACCACGGACATTCCATCCGACCCCATTATCTGGACGGACCTGAATCGCCAGCTCGGCGAATTTGGTTGGTTTGGCCCGGGACGCCAGGGGGCGAATCACCTGAAGGGTTCGCGACCCGCCGGGGCCAACGAGGCGTTTATGGATGGGCACATCAAATGGGTCGACTGGAGCGAGATGGGCAAGCGCATGGAGGGCAGCAGCCTGCAATTGTACTGGTAAATCGAAACGCCTGCCGATGAAAAATATAAAACTGGGCGCAGCCGTTCTAAATCAAATCCCGATGGACTGGTCGGGTAATGCCGATCGCATTCGCGAAGCCATTCGCCAGGCACGGGAGGAGGACGTCTCGCTGCTCCTGCTCCCCGAGATGTGCATCACCGGCTATGGCTGCGAGGATATGTTTCTCTCCCCGGAACTGCAACGCACCGCCCGACATATGCTCGACGAGCTCGCCCCGGAAACGAAGGGGATGGCAATATCCGTTGGACTGCCTCTGCTCTACCGAAACGCCCTCTACAACACCGCCGCCCTGCTGGTGGATGGCGCACTCGTCGGCTTTGCCGCCAAACAGCACCTGGCCGGAGATGGCATTCACTATGAACCCCGCTGGTTTGCGGCCTGGCCCGACGAAGTGGTCCGCACGGCCGACGGATGCCCGCTGGGCGACGTGATTTTCGACCTCAATGGAATTCGGATCGGGTTTGAAATCTGCGAGGACGGCTGGGCAGCCAACCGGCCGGGCATCGATCACGCCGGCGCCGGGGTGGACATCCTGCTGAACCCGAGTGCGAGTCATTTTGCCTTTGGCAAACACGAGACACGCAAACGCCTGGTCCAGGAAGGGTCGCGCGCGTTTGGGGTCACCTACGTCTACACCAACCTGCTCGGCAACGAAGCGGGTCGGATCATCTACGACGGCGGGGCCATCATCGCCAGTGGCGGCGAACTGATCGCCGAAGGCCCGCGTTTCAGCTTCCAGGACGTGGTGTTGACCACGGCCGTCATCGATGTGGATGACACCCGCTTGTACCAGGTGCGCACGATGAGCACGCGTCCGGATTTTGACATCGCCGAAGACCGGATGATCCGCGTGGACTTCGACCTGCCCACGGTAAAGATGGCGAAGCCGCAGCGGGAAGCGAGGATGCTGAGCAAGGAGGAGGAGTTCACCGGCGCGGAATGCCTCGGACTGTTTGACTACCTGCGCAAAAGTTATTCGCGCGGATTTGTGTTGAGCCTGAGCGGGGGTGCGGATTCGACGGCGGTGGCCTGCCTGGTCCACCTGATGGCCCAACTGGCGTTGCGCGAACTCGGTTTCGACGGGCTTAAAGCCAAGCTGGCCTACCGCGACGATTGGGATACAGAAACCCTGAACGCCCAACTCCTCACCTGTGTGTATCAGGCCACGGAACATTCCTCGGACGACACCTTCAACTCCGCGCGCAGCATCGCCGAGGCCGTCGGCGCCACCTTCATCGATTGGACGATCGATGAATTGATCAACGGGTATCGCGAACGCGTGGAGACGGCGATCAAGCGCGAGCTGACCTGGGAGCTGGACGACCTGACCCTGCAGAACATCCAGGCACGGGTGCGCGGACCCGGGGTGTGGATGCTTGCGAACATTCAAAACGCCTTACTGCTCGCGACAAGCAACCGCTCCGAAGCAGCCGTCGGTTATGCAACCATGGATGGCGATACCTGCGGCGGTTTGAGCCCGATCGGCGGGATCGACAAAGCCTTTTTGCGGCACTGGCTGCGCTGGCTCGAAGTCGAGGGCCCGCTCGGCCTGGCCCCCCTGCCCGCGCTTCGGATCGTGAATGCCCTGCAGCCCACCGCCGAGCTTCGTCCGCTCGCCCAGGCCCAGACTGACGAGAAAGATTTGATGCCCTACGAGCTGCTCGATGCCGTGGAAGAGGCCGCGATTCGCGACAAGAAAATGCCCGCCGAGGTTCTGGAAATTCTTCAGCTCCAGTATCCGCAATACGACGATGCCCAACTCACCATCTGGGTGAAACGCTTCTTCCGCCTCTGGTCCCGCAACCAATGGAAGCGCGAACGCTACGCCCCCGCCTTTCACCTGGACGACACCAACCTCGACCCGAAAACCTGGTGCCGCTTCCCCATCCTCTCCAGCGGCTACCGCCGCGAGCTCGACGCCCTATAAAGATGCCCCTCGTGTACCAACCGATGTTGCCCGCTTCAAAAAACTGAGAAACCTCATCGACGCTTGAGAAGGTGGAACCCGATGGAAGGCTTTTCGAGACGGACGCGTCAATGACCATGAGCTGAGCACCATCACCCATTCCGATACGCACCACATACTGATCCTTGTCTACCTGGACCTGGAAAATTCCACCGATCGCATAGCCATTTACCAACTTCGGGATAAATTCCTTTGGAAACTGAGCCTGCATCACTTCCGGATCAACTCGGTAGTTGAGCAGGATACGGTGATCGATCGTTCCGGTGATCTCTTTCAGGCTTTCCCTCCTCGTAAACGGTTATAGACCCAAGCTACGATTTAATCGTCGCCTCGTCTCTTTATCAAATTGCCCGGACTGCGCCAGTTGATGAAGCAGCTTAACCTCGCGATTTCGCTCATGCTGCATCTACTAAACCGCTATAGGCGTCGGTCGGCCGATCGCTGAGGCTCGCAAGAACGACATCGCGCTGGCTGAGAAGAATATGGAGCCGAGGTGTAGGTTGGGTATCTGACCCGACACCATCCGTCTCGGGTCAGAGACCCATGCTACGCCACGCCGTTTCCTCCGGCGAGCACACCAGCGACACCGCATCCCCGTACGCGAGTCCCTCGATCCAGGGCATCAGGAGCTCGACGATATGGATGTTCTGCTCGTGGCCGTGCGCCGCGGGTTTGGTATCAGGGGACGGCCAGTAGATCCAACCCCGATGCGTCTCGCCCGCGTGCATCAACTCGCAGGTGAAAAACGAAAAATCCTCGGCGGCATCATCACACCATTGCAGTTGCTTGAACGCATGCGTGGGACGAATGGGCTCGAACACATGTGGGGTAACCGAAACGTTGATCGTGCCCGGATACAACCCGCTTAAGTCCAACCCGAGCGCCTTGAAAAAGGGGATCTGCATCCGGATCGTGCCCCCGGGAAATTTCGGATTCCCGTTGGCGCCGGAGGCGGCGCGATGACCCTGCTGGACGATTCCCGGTACGATGTGCATGCGGCGTTTTATCACGTTCCTATGATCCGAACGATTTCCAAAACGGTTTCCTATGACAGGAAAACCAGTTTTTCCCCGCCAGGCCGGGTCGACAAGAAACCGCCATTGGCATGTAAATTGCACACGTTCATGGGTATTCATACAAAAGACTGCGACCCCATGATAAAACACCTCCTACCATTTATCCGTTTCTGCGCCTTCGTTGCGCTCTGTACCGGTGTTCAGGCGCAGGTTGCCGACACGCGTTTCAGTCCGGATCGCGGATTCTACGCTTCGCCGACCAACGTGGTGATCCAGTCGGACACGCCGGGGGCCTTGATCAGCTACACCACGGACGGCAGCAATCCTGTGGCATCGGGCGGTCAGCCCTCACCGGTTGTGGTCCCGGTGAATCGCTCGCTTCCCCTGCGGGCGATGGCCTATCTGGCTTCGGGCGCGCTTCCGCCATCAAATATCGACACCCACACCTACGTGATGCTCAACAGTCCGGCGAAGTGGGACGGCAAGACTTACACCACGAGTGCAGCCTACCCGCCGGACGTGGTAACGTCACTGCATCACCTGCCTGCGCTGTTCATCTCGATGCCGAACAGCGACTTCGCAACGGTACGAGACAGCGGTACGGGCGGAATCGGTAATTCAGGTGGAAATGAACAATATGAACGGCCCTGCTCGCTGGAGCTCCACTACCCGCAGCACCCGAAGTTCAAGAATTTTCGCGGATTCCAGATTAACTGCGGGCTGCGTCCGCATTCCTGGGTCACGACCAAACGGGCGTTTCGGATTTATTTCAAGCGGGATTACGGCGCGGGCAAACTCAACTACCCTCTGTTTGAATCCGCGCCCTACGGAGCCGATTCTGCGACGACGTCCTTCGACAAGATCGTTTTACGCCACCATTCGAACGACGGATGGGAAGGCCGCTGGGGCGCAAGTCCGGATGCCTTGTACCTGCGCGATCAGTTTGCACGAGCTGCGCAATACGACATGGGCGGCACGGGTGGACACAGCACCTGGGCGCACCTCTTCGTGAACGGAGCCTACTATGGTCTCTACAATCCCAGCGAACGCCCGGACAACGATTTCCAGGCGAGTTACGAAGGAGGAAATGGCGATGACTACCTGGGGTTTAACCACGGTGGAAACATCAACGAAGAAGCGCCGACGACGATCAAGGACGCGGCCTACAATCCGGGGGATCTTTCGAACCCGGCGACCTACGCCACCTACCGGGACGTGATGGATGTGAGTCAGTTCAGCGACTACCTGATCAGCAGCTGGTGGAATCTCACGCACGCGCACGACTGGCCAGTGAACGGCAGCGACCCACAGAACTACTACGGAGGTAATAATAACAATCCCGGTCGCGGGGTGAAACACTTCACCTGGGATTTTGAAGCCTCGCTGGTCTGGAATGCGGAAGTCCATACCAAGTTCAAGCGCAGCTCAACGGATAAGGACCGGGTGTTCATCAAACCCTGGTTTGCATTGGTGGAGAATCCGGAATTCATGATGCTGTTCGCGGACCGCACCTATCGTCATCTGTACAACCGGGGGGCGCTCGCCTCGGATGTGAGCACGGATCGACTCAAGGCGATGTCCGACTGGGTCCGCCCGGCGCTGGATGCAGAAATCTGGCAGTGGGGCTC
>JBLIND010000243.1:0-9893 GCA_047639095.1 Candidatus Omnitrophota bacterium | reverse complement strand
GGTAGGCCCGGTCGGATGCCTGATTCTCCACCGCCGGATTCCACCAGGGATCGTAATGGATCACCATGTCGGCTCCGGTCAGGTTGAGGCCCGTGCCGCCGGCTTTCAGGCTGATCAGGAAGACGGGGATTTCGGCATTCAGATTAAACTCACGCACTTCCGCCATGCGATGTTTCGTGGAACCATCCAGGTAGCAGTAGCGGATCTCCCGCTTTTTCAGTTCCTCGCGCAGGATGCCGAGCATGGTGGTGAACTGACTGAAGACCAGCACGCGATGCCCGCCATCCATGGCTTCCTGCAGCAGCTCGAAGAAGAGATCCATTTTGCCCGAAGGAGCCTTCGCCTTGAGTCCCGGCAGCTTTAACAGGTCGAGGTGACAGCAGACCTGGCGCAAGCGCAGCAGGGTCTTGAAGACCTCCATGCGCGACTTGGCGAACCCCTGGGCTTCGACCATGTCGGTGAGCTTTTTCCGCGATTGCTTCACCAGCTCCTGGTAGACCAGGCTCTGGTCCTTGGTCAGCTGGCAGCTGGTAACCTTTTCAATTTTCGGTGGCAGATCCTTGGCTACGTCTTTTTTCAGCCGCCGCAGCAGGAAGGGGTGCAGCTTCTTGCGCAGGCGCCGCTGAGCATCCTCTGCGGGTTCGCCCCCATGCCCAATGGGCACTTCGTAGTTCGCACGAAAGTGTTCGTGACCACCGAGGTATCCGGGCATGAGGAAGTCCATGATCGACCACAAGTCCGCAACCGAATTTTCTACCGGGGTACCGGTAAGCACGACCCGATTGTGCCCGACCAGCTTCTTCGCCGCGACCGCATTCTGGGTGGACCGGTTCTTGATGTGCTGGGCTTCGTCCAGGGCGACGATCGCAAATTCGATAGCGACGAGCCGCTCGATATCGCGGCGCATGATGGCGTACGAGGTCACGATCACATCGACCTGGTCGATTTGGGCGTAGGCCTTCTCGCGTCCGGTTCCGGTCAGGTTCAGAAACTTCAGGTGGGGCGTAAACTTTTCGGCCTCGTCGATCCAGTTTTCCACCAGCGAAGTCGGGCAGACGAGGAGCACCGGTTTGCCGGCGGCTTCCTTGTGTACGCGCTTCAACTGCAACCAGACCAGTGTCTGCAGCGTTTTGCCGAGGCCCATTTCGTCGGCCAGAATTCCACAGAAGTGGTTCGTCTCCAGAAAGCGTAACCAGCTCACACCGGTATTCTGGTAATCGCGTAAGGTCGACTTGAGCGGTTCCTGCAGTTCCACCGGCTCCAGCTCCATCGAGCGATTCTGCTGCTCGGCCGTTTGCAACCAGGTCTTGGGCGCTTCGATATCCACTCCGTCGAGACTGTCCAAAGCCGATTGAACATATGCGGTGTTGATGGCGCTCATGCGAAAGCTACCGCCTCGGCTGCCTTCGGAGGACGCGGAGTCGGAAAAGACCGCGCTCATCGAGCGCACGGCATCGCTGTCGAAGAGGACCATCTTGCCCTTGCGTTCCACGTGCGATTCTCCTTTGAGAATCGCTCGTTGAATGTCGGCGCGGGAGAGGCTCTCGCCGCCCACATCGAACTCAAAACCGACCTCAAACCAGTCGGCTCCTTCGGACGGCTGCCGGACCTCCACCACGGGCGTGGCATATTCCACGTCATCCAGAAATTCGGTGATGCGTCCCTGGAGTTCCACCTTCCAGCCTTTACGGCGCAGGCTGGGCAAGTGGGTTCCGCAAAACACCATCACGTTGCGCTGATGGACGATCGCATGCATCTCGTCGCCGACGTCGCCGCCCAGGCCGACTTCGTACAGGCGCTGAAGCGCGGCGCGTTCGGCGGGCAGGTTGCGCACGTAGTAGGCCATCAGGTCATCCGGATTGGGCAAGGCGAAATCCCCCACAGGGTCCGGTTTGTTGGCGACGAATTCGAGTTCGCCATAGCGCGCATATAAAATAGCCGAGAGCGATGCCGGACTGCCGCGGACCACCAAGCGAACCTCCGGCTTTTCCGGTTCCAGCGAAAACAGATCTTCGGACAGCTCGGTTTCGATATCAACGATTTGCTGCAGGGCCGGCAACTCCACCTTGAGGAAACGCGGGACGGCCTTGCGTTCAACAAACATAGGTTTCAGGTAAATGGCATGCAGGGGTTCAGGCAGCGTACTGGCGAGCGGCCAGAATTCTTTACCGCCGTAGGCCCAGGCTTGTTTGCCTTTCACCAGGTAGGTCGGGTATTCACCCGCTTTCAGCGAGGGCAGGGGGGTGTCGAGGATGAGGATCAGTTCGCCGTTTTCGCGGTCGAGATCCAGCAGGAGTTTCGCGGGCATGCGCGCGGTGTTCACCAGCGCTTCGCCCCCTTCGGCCAGGCTGATGTATTTCCCCGATGCGATGGCGAGGAGGTTCATAAAATCCTGCATGCCGACTTGAAGTTCGGATTTCACCGGCCCCTCGCTGATGTCCTCCAGCACGAAGAGCAGGTTTTCATCCCGCTCGTTGAAGCAGAAGCGCAGATCTGTGGGCAGCAGGTGAATGGGACCTTCCTCCGCGCCGACGACCGCGAAAACCCGGAGCGGAATTTTACCGTCGGCGACACCTTCCATCCAGTTTTTCGGGAGTTGCAACTTGATCGAGGCATCGATCGCGCCCTTGGTCCCCTTGGGCACCCGCTGGATGTAGGCCGAGTCGTCATAGGCGGCCAATCGATCGGCGCGGCGACGTTCGGCTTCCAGTTTGGCTTTGCGCTCCGGATCGTTTTCGATGTTCAGCATTTCGAGGCAGAGCGCGACGATATGAGCGCAGATAAAACCCTGCTCCCGACTCAAGCGGCAAGGACAGAGCGGTTCTGCCGAACCATCCGGATGCATTTGCGCCGCACACTTGATGGGACGCAGGTTGTTTGAAATCAGCCCACTGATTTTATGCTGCTCGTAGCTGACGGATTCCACCCGGCCCTCTTCATAAATCCGTGCACCATCCCGAAAGATTTGTTTGCCAGCCCAGTCCTCTAAAATTTTTCGTGTGAATGGGAGCATGTTTCAGGGGGTGGGTTTGCGGTGTTGGGTCATCAGCTTGTCGGTAGGGTGCATAGAGTTGCTTCTATTCTTATACAGGTTTAAACTAGGGGTCGTCGAACAAACGATTCCTCGGACAGTATACGTTTTTTTGACTGTTTACAGTAGGTTAGAATTCGATATAACCAAGGCACATTGCATAGCTACGCGCATATTTATGAGGTGCTCGAACAGGTGGCACCCCGGTCCTTTGCGGAGGACTGGGATAATACAGGCCTGCTTCTTGAGCCCAGGACGGAAGAGGGTGTCTCGCATATCCTGCTGACGATTGATCTGACCGAGGCCGTCATGGCGGAAGCCTTGCGCCTCAAGGTCGATCTCATCGTCGCCTATCACCCGCCCTTGTTCATTCCGACCGCCCGCATCACCCAAGCGGATGCGAAGAGCCGGATCCTGCTGGCAGCGGCCCAGCATGGCATACCCATTTACGCCCCCCATACCGCGCTCGACAACGTCGAAGGCGGGGTAAATGACTGGCTGGCCGATGGCCTGGGGGTCGGCACGCGGGCCTCAATCCTCCCCTCGGCCACCCCGGACCACCCTGGCATCGGTCGTCGTGTGGAGCTCAAGCAGGCGATCAGCCTGGCCACCCTGCAAAACAGGATCAAAGCCCATCTGGGACTCAAGCAGCTGCGTGTGGCCCGTACAGCTGCGCATCGCCGGGCGGGCAGCAAGGTGAAAACAATTCACCTCTGTGCCGGGGCGGGTGGTTCGGTGCTTGCCGGATCCCCTTCGGATGTCTATTTTACAGGGGAGATGCGGCACCATGATGTGCTGGCTGCGAATGAGGCGGGGGTTAGTGTGCTGTTGTCAGAGCATACCCATACGGAACGAGGTTTCTTACCCGTCTTCAGGAAGCGACTGCAGGGGGCCGGCGCAAAGGGCGTAAAGATCAGCATCTCCCGGGCTGATCATGATCCATTGGAGATCGTATGAATATTCATTACGGAAAATTCACCGGCTGTCCGCGTTGCGGGAAAAATTCGGTGAGTCGGATACCACGCAAGAGCTGGATGCGGGCCATTCCAGGCTCGAAGCACATCAGCTGTATAGCCTGCAATATGGATTTTGTCATCGTCGGTTCCCTGCAGCTTCCGAATGAAGTCGATGAGGACGACAGGTCTTCCGTGGCCCAGGATGATCTGGAATGGTTTGTGAATCATCCCGACGGCGACATCTACGGCCCGTTCGGGTTTGAAGAGCTCATCGAGCAGGCGGCCGATTTCCGGATCGCTCCGGAATATCAGATTTCTACGAACCATGAAGACTGGGTGCGGGCGTCTGAGATCGACAACCTGGGCATGAACTGGCTCGTCGTGCTGCTCGATGGCAGTCCGTATGGACCCGTACGCATCAATGCCCTGAAGCAGATGTTTTATGATGGTTACCTGGGCCTCGATGCCGCCGCTACGCATAAAACCACCGGCGAGCGTCGCTGGGTCGCGGATCTCTAGGTTCCGGTAGGGAGCGGCATGCGTCGGGGGCCGCGTGATTTCGATGGTCGCTGAGGAGCCACCCGGTGCCTCAATGCCGCTGCTATACAATACTTGCATTCCCGGATCATTCGTACTACTTCCCCCCGCATGGAAGCAGGAATTGTAGGTCTCCCCAACGTGGGGAAAAGCACATTGTTCAACGCACTGACGGAAGCGGGGGCGGAAGCCAGTAACTATCCGTTCTGCACGATTGAGCCGAATACAGGTGTGGTCAAGGTGCCGGATTCGAACCTGCAGCTGATCAACCAGTTTCAGCCGACCGAACAGATCCTTCCCTCCATCGTCCGCATTGTGGACATCGCCGGACTCGTGCGCGGGGCCAGCAAAGGCGAGGGGCTGGGCAATAAATTTCTCAGCCACATTCGCGAGGTGGATGCGATTCTCCAGGTCGTGCGTTGTTTTGAAGATGAAAATATTACCCACGTCGATGGGACGATCGATCCGATTCGCGATATCGAAACCATCGAAACGGAATTGATGCTCGCGGATCTTGAGACCAGCGAAAGCGCCCTGCAGAAGGCGGGCAAGCTCGCCAAAGGCGGCGACAAGGAAGCCCAGCTTCGGGCTCGACTGCTGGAGCAATGTGTGGCCGCTCTCGGGGATGGAAAACCCATTCGTACCTTGGGAATCACGGACCCGGAGGAGGTGAAGATGCTGAAAAGTTTCGGCATGCTCTCCGCCAAGCGCGTCCTGTACATCACCAACGTGAGCGAAGAAGATCTCGAAGCCGGGACCAACGCGCAGGTTGAGGCCGTGAAAGCGTATGCCGCCGCCAACGGAGGCGAAGTCACCATGGTCTGCGCCAAGATCGAATCGGAATTATCCGAGCTGGATCCCGAGGACCGCAAAGAGATGCTGGAGTCGCTCGGCATGACTGAGCCCGCATTGGATAAGGTCATTCGCGGTGCCTATCACCTGCTCGGCTTGCAGAGTTACTACACGGCGGGTCCCAAGGAAATCCGCGCCTGGCCGATTCGTATTGGCACCCGCGCCCCACAGGCTGCGGGCGTGATCCACGGCGATTTCGAGCGCGGGTTTATTCGCGCCGAAGTATTTTCCGTCGACGACCTCGTCGAATACAAGACGGAGGCCGCGATTAAATCGCACGGAAAACTCCGGGTGGAAGGCAAGGAATACGTCATGCAGGAAAACGACGTTGTGCACTTCCTATTCAATGTTTAGTAAACCACCGGCACTTCCCGATGGACGGGATGCCCCGCCATGCGTAGGTTCTTTTCATGTTCAGCGGTTTAAGTGTGCACACCGGACGCCAAGCACCTCGTTCAGGATGTGAGATGGTGGGTTCCGATCATCGGAAGGCTTTTTTAAATGGGTTCCGATCATCGGAACGGGCCCTGGGGTTCCTGTTTTGTCTTCTAGCGTTCGCTAACGGCTGTGTTTCTCATCACCCCAAATGGGCCGAGCCCGCTTCTGCGGGGGACATCCTCCTGTACGCGCACTCTCGGGAAGCGGCTTCGCTTCTCGCCCTGCCCGGGGATATGGTCCTGCCCCACATCGGCCATTCGGAGGTCGGTAAAGCCCTCTCTCAACTGGCGGTCATCCCCGCGTCGCTTACGGATGTCCCCGATTTCCAAGATCCGATCACGAGCTACCTGCACTCGGAGGTTGTCACCAATATCACGGCGAAAGGGACCTTGAAAACGAACGGCTATTACCCCCTGGTGAAACAGTACACAGGTCAGCAGTTCGGTGGGCATTATGCGGTGTGCCGCTTGCGCAACAGCGACTTGCAGGCCCGCGCTCCGGATAAGGTGGCGCATGAACACGATCTGCCGCTCGGCTACTGTGGCGACTATATGGCCTGGGCGTATGATAAGCGCATTTACAGCGGGTGGAATCGCATACCCCTCCTGCAGCCGATCATGGGAGCCCTGTATCCACCCTCGGCGATCCACACGCCCGACAGCCTTGCGCAATCGCCGGAGACGGAGCTGATCTGTGAGGTTTTCGCGGGTGAAATCCTCTATCCGCTGCAGGTGAAGGCGTGTGAGGTTCGGCAGGCTGCGCAGCTCTTCGCGGCATCGTCTGATGCCACCCTCGCCGCGCATGCCCGTCGCGTTCCCTTCCGCCAGGATGCATATGCACCGGATGCGGTCATCACTTTCCAGAAGATGCGTTAATCATGGAACTTCCTGCTTTATATGTGATTGGCGCGGGCCTCGTGGTCGTGGCACTCGCCCTGTGGCGGCGGTGGCCCGTCGTGGGGATGATCGGGCTGGGGGCGGCGGTGCTGGGCGGGTTGCTGATCCTCATGACCCCCGAACCCGCGAAGGATTTTTTCGAGTGGCATCGCTATGAGCTGGGCCGCGAAACGTTCTTTGTAGATTTTCCCAGCCCCCCGGTACGGGAATCCTCCGAAGCGGAATTGGATGACCATTATATTATTTACGAGCGGGTGAAGCTGGGCATGGAGGAGGGCATTAACCTGGTTGCGATCTGTCGGTATTCGCCGGATACGGGGTATACCTTTTCGCGCGAGTTATCTTCGATGACCAATAAAATCGATCGTACCGAGGGATTTGATTATGCCCGGGAAATCGAGGCGAAAGTGCCGGCGGTCGAAGTGCGTAATCATAATGCGGAAGCGGACGGCAACGTGATCTTAACGCGCATTTACCATTCGCGTTTTGCTTCGCTTCACTTGATCGCCTCGGCCCCGGAGGAGCTCGTCGAGGGTTCAATCGTTCAGCGATTCCTGAACAGTGTGGAAATTCCCGTGGTCCGCTAGCGATCTTTACTGGTCGAGTGAGTCGAGGTCCACACCCAGCATGGACTCAAAGTTCAGCAGCGCGCGTGCGTACTCAAGCCCAATGCTCAGGGCGCGGGTGTCGATCTCAACGAGGTGCCGTTCCAGTGCGACCATTTGTTTGTTCGCTTCCAGCCCTCCGGCATCCGCCAACTTGGTTTTCATGGCTACGATCCTGGTTCGCAAATCCGCGTAGTCCTGGCTGAAGGTCTCTGCGGAGGAAAGGCTCTGCTTGAGCCGGTCCAGCGACAGCATGATTTTGTATTTCAATCTTTCATGGATCGCTTTGCGCTGCTCTTCGAGGGCTTGAATTTCCAGTTTTTGCGGCTCCGTTTTATCTTCCTTGCCGAACCAGTCGAATACCGGAAGGGTGACGCCGGCAACGATGCTGAAGTTATCCTGATACTTGGCGTTGAAGCGTTCTTCGTAGCCATAGGTCGCAGAGATGAGGGAGAACCAGGGATATTTTTCCGCCTCGACCAGGGCCATGTCTTTTCGGATCAGTCGCTGTTCGAGGGCGATGATGCCCGCTTGATCGTCGGCGAAGAGGGCCGCTTCCAGCAACTCATCCAGGCTCAGCCGGTCGATGTCGATCTTGCGTTCCGTCGTGGGATCGCCCAGATCGATGCGTTCGACGTCTTCGACGTGGACCCGTGCCGCGAGGGAGGCTTTGCCCGCGAGCAGGATGTCTTCGGCTTCACGGCGCTCTTTCTGGAGGTTGATCGCGTTGATCTGGGTGGCCACCAGGTCGTCGGCGCCCCCGCGTCCTGCTTCGAACAACTTCCGGTGGAAGGCAATTTCCTGGTCGAGAAAGTTCAACTTGCTGTCGCTCAGGCCAACCCGTTTCCGGAGGAACTGCAACTCCATGTAGATTTGGCGAACTTCGTTTTCAAGCGCCCGGACCGCGGCATCGTAATTGAATTGGGCCAGTAGCACCGCGCCCTGTGCACGTTCTTCCCGTGCGGCTTTTTCCCAGGGGTTCCGCGGGAAGATGCGGAACTGCACGGAAAACTGGTCGGATCCATCGGAGGAGGCGCGGTCAAATGAGCGTTCAGAAATCGATTCACTGATGACGCGGCTGCTGGATGACCCGGAGTCACTGCGCGAGCCGTTCTCACTGCTACGGGTGGAGAAGGCATCGGCGTCGAGGCCGCTGCCCTTGGTGCCACTGAACTGATTGTTGCGCGACTCACGGCCAGTGGCGCTTCCGTTCTCGGTCTGCGTTTCGCGGAAACGTTCGTTGCTCGCTTCCTCAACGGTCGTACGAACGATTTCACCGCGGCGAGTGGGCGTGATTTCCCGCCGGGTCGTGCGGGTGGTGGTTTCGTTGAAGCGTTCCGAATCGCGAATAGTGGCGTTGCCGTTCTCTGAACTCTGGCGTTGTTCGTTGAAGCTTTGACTGCGTGCTCCCGCCCCGCTGCGGTTTTCGGTGCCGGTACGAGATTCGCTGCCGTTGCTGCTTTCGGTTCGGTTAAGGCGACTGCTGCGGTTGCCCGATTGAGTGATGGTCTCCTCCTCGACTTCGGTATAGGGGCGGGAGAGGGCGGGGTCGCTTCCGTGGGAAAAGCCCAGGCGCACTTCCGGGTTGCGTGGAGGTGCCGCAAACTTTACCCGGGAGCGTTCAATGTCCACCTGCCGCTTCAGGCGGAGAATGTTCGGCTCGTGGGCGATGGCTTGTTCGATCAGGGCTTCCAGGCCCATTTTTCCATTCGCTGCTTGCGGCTGTGCGACCGGTCGTTCCTGGATATGGACGATGGCCGATTTTTCCTGAGCGAAACCGGTGGTGCCCAGCAGGGACATCAGCAGGATCAGAGGGATCCGTTGTACAGGGGCGTTGATCGAAAGTCGGTTGCGATCATGAGGTTGTCGAAGGATAAACATGGGGCCGACCCTACCTTGGGCGCCGCCATTATACAATAAAAGTGTTTTCCAAACCTTTGCAGGAAGGAAGCTTACAATTCAGGTCCCCGATTGTAAGGTTCGCCGAATCCGGGGTCACCTCGACCGTGCAGGTCTGCGCTGGATGACGGGCTTTGAGCATGTGGGCGAGCAGGAGGATCTTTTCTGCGCCGTCTCCCGTGGAAAAGTTCCAGGTCTCGTCGGGCTGGGCCAGTCGGGGGCCTTCATATATGGACGCTTCCGGCCAGGAGCAGACGGCTTCGATCAGGGTTTCGTCATCCAGAGAACTCCCGGCTTCCAGGCAGGCAGGGTTGCGTTCAAAGGCCGCCTTCAGGAAGGGCTTCCAATCAATCCGTGAGAGATCCCGGTAGGCGTAGAGGGCGAGATCCGCTACGGGATGGCTCTCGCGCAGGCTGGCGATATGTTCAATGATGGCTTCGCGGGTCATCCCGGGAGCGAGGCTGATGGGCTCAGAGGGCGTGAACGTTTTTCCTTCGCCGGGGAGGCGGGGGTCGATCGCGATGAAGTCCAGGAGCGCTTTACCGATCTCGAAGGTGGAGGCACAGGTGCAGTTGAACTCTTCCAGCAGGCGGTCGAGGTCTTCTTTTTTGTTCAAGTCGAGCGGCTGGGAGGCGAAAAAGGCCTCGAATTTGTTCAGCAGGATGCGGCCGGGCAGGGG